>NZ_BAABDI010000016.1:0-113424 GCF_039539545.1 Hymenobacter antarcticus | reverse complement strand
ATTGCAACGGTCTGTTCGCGCATGGGGAAAGTAGGAATGAGGCGGTTAGAGACCTCAAACCTACTTCTGCTCTGCCGAGCAGACTTTTTTTGTGCTCTCCAACTACTCCGCAACTTGGGTTAAGTAGCTGAAATATCACGCCAACGGAGCCTGATTGGCCGCGGGTGCTTTTGCCTTCAGCTTTACTTCATCGTCCGGATTTTGTTGTGATTTCACCATCCCAGCCGGCGCTAATCGGCCAGCAAGCCTTGCTCCCGCAGCCAGTCAAAAATCAGTTGGTCAACGGCCGAGACCTGTTCCCGGTGCCGGAAGGTCAGCCACACCACTTCCGCAATTTCGGCGGCCGGCTGCAGCTCGCCGGTGTAGGTGGCCCGGTAGCAGGTCATGCGCACGAGCACGCCGGCCGGGTGGCCGTGGGCGGGCGCTTCCCAGGTGCCCGCGTGCTCCAGGCTGGCCGGGTCGAGGGCCACGGTGAGCTCTTCGCTGATTTCGCGCAGCAGCGTTTGGTGGTCGGTTTCGCCGGCTTCGCGCTTGCCGCCGGGGATGTAGTACCGGTTTTTGCCGTGGCTGCGGGTACTCAGGAGTTGGCCGTCGCGCAGGTGCAGCCAGGCAATTTTGTCGATTGATGCCATGTTCGGGTTTAAAAAAAGAACGTCATGCTGAGCTTGCCGAAGTACAGTTACCGCGCAGCTAATCCATTCGTAGGAATTAGTGTTGAGGTAGAGATGCTTCGACAAGCTCAGCATGACGTTCTGAGATTATTCTGATTTCCTAAACTGCCCTGCCTTCCTAATTAGCCGCTGGCGTGGCGGGTACTTTCACGTATTTATTCAGCCACGAATCCATCTCCCAGAGCATGTGGAGCAGGTTTTCGCGGGCGGCGTAGCTGTGGGCCTCGGCGGGCAGCACCACGTAGCGGGCGGTAGCCCCCTGGCCTTTCAGCGCGGCGTAATACCGCTCGGTCTGGATGGGGAAAGTGCCGGAATTGTTGTCGACCTCGCCGTGAATGAGCAGAATGGGCGTCTTGATTTTATCGGCGTAGTTGAACGGCGACATGGCGTTGTACACCTCCGCGGCCTGCCAGAACGTGCGCTCCTCGCCCTGAAAGCCAAACGGCGTGAGGGTGCGGTTGTAGGCCCCACTGCGGGCGATGCCAGCCTTGAACAAGTTGGAGTGCGAGAGCAGGTTGGCCGTCATAAAGGCTCCGTAGCTGTGGCCCATCACGCCTACGCGGGCAGGGTCCACCACGCCCATGCGGGCTCCTTCGTCGATGGCGGCTTTGGCGCTGCTCACCAGCTGCTCGGTGTAGGTGTCGTTGGGCTCCTTGCTGCCTTCACCCACAATCGGAATACTGGAGTTGGCCAGCACGGCATAACCCTGCGTCACCCAATACACCGGCGAGGCCCAGCTCAGGCGGGTGAACGTGTAGGGCGAGCCGCTCACCTGCCCGGCGTTGCTTTTATCCTTGAACTCGACCGGATAGGCTTCCATCAGCGTGGGCAGCGGGCCATCGGTTTTCTTGTAGTTCTGAGGCAGGTAGAGGTCAGCGGTCAGGTCCACGCCATCGGCGCGCTTGTAGTGCAGCACCTGCTTTTTGAAGCTGCCGCCGAAGGCTGCGTAGGGGTTGGTGAAGTTGGTTACAGCCTTGGGCTGGCCTTTTTTGCTGGCATCGCGCAGGTAGTAGTTCGGGTTTTGCGCCAGCGACTCGCGGCGCGTCAGCAGCTCACGGTGCTTGCCGCTGGCATCAAGAATAGCCACCGGGGTTTCGTAAACCGGGGCTTCGGAGCGCCACCAGCGGGTGGTTTTCTTACTCGTCAGGTCCAGCTCGTCCACGAAAGGCCGGTCGCCCTCGGGCGAAGCGCCGGCCCCCAGCAGGTAGATACTCTGGCCGGTAGGGCCCCCGGTAAGCAGCACGTACTTGCCCTGGGAGTTGCGGTGCTCGTAAGGTGTGCCGGGGTCCTTGTAAGTATCCTGCGACGAGCCTTCGAAGAGCACGGTAAGCGGCGCGGCGGGCGTGCCGGGGTTCAGCTGCCAGGTGGTTTGGTGGCGGTCGGCCCAGCGGTAGCCTTCCACGAGGGCCAGTTTGTCGTTGCCCCAGTTCAGGCCCGCGAAGCGCAACGGCAGCGCGGCCAGCTCCTGCGCCGGGCCGGTGAAGGGCGCGGGCAGGGTGTAGACCTTATCCCGAATAGCAGCCTTGGTCTTGGGGTCGCCCCCGTCCTGCGCCTCGGCGTAGTAGATGGTCGCGGGCGCATCGGCACGCCAGGCGTGGCCGCGGGGGCCGGTCACCACGGCGTCGAAATTGGTGGGGACGTTATCGGCCAGCGGCAGGTCGACGATGGGTTGAACCAGCGCACCGGTAGCCAGGTCGAGCACATCGAGGCGCTGCGGGAAGCTGCTGAGCGGCAGCAGGTACGAGTACGGGCGGTGACGGGTGCGCAGCAGCACGTACTTGCCATCGGGCGAGGAACTGGCGGTTTGAATAACGCCGGGCTGGCCCATGGGCTGGGCGCTGCCATCGGCCAGCTTCACCTTCACCAGCTGCGAGGTGGCGTAGTAGTCGAATACCCGCTCGTCGGCGGGGCTTTTCAGCAAATCCTGGTAGGTGCGGGCTCCGGACTTCTTGCCACCGCCGCTTTCCTGCACGGTGGGGCCGGTGGGGGCGGCATCGGCGGCCGGTGCGGGGCCACGGCCGGCCAGTACGGTGCGGGCCAGCAGGGTCTGGCTGTCCGATACCCACTCGAACGACGAGCCGAAGGCATCATTCAGCGGCGCGGCCAGCAGGCGGCGGGCGGTGGCGGTAGCCACATCGGCCACCCACAGTTCCACGCGGCCATCGGTGCCGGCCCCCGGCATGGTGAGGGCGAAGGCCATGGTTTTATCGTCCGGCGACCAAATCACGCTGCTGATGCGGGCCTGAGCGGGCAGGCCTTTCACCTCGGTTTCGGGGCCGTTGGGCAGCTTTTTCAGCTTGATTCCCACGGCGTAGCTCACCCGGCTGGGGCCGTTGGTGCGCGGGTTGAAACGCAGGCCGGCCAGGCGTAATTCGGGCTGCGAAAGCTCGGCCACGGTGGGAAAATCCTGCACTTGCAGCAGGGCCAGCGTGCGGCCATCGGAAGCCAGGCTGACGCGGGGCGTGGGCGGGGCCAGCAGCAAATCCTGAATGGCCTGGGGCGGCGTTTGGTACTTGAAATCCTGCGCCCGGGTCGCGGCGAAGGCCAGTAGCAACGTGGTGGAAAGAACGAGTTTTTTCATGGAGCGCGGGGGAAATGAACACGAAAGCCGAAGCGGCCAGGCCCCGGAGCCGAAAGGTAGCAAGCAGTTGGATTCCGCGCCCGGTCCCGGCTCGGTCCCGGCCGTTACCTTTGCCTGCATCAACTACAGCGGTTTCCAAGTCCATGTACAGCGTTAAAAGTTGAGAGTTAAAAGTCAAAAGTCAGACATACTGGGTTTTAACTTTTAACTCTCAACTTTTAACTGTTTTCAAAAATGTACACTGACTCGGAAACTGCTATAACGCTGCTTTCCCGAACTGAAAATGCGCAACTCCTTTCTCTCCACCGTCGGCCTGCTGGTGCTCAGCGCGCTATTAGCATTCTGCCCGGGCAGTCTTCGCGCCCAGACTACCGTAGTCGGCACCATCCGCAGCGGGGGGCTGGTGCGCGAGTACCGCCTCTACGTGCCCGCCATCTACACGCGCACCACGGGCCCAGTACCGCTGCTGTTCAACCTGCACGGCTACGGCTCCAATAACCAGCAACAGGAATTCTACGGCGACTTCCGGCCCATCGCCGACACCGCCAACTTCCTCATCGTGCACCCCAACGGCACCCTCGACGCGGCCAATAACCGCAACTGGAACACCTTCGGCCCACGCGGCACGGGGGTCGATGATGTGGCCTTCCTCGCGGCCTTGCTTGATACCCTGGCCACCCGCTACCGCCTCGACCCCGACCGCATTTACAGCACGGGCATGAGCAACGGCGGCTTCATGAGCTACGAGCTGGCCTGCCAGCTCAGCGGGCGCATCGCGGCCATCGGCTCCGTCACGGGCAGCATGATTGCCAGCCGGATGAGCAGCTGCGCGCCCGGCCGGCCGGTACCCATCATCGAAATCCACGGCACCGCCGACGGCACCGTGCCCTACACCGGCGGCACGGCGCTCAACTTCGTGCCCATCCCTACCCTGCTGGCCCACTGGGTGCAGGTGAACGGCTGCAACCCTACGCCCACCATCACGGCAGTGCCCAACACGAACACCACCGACGGCTGCACGGCTGAGCGCCAGGTGTGGGCCGGCGGCCGCAACGGCAGCGCGGTGGAGCACTATCGCATCATCGGCGGCGGCCACACCTGGCCGGGCTCGGCGTTCACTACCGGCGTTACCAACCGCGACATCAGCGCCAGCCGGGAGGTGTGGCGCTTCCTGCGACCTTACCGCCTCAGCCGCCTCGCGCTGGCCAACCGCGGTGCCGGCCCGGCCGCGGCGGCCCTGTCTCTCTACCCCAACCCCACCGGCGACGAGCTGACCATTCGGGCCGGCCAGCCGTTGCGGGCCGGCAGCCTGGCCGTGTTCAGCACGCTGGGCCGCCGCCTGCCCGCCCGCGCCCTGCCCCAGGCCGACGGCAGCCTGCGCCTAAGCACCAGCGGCTGGCCCGCCGGCACCTACATCCTGCGCGTGGAAACCGCTACCGGCCAGCCCCAGCAGCTGAAATTCGTGAAGCCGTAGGTGCGGAGCCCGCTCCCGCCGCCCTTTGCTCCGGTCTTATGAAAGCCCTGTTCCTGCCCGCCAAAACCTACCGCCTGAACGGCCGGCTCTGGCTCGAAACCGACGACGGGCGCTTCCTCGGCATTGGCCGGCTCGAGCTGCTGGAGCAGATTGCGGCGCTGGGCTCCATCTCCAAAGCGGCGCAGGCCATGGGTATGTCCTACAAGCGGGCCTGGGATTTGGTCAGCTCAATGAATGCGCAGGCTACTTCCCCGCTGGTAGCCACCCAAACCGGCGGGGCCCGGGGCGGTGGCGCGGTGGTCACGGAAGCGGGCCAGGTCGCCATCACGGCGTTTCAGGAGTTGCAGACGCGTTTTCAGGCATTCATGACCCTCGAAACCCAGCGGCTGCAGGAATAGCAGGCATAGTCGGACGCGTTATATCTTTGTGAATATAACGGGTTTTCAATGATGCCATCCCTACTCATGTCCTTCCGTGCCGGGCTGCTGGCAATGGCTGCTTTCTCCACGCTGGCCGCTCATGCTCAAAGACCTGTTCCGGCCGACACAACCCGCAAAAAAGTAGATTTAGAGGAGGTCGTGGTGTCGGCTTCTAAAGTCGAGGAAAGCTTCTTGCACTCGCCGGTAACGGTGGAAAAGCTCAACGCCCGCGCCCTGCGGCTCACGCCCGCGCCTTCGTTTTTCGACGCCATCGAGCACCTCAAGGGCGTGCAGGTGATTACGCCCAGCCTAGCCTTTAAGGTGATTAATGCGCGGGGCTTCACCAACACGACCAACGTGCGCTTTGCCCAATTAGTCGATGGCATCGATAATCAGGCCCCGCACATTGGCGGGCCGGTTGGGAACGTGCTGGGGCCGAATGATTTGGATATCCTGTCGGTGGAAATCGTGCCCGGCACGGCCGCCGCGCTCTACGGCATGAATGCCATCAACGGACTCGCCAATTTCCAGACCAGGAACCCCTTCAATTACGAAGGCCTGAGCGTACAGCAGAAAACCGGACTCAATCACCTTGGCGACCCGAACAGCGGGGCCAGACTCTTCTCCGAAACCAGCCTGCGCTACGCGAAGGCGCTGAGCCCGAAGCTGGCCTTTAAGGTAAATGGCAGCTACCTGCGCGGCTACGACTGGGTGGCCCACGACCAGACCGACATCAACCCCAACGGCAACGCCAACACGAGGTTATTTGGCACCGAAAACCCCGCCCGCGACCCCGTGAACGGCTACGGCAACGAGTCGCCGGACCGCAGCACGCTGAGCCTGGGTGGCAAAAACTACCAGGTGGCCCGCACCGGCTACGCCGAAAAGGACGTGGTGGACTACCACCTGAAAATCATCAAGGCCGATGCCGCGCTGCACTATAAGCTGCGCCCCGGCACCGAGCTGGCCTACACCTACCGCGTGGCCGCGTTCAACAACGTGTACCAGCGCTCGAACCGCTTTCAATTGCAGGGCTACCGCCTGCAGCAGCACGCCCTGCAGCTCACCAGCCCGGTGGTGCAGGCCCGCGCCTACTTCACCCAGGAAAACACCGGCCAGAGCTACAACCTGCGCTCCGCCGCCGAAAACATTGACCGCGGCTTCAAGCCCGACGCCATTTGGAACCGCGACTACACCACCGCCTGGAACGCCGCCACCCAGGCCGGCCAGCCCGTGGCCCAGGCCCACGCCACCGCCCGCGCCGCCGCCGATGCCGGCCGCCCCCAGCCCGGCACGCCCGCCTTTCAGCAAAGCCTGGACAACGTGCAGAATATCAATAACTGGGACGTGGGCGCGGCCCTGCGCGTGCGGGCCAACCTGCTCCACGCCGAGGGCCAGGTGAACATTGCCGAAGCCCTGCGCCGCGCCGGACACCGCCTGCCCACCACGCTGGATTTGCTGGTCGGGGCCGACCACCGCACCTACATCGTGGTGCCCGACGGCAACTATTTCGTCAATCCTGAGCAGGGAAAGGACCCGTTCAGCAACCTTACGTACGGCAAAACGGGAGGCTTTCTGCAAGCCGGTGCGCGGCTGATGAACGAGAAAATTCGCCTCACCGCCACGTTGCGGG
This sequence comes from Hymenobacter antarcticus, assembly GCF_039539545.1. Classification (NCBI taxonomy): domain Bacteria; kingdom Pseudomonadati; phylum Bacteroidota; class Cytophagia; order Cytophagales; family Hymenobacteraceae; genus Hymenobacter; species Hymenobacter antarcticus. The sequence continues at coordinate 106,646 of NZ_BAABDI010000016.1, read as the reverse complement.
CCGATAAAAATGACTATTTCAGCACCCGCTTCAACCCGCGCTTCACCGCCGTGTACTTGCCCAGCCAGCAGGCCAATTTCCGGCTGAGCTACCAGAGCGGCTACCGTTTCCCGAGCTTATTCGAAGGCTTCTCGAACGTGAACAGCGGGCAGGTGAAGCGCATCGGCGGGCTGCGCGTGATGTCGGACGGCGTGTTTGAGAACAGCTACCTGCGTACCAGCATCGACGCTTTCGTAGCGGCTAATACCGCCTACGTAAACGCCAATACGCCCGCCAACGCTACCGTTGCCCAGAAGCAGGCGATTAATAGCCAGGCCATTAATTTGAATAAACGCCTGTTAGTCAAAAACCCGTACACTTACCTCAAGCCCGAGCAAATCCGTTCGCTGGAGCTGGGCTACAAGGCGGCCCTGCTGCCCGGCCGCCGCCTGCTGGTTGATGTCGACTTTTACTACAACACCTACCGCGACTTCATTGCTCAGGTCGAGGCCTACGTGCCCAAAACCTTGAATCCAGACTCCACGGCCATTTACCTGGCCAGCAAAAATACCCAAAGTCGCTACCGCCTCTGGACCAACGCCCAAAGCAAAGTGTACAATTACGGCGGCTCGCTGGGCCTGCGCTATGAGCTGGCGGGCGGCTACCTCGTTGGGGCCAACACCACCTACACTCGCCTCGCCCGCACCGAATCGGGCGACGGTCTCGAAGACGGCTTCAACACCCCGCGCTGGGCCTACAACCTGAGCCTGAGCAACGAAAACGCCTACCAAAACTTCGGCTTTGGCCTCAACTACCGCTGGCAGCAGGGCTATTACTCCCAAACCTTCCTGGTGAATGGCACCGTGGCGGCTTACCACACGCTCGATGCCCAAATCAGCTACACCGTGCCCAAGCCCAACCTGCGCATCAAGCTAGGGGCCAGCAACGTGCTGAACGACTACTACGTGTCTTATTTGGGCGGGCCGAGCGTGGGCGGGCTCTACTATCTAGCGGTGACTTACGGCTTGCCGTAAGACTGACCACATTCCTTAGACCACAAAAAAACGGCCCGCTCTCATCGAGCGGGCCGTTTTTCTTACTTAGCGCTTGCCGCGCGGGCGGCTTACTTGCGCTTCACAGGGGCCTTCCGGGCCGGAGCCTTTTTGGCGGGAGCTTTTTTCACGGGTGCCTTGCCGGCGGTGGGCCGACCTGCAGGAGTTTTCTGCAGTTCCGAGATGGTGGGCGCCGGGCCGTACTTCACTTCGGCCGAGTTTGGCTCGCCGGTGAGGTAGAGGTCGAATTCGACGCGACGGTTCAGGGCCTGGCCAGCGGCCGTACCATTGTCCGCAACCGGTTTGGTCTCGCCGTAGCCGCGCGACTCGATACGGTCGGCGGGTACCGTCTGGCTCAGCATGTAGGTGCGGGCCGAAGCAGCACGGTCATAGGAAAGACGCAGGTTGTAATCGTCGGCGCCTTTGCTATCGGTATGGCCGGCAATGCTCATGGTGTAGTCGGGGTACTCGGCCATGATGGCGGCCAGGTCCTTCAAGGTTGGGTACGAGCTAGGAAGCAACACGGCCTTGTTGAATTCGAAGTTGATGGACTTCGTGGCTTCTTTCAGGCGCTTCTTGGTTTCAGCCTTAATCTCGGGGCAACCCTTGTTGCTGGCGGGGCCGGCACGGTCGGGGCAACGGTCCTGGTAGTCGGGCACGCCGTCGCCGTCGCGGTCAAGCGGGCAGCCGGTGGCATCCACTTTCACACCAGCCGGGGTGCCGGGGCACTTGTCGTCGGCATCTGTTATGCCGTCACCATCGGCATCGGGGCAGCCTTGCAGGATAGCGAGGCCCGCCACGTCGGGGCACTTGTCTTCGGCATCAGTCACGCCGTCGCCGTCACGGTCGGGGCAGCCTTGCAGGGCAGCCACGCCTTTCACGTCGGGGCACTTATCCTGGTAGTCGGGCACACCGTCGCCGTCCTTGTCCAGGGGGCAGCCGTTGGGGTCCACGGCCACACCGGCGGGGGTGCCGGGGCACTTGTCCTTTTTGTCCGATACGCCGTCCTTATCCTCGTCCTTCATCTTGCCGAAGGCTACCGTCACACCAGCCTGGTGCAGCAGGAACCGGTCGTACAGCTTGTCATCCGGGCTACCGTAGAGGTTATCAACCCGTTCGGTAAAGGGATAGTGCTGGCTGGTGGTCAGGTCCAGCGACACAGCATCGCTGAGGCGCACCCGGATACCAGCCAGGCCAAATACCTCGGGCCGGCGAATCTGGTTGAAAAAGTTCTGGCCATTAGCGCGGCCTGTGCTATTGGTCAGAAACATGCCGCCGCCACCCATCAGGTAGGGCTGAATGCGGGCATCTTCCTTGAGAATCTTACCGTTGTTGAGTTTGAGCTTAATGCCCAGGTCCACCATGCCGATGCGCGCCTCGAAGTTGTCGCCGGCTCGTACTTCGCTGCTGAACTTATACGTCTGATAGTAGCCAAGCAAGGCCACATCGAACGAAGGCGACAGGTAACGACTGATGGTACCACCGCCGCCCACTTCGAGGTCGGGTTCGGAACGGTCCCAGAAATCAGTTCCCATGTTGCCACGGTACTGCAACAGTCCGACATTGGCACTGAGGGCCGTCTTTCTGTCAGCGGTTTGGGCTTGTGCCAATGGCGCTGCCATGCCCAGCATGACTGCGCCAAGTGCCAGACCCCGTAGGAAGTTAGGTGTTGGATGCATATTTTTTGAGGTGAAGGAATAGAAACAAAATCCGCTGCCGGCCCTGCGGCCCGCATTGGATAGGCTGCTATACCCTATCTATCCAAAAAAGTTGCTCTTACTGCCCAATCCGCCTTTACAAGGCCTGATTAAAGTAATTGACAATGACTATTATTTACGATAAAATAGTCGCGCTTGCGGCGTCCCAACATAATTGGCGCAATACTCCCACCGGCTCACATTACCCCCGATACGCTGAATTAACAGCTTATTTTACCCGCGCAAACCGGGCGCTTTTGCCACCGGCGGATACCACAATCTGGTCGGATTCGGGGATATACAACACGGGTACTTTGCGGGTGCCGTTGTCAATCAGCAGGCTTTTGGTCGCCTCGTCGTACTTGCCCACCAGGTCCTGCCTGCCTTCGCTAATGAAGAAGTCATCGCCCGAACGCCTGATGATGGTATGCGTTTCCGCATCAGTGGTGGCACTTTTCCACTCGCCCACAAACTGGTCACGGGCATCTTTTCCGCAGGCTACCATAGCCCAGCAAGCCAGTATAACAAAGCCGCGCGCAGCAAATGCTTTCATGTTGCCGAGTTGATTAGGAATAGCCATTTAGCAGCCTAGAAGCGGGCGAAGTTCAGTCCCAGAATCAGTACGATACCGACGACCATCAGAATCAGGTACGTTTCCACGGCCCCGGTCTGCACGTAGCGGAGCAGCTGGCCGCCGCCATTCACGGCGCGACCAAAAACACCCACTACGGGGTTGATTACCCCGTTTTCCACAAACTTATAGAGGCCCGACGACAGCGCCATAATGGGCCGCGTGAACAGGCTGTTGTACAGCTCGTCGATGTAATACTTGTGGTACACCAGGCTCTCGGGAGCCGAGCGGTGCGCCTCGTCCTCGGCCGGGCGCTGGGCGCGGGCCACGTAGAATACGTAGGCCAGGATGATGCCCAACAAGCCGGCGGCTACCGACAGGCCCATCAGCATCAGCTCGGTATTGTGGTCGGGCTCAGCCGAGAAAACCTCCGGCATCAGGCGCTGCGAGTAGGTAAATATCGGGGCCAGGTATTCGGCCAGGTAGTGATGCCCGCCCGTGAACATGGGCGCACCCATAAAGCCGCCCACGGCCGCCAGAATGGCCAGAACAATGAGCGGAAAGGTCATCGAAGCGGGCGACTCGTGCAGGTGATGCTTCTGCTCGGCGGTGCCGCGGAACTCGCCAAAGAAAGCCAGGAACAGCAGGCGGAACATGTAGAACGCCGTGAGGAAGGCCGTGAGCAAGCCCATGGCCCACAGCACTTTGCTGTGCTCAAAGGCGTGCGCCAGGATTTCATCTTTCGAGAAGAAGCCCGAGAACGGCGGAATGCCCGAAATGGCCAGGCAGCCGATGAGGAAAGTGACGAACGTGATGGGCAGCGCCTTGCGCAGGCCGCCCATGCGGCGCAGGTCCTGCTCGTTGCTCATGGCGTGAATGACCGAGCCGGCCCCGAGGAACATCAGCGCCTTGAAGAAGGCGTGGGTGAGAACGTGAAACAGCGCAGTGGAGTAGCCCATCACGCCCAGCGCCAGGAACATATAGCCCAGCTGCGACACCGTGGAGTACGCCAGCACCTTCTTGATATCGTTTTGGGCCAGGCCGATGGTAGCGGCAAACAGTGCCGTGGCCGCGCCCACGATGGCTACCACCTGCAGCGTGTCGGGCGCGAGCGTGAACAAAACGTTGGCCCGCAGCACCATGTAGATGCCCGCCGTAACCATGGTAGCGGCGTGGATGAGGGCCGAAACCGGCGTGGGGCCGGCCATGGCATCGGGCAGCCAGGTGTAGAGCGGCAGCTGGGCCGATTTGCCCATCGCGCCCACAAACAGCAGCAGCGTGATGGCCGTGCAGATGCCCACGCCATAGGTACCAAACTCGCCCAGGCTGGCCTTCTGGAACACCTCGGCGTACTGCACCGAGTTGAAGGTGAGGTAAATCAGGAAGATGCCGAGCAGGAAGCCCAGGTCGCCGATGCGGTTGATGATGAAGGCCTTCTTGGCGGCGTTGTTGTAGGCGGTGTTCTTGTTCCAGAAGCCGATGAGCAGGTAGGAGCACAAGCCCACGCCTTCCCAACCGATGAAGAGGATGACGAAATTGGCGCCCATCACCAGCAGCAGCATGCTGAAAATGAACAGGTTCAGGAAGCTGAAGAACTTGCCCACGTTCTCGTCGTGGTGCATGTAGCCGATGCTGTAGACGTGAATGAGAAAGCCCACGCCCGTTACCAGCAGCAGCATAATCAGGCTAAGCTGGTCAATCTGATACTGGAAGGGTATCTGAAGCGAGCCGACGGAAATCCAGTCGAACAGCTGCACGGTGTACTGGTACTCAAAATTGAGAAAAAGCATCACCGAAATCAGGAACGAGCCCAGCACGGTAGCGCTACCAATGAGGCCGGCTAGGGTGCCGGAAAGCTTGCGGTTCAGCAGCCCGTTCAGCAAAAAGCCCAGGAAGGGCAACAGCGGAATAAGGACGTAGATGAATGTAGAATACGGGGCGTTGGCGCCGGGGAGAACGGTTTCTTGCATGAGGGAGTGACTGAGCGAATGAGTGAATGAGGCGAGTTGAACGAGCGGCAGAGCGAACGGCTAAGGCGCATTCACTCATTCGCTCATTCGCTCATTCACCATTTGAGCCGGCTGAGCAGATTAACGTCGGTGGTCTGGAAGTTGCGGTAAATCATGACGATGATGCCCAGGCCCACCGATACTTCGGCAGCGGCCACGGCCATGATGAAGAACACGAAAATCTGCCCGTTGGGGTCGGCCCGGTAGGCCGAAAAGGCCGTCAGCAGGATATTCACCGCATTGAGCATCAGCTCGACGCACATGAAGATGATGATGGCATTGCGCCGCACCAGTACCCCCGTAACCCCGATGGCAAACAGGGCCGAGGCGAAAAAGACGTAGTACTGAAGCGGAACGGTCCGAATGACTTCGGGAATGGTTTGGGAAACGGTTTGGTCCATGCAGAAGGGCCGGCGAATGAGCAACGTGCAGCCGGCCGGCCGGCAAAGGTACCCTGAAAAACGAAAAATCAGGGGGTGAATTTCAGGGCAGAGCGTTACAATGGATGAACGTCGTGCTCATCTGGCGTACGCGCAGCCGGAGCATCTCTACCGTGCAGGTAATCTAATCGATTGGGTTAGCTATTAGGTAAAGATGCTTCGACAAGCTCAGTATGACGTTTACGGTGAGTTTAGGCTACAATAAATAAAGTAATTTCGGGGGGCCGGCGTCTGCTTAGGCACAATGGAAACCCTGGCTCTTTCGCTTCCCTCTCCCCTCCTGCCCATGTCGGCTTCGCAGCAAGACCGCCAGATTGCCGAAGCCGTGCGGCAGCAGCGGCCCCGGCTGCTGCAGTTTATCCGCCGGCGCATTCCTGATGAAGCCGAGGCCGAAGACCTCCTGCAGGACGTCTTTGCCGAGCTCGTGGAAAGCTACCGGCTGCTCAAACCCGTGGAGCAGGCGGCGGCCTGGCTTTTCCGGGTGGCCCGCAACCGCATCACCGACCTCTACCGCCGCAAGCGCCCCGTGAGCCTCGAAGCGGCCTTCGGCGCGGCCGAGGCCTCCGACGACGGCGAAGGCCTGCTGCTGGCCGACCTGCTGCCCGCCCCCGACGACTCGCCCGAAAACCGCCTGCTGCGCGAAACCCTCATGGAAGCCCTCAGCGATGCCCTGGCTGAACTGCCCGCCGCCCAGCGCCAGGTATTTGTGTGGCACGAGCTGGAAGACAAGACCTTCCGCGAGATGGAGGCCGAAACCGGCGTCCCGCTCAAAACCCTGATTTCGCGCAAGCACTACGCCGTGCTGCACCTCCGCAAACGGCTGCAAAAACTCTACACCGAACTGTTTACCGATTAGCTTTTAGTTGCCAGGTGCTCGTTGTCAGTTATTATTCAAGCATAAATACCTAAATAATAAACACATAACAACGGGTAACTGACAACCAACAACTGACAACTAACTACTACCCTCATTATGGACCGTAAATTCTGGCTGCTTCGCGGCCTCCGTTTCTTTTTCTTCGCGGCACTGTTCATCACCGTTGCCGTGCTTGCCACGCAGGCGTTGTGGAACTGGCTGATGCCCGACCTGTTTCATCTCCCCACCATCGGCCTGGCCCAAACCCTGGGCCTGCTCGTGCTGAGCCGGATTCTGTTCGGCGGGTTCCGGGGGGGTGGGCGGCCCGGCGGATGGGCCCGCAAGCGCCGCGAATGGCAGCAGCGCATAGCCGGCCGCATGGAACACCTGAGCCCCGATGCCCGCGAAAAATTCCGCCAGCAAATGCAGAATCGCTGCGGCATGGGCTGGGGCAGTCGCCCCGAAAAAGCGGCCGAAGCGGCGGCCCAGCAGCCCGCCTAACCACTGCCGCCTGCTGGCCCAAATTGCCAACGCTTATGACAACCTAAAAAGGCGCAGCCCTCCAAAAAAGAGCCGCGCCTTTTTTTATTCAGATATTATTTAGATATTTGCCTAATCATTAAAACAACCAGATGAATGCTCTCTTCAAGGCCCTGAACGACCCCACGCGACGCGCCATCCTGGAGCGGCTGCGCGGCGGCCCGGCTACCGCCGGGGCCATCGCCGAGCAGTTCCAGTTTTCGGCTCCCACCATCAGTCACCACCTCGATTTGCTACGCCAGGCCGACCTCGTTACCAGCCAGAAGCAGGGCCAATTTGTGGTCTACACCCTCAACATGACGGTGTTCGACGAATTGCTGGGCTGGCTCTACCAATTCAAATCCTAAGCTTTTCCCTTTCCTCATCTTTTGCTTTCTGTAATCATGAAAAAGAACCTCCTCATTTGGCAAGTGCTAACCCTCGTGGTCCTGGCAATTCCATCGGTTTATCTCGGATATGTGTGGGCGGAACTGCCCGCGCAGGTTCCCTCCCATTTCGGTACCAATGGCCAGGTGAATGGCTACACCAGCCGCCAGAACCTGTGGCTGTTTACCCTGGCTTTGCCGCTGGGCACGGCCCTGCTGCTCACGCTGCTGCCCCACTTCGACCCTAAGCGCCGGCTCGATGGCAGCAATGTCAATTTCCAGAAGCTACGCCTGGCCGTGGTGGGCCTGCTTAGCGGCATAGCCTGCTATTCAGTATACCTTGGGCTGCACCCCAACGCCGCCTCGGCGACGGGCATCGCGGTGCTTGTCGGCGTATTCTTCGTCTTCCTGGGCAACTACCTTACCACCGTACAGCCCAACTATTTCGTTGGCATCCGCACCCCCTGGACGCTGGAAAGCCCCAGTGTGTGGGCGCGCACGCACCGGGCCGGCGGCATCCTGTTCTGCATAGCGGGCCTGCTGATAGTGGGCCTGGCGCTGGTATTACCCCCCACCTGGACGCCCCGCATGATGCTGGCACTGATAATTGGCACTGCCCTTTTCAGCTACGGGTATTCCTACGCTGCTTTTCGCCAAGAGCAGCAGCAGCGAAAAACGGTCTGATTATGGCCGGCAAGTGCGGAAGGAGCCGCATGGGTTTCCCGACTTTTATTCTTACCCGGTACGCGGCAGCCGGCAGCCACTTCCCGGCAAGTCGTTAGCAATTTCCGAAAATAGCATTCATCAAATTTATTTTAGATTTTTTTGTATAAATTTTTGCAGATTCCAAAAGGTCCAATGCGGAATGCATTGGACCTTTTCCTTTTTTACGTCTGAATTGATTCATACTATTTCAACCCTTTTATACGATTAAAAGATGATTTATTATGAAATAAATTTGCAAATAGCTCTCCAGCACACTATGTTTGTATCGTTCTATTAAAAATATCCTGAGTGCAACTTGTCATGACCCTCCGCCCCGCCTCCGCCATCATTGCCTTCGGACTCATGTTTGCCGTATTGCCTGGCCGTGCCCAGCTCGCTTACACGCATGTTGCCACGCCGACCGGGGAAACCACAGGTACCGACCCGGAGGGCGACCCCAAAGCCGTTGCCTACAAAATGGTGCATGGCGTGGTGCAGGGCACTGGAGGTGTGCTGGCCGGGGCCACCGTCTGGCTGCATGGCACCCGCAATATTGTGGTGACCAACGCCGAGGGCGAATTTGAGCTACGCATTCCTACCGACACCAAAACGGTGCAGTTGACCTGCGGCTACGGCGGCCTGCAGGAAGAAATAGTGAACCTCGCCCCGGTTCAGTCTCTGGGCTCAATTTACCTGCTTCAGACTAAAATAATTGAGGCAAAAAAATAACCTTACTTATTGCCTTACAAATTTTTACACACTCTTTTTCTGCAAAATACCTCCTCTTTTTTTCTGCAAAACCACTGACTCCTACTGAAAAAACCCTGGTCCCCCGGACCAGGGTTTTTTAGCCTCTAACATTTCATTTCAAGCAAATGAAGGACGGCAGGGCCGACGAATCAACGGTTAACCTGGCCAATGCGCAGGTAGTGGTGGTATCGCGCAAGCAGCAGCTCAAATTTTACCTCAAAACCGCCCGTAAAGAAGTGAAGAGCAGCCTGAAACAAGTACACAAATCCTAAGCTACCGGTAGCGCTGGCCCAGTCTTTCACCAACGAAAAAATCCCCGACCATTCTGGCCGGGGATTTTTTGTGCGCCCTAGGTTGCAGCTTTATAGCTTCACATCCCGGGCGTTGTCATCCAGCACGCGGTCCACGAACTGGTTGTAGGGGTCCACGGCGGCTTTGGCGGGGGCCTGGGCCACAATTATTTCGAGCTTATTGGTGCCGGGGCGCAGGCGGTACTTTTTGAGCGACAAGGGCTGCACGGCCTTCATTGCCTTGCCCTGGGCCGGGAACACGGCCACCGGCAGGTAGTCGTTGAAGGCGCGGTTCGACTCGGTGCCGAGGCTGTCGGCCACCAGTTTCTTGCTTTCGATGGTGAGGTTCACCCGGTAGCGGCCGTCGGGCAGCTTGGTAGCGGTGGCGTCGGTGAGGCGGTTTTCGTAGAGCGAAATGCGTTCGAACAGGTCCGTGACCAGGCCCTGGAGCGAGTCGGGCGTGACTTTGCGGAACTCGGCCACCAGCATGGGGGCCGTGCTGTAGGGGGCCGTTTCGTAGGCGTGCTGCTCGATGAAGCGGCGCAGGGCGGTGTTCACGTTGGCTTCGCCAATGTAGTCCTGCAGGGCGTACATCACGCCGGAGCCCTTGCGGTAGTGGATGTAGCCCTGGTTTTCGACCTTCACCAGCGGCACTTCCTTTTTGCGCTCGAAGGCCCGGCCCTGCAGGTAGCTGTTCATCTCGTACTTGAGGAACTTGCCCATGCTGTTGGCGCCGTAGTGCTGCTTCATCACCATCAGGGCCGAGTACTGGGCCATGGTTTCTACGAGCATCGTGTTGCCCTGCACGTCGGCCGCCACCACTTGATGGCCCCACCACTGGTGGGCAATTTCGTGGGCCGTCACGTAGAACGGGTAGTCCACGTCCTCGGGGTCGTCGGGGTCTACTTTGGCAATGAAGCCGATGCTTTCGGAGAAGGGAATGGTGCCGGCGAAGCTTTGGGCGAAGCTCGCATACTTGGGGAATTCAACGATGCGCACCTGCGTGTACTGGTAGGGGCTGAAATTGGCCGTGTAGTACCCGAGCGACTCCTTTACGGCCGCCACCATGCGCTTGAGGTTGTACTCGTGGCCTTTCTGGTAATAAATTTCGATGGGCACCGAGCGGCGGCCCGCCGTGTCGGCCCACGCGTCCCGGTACACCTCGTAGCGTCCTGAAAGGAAGGTGTAGAAGTTGAGCATCGGCTGCTCCATCTTGTAGTGGAAGTAGCGGCGGCCGTTGGCACTCCACTCCTTCAGCAGGCGGCCGGGGGCCACGGCCAGCTGGTCGGCGCTGGTGCTCACCACCGCCTCGAAGCGAATCCAGTCGGCGTCGTGGCTGAGGCCGGGGTTCTGCCGGGCCTGCAGGTCGGTGGCCGGGGGCTGCCGGTCTTTGGGCTTGAGGCCGTTGCGCTTGCGCACGTCGTCGTCGCTCAGCTCGCCGCGTTCCTCGTAGCCGATGATGGGCAGGTACTGCGAGTTCATGAACGTGCCGTTCTGCACGATGTCGGTGTTGGAGCCGGAGTTGGGGAAGCCCAGCTCGCGGTAGTCCAGCGCCATGGTTAGCTGAAGGGAGTCGCCGGGAGCCAGGGGGCGGGCCAGGCGGTACATCCTCAGGCGGGCGGTGCTGTCGTTGAGCAGGAGCGTGGCGGCGGGCCTGCCCAGCTCCAGCTTGCGCACCCGTGGGGCTTTGGCCAGGATGAGGATGACCGTGTCCAGGGCGCGGGTGTGCTTGTTTTTCAGCCAGTAGGTGCCGTCCAGGTGCACGGCGCGGGTGGCGGGGTAGATGTCGGTGCGCAGGTTCACGGCCACGATGCGGGGCTGAAGCAGGTTTTTGTAGCGGCGGTATTTTTGCTCGTAGGCCAGCTCCTGCTTTTCCTGCTGTTTGGGCGTCACGTACTGGTTCTGCACGTTGGTGTTGTAGAAGATGAAGCCGCCCGCGCCGCCCATTATCAGCACGCCTAAAATCAGGGCGGTCCAGGCGGGGCGGCCCCAGCGGCGGCGGCCTTCGGACAGGCGCAGGGCGGGGCGGGCTTCGGTGCCGCGCACCCACAGCAGGTTGGCCACCAGGGCCAGCAGCACCGCGCCGGCAGCCCAGTACAGCTTAAACCAGGTGAAGCCCTCCAGGAAGTGGCCGTACTTGTTGAGGTCCGAGTACGGCACGTCGGGGTTGCCGGCGTAGTCGAGCAGCTTGTGGTTGAGGCCCAGCTGGCCCTTGAAAATATTGCTCACGTAGTACACCACCATCACGAAATGGCCGAGGTACTTGTTGTTCACCAGCACCTGCACCAGCATGGCCAGCACGCACAGCAGCAGGTAGTCGGGCAGCTGCAGCACAAACAAATTCGAGAGGTACAGCCCCGGCTCGTAGTTGAAGTAGCCCTTCAGGGTTTGGAGTAGCATGCCGCAGGCCATCACCACGGTCAGCAGCACCACCTGCACCAGGCCCAGCGCCGCCACTTTGCTGAGAAACGGCACCCAGTTGGGTACGGGCAGCGAGTCGGTAATCTGGGCCACGCCGGCGTCGCGCTCCCGCCACACCAGCTCGCCGGAGTAGTAGGTGATGATGATGAGCATGAACAGGGCAAAGCTGCCGCTGAGGACGCCCACCATCAGGTTGGTGACGGGGTAGGTTTCGGTGTCGTAGGTTTTGCCGGCCTGCCAGCCCACCACCAGCACGAAGATGATGCCCGCGCCCACAATAGCCGCGAAGTACATGCTGCGCACGATGCTGCGAAACTCCAGCTTGGTGAGGCTCCACCATTGGCTCAGGTGCATGCCGCCGGTGAACAGCTGCGCCACGCGGGGCAGCACCAGCCGCCCGCCCATGCCGGCCGCAGCCGTGGGTACGTCCAGCGCGGCCTCGGCCTTTTTGGCTTTGGATGGGGCTTTGTCCGAGGCAAAGGCCGAGAACCGGAACCGGGCGTAGCAGAAGGCCAGCAGCCCGAGCCCGAGCGCCAGCCACGCGGCCCGGTTCAGCACGATGTATTCGCTCAGCGGCAGCAGGAGGGTGTTTTTCTCGGCGGGCGTCCAGTAGCGGGTAGTGAAGCGCATGGCCGACATGCCAAAGGCGTCGAGCCCCGAGGCCAGCAGCTTGTTGTCGAGGTCGCCGATGAGGGCCTGCGCCACCAGGTACACCATCAGCAGCAGCACCGAGCCGATGTAGATGCTCAGCACGTTGCGCGTGAGCGTGGCCAGGGTGAAGAAAATGGCGCCCGTGAACAGCACGTTGGGTACCACCATCACCAGAAAAGGCCAGAAGTAGTGGCTGGTGTGGAAGACGCCCACTTTGTCGGCCTCCACGCCCGGCGCCAGTGCTCCCAGCCAGGCCCCCAGCACCAAACCGCTGAACACCAGCAGGCAAATCACAAACGAGCCCCAGAACCGCCCGCCCAGGTAGCCCCACTTGCTGATGGGCGTGGTGTAGAACAGGGCGTGGGTGCGGTGCTCGAAGTCGCGGTACACCGGGTTGCCCATGATGGCCGAGGTGATGAGCAGGCCAAAGGCACTGAGAATGGCCAGCAAGCCGGCAATGGATTGCGGCGAGTTGATGTGCACCCGGCCGCCGTCGCCGCCCAGGCTCACGTTGACGCCCGCGCCAAAGGCTCCTCCGGCCGCCGCCGTGAACAGGCCGGCCATAAGGGCCAGCAGGAAAAAGTATATCCACGTGGCCGGGCGGCGCAGGCGGTATTTAAGCTCAAAAAAAAAGATGGGAAGAAACATTTTGCAGAGCGGTGAAGCGAGTGAATGATAAAATCAGGCCGTCATGAAAATCAGGCCGTCATGTCGAGCATTCTGCGCATTAAGCAGAGACCGAGACATCTCGCGTGGGGTAGTAGATGATTACTCCAGCACGCGAGATGTGTCGGTCTCTGCTTAATGCGCAGAATGCTCGACATGACGGTTTAAGCCACTACGGGGGCCCGGCGCTCGGAAATCTGCGCGAAGTACACGTCCTCCAAATCGGGATTCACTTCCTCGAAGCCGGCGGCGGGCCGGTCGTCGCTCAGCACGTGCACAATGGTCTGGCCCGCGAACAGGCGCGAGCTGATGACGTGGTGCTGGGCCTGAATCTCGGCCACTTCGTCCTTGCTCACCAGCTTGCGCCACACCTGCCCGCGCAGCTGCTCCATCACCGACAGCGGGTCGCCCGTCAGGCGCACCTGGCCCTGGCTGATGATGGCCATATTGCGGCACAAATCGGTGACGTCGCTCACGATATGCGTGCTCAGGATGATGATGATGTGCTCGCCAATCTCGCTCAGCAGGTTGTGGAAGCGGTTGCGCTCGGCCGGGTCGAGGCCGGCCGTGGGCTCATCCACGATGATGAGCTTGGGGTTGCCGAGCAGAGCCTGGGCAATGCCGAAGCGCTGCTTCATGCCGCCGGAGTAGCCGCCCAGGTTCTTTTTGCGGGCGTTCCAGAGGTTGGTTTGCTGCAGCAGGGCCTCCACTATTTCCTTGCGCTCTTTCTTGTTGGCAATGCCCTTGAGTACGGCCAGGTGGTCGAGCAGCTCCTCGGCCGTCACGCGCGGGTACACGCCAAATTCCTGCGGCAAATAACCCAGCACGCGACGCACGGCGTCCTTGTCCTGCAGCACGTCCAGGTCATCGAGCATGATGGAGCCGGTGTCGGCGTCCTGCAGCGTGGCGATGGTGCGCATCAGGCTGGACTTGCCGGCGCCGTTGGGCCCCAGCAGGCCAAACATGCCCGTGGGGATGTCGAGGCTGACGTTTTTCAGGGCCTGCACGCCGTTGGCGTATGTTTTCGATAGGTTGGTAATGGTGAGGGCCATTTTTACAGAAAAAAGGTGAGTAAGTATTGCGGGTTGAATCGTCGGCGCGGCCGGAACATTACCGGCGTTGGCCTACGGATGCAGAAAAAGTGAGCAGGGTTGCCCCATGTCAATTGAAAGTAAGCGGTATTTGTACGCTACTACTGCCCCGCCCCCTTTTCCAGGGCCTGAATGGCCGCTTCCTCGGCGGCGGTGGCGGCTAGTACGTTGCCTTCGCGCCAGTAGGGCCGCGTGTAGTGCGTGCCGCGCTTGAAGAGCGAGCCGCTGTGCTGCTCACTTTTTGGGAAGGGTGCGGGGTTGGCGGCCAGGTCGCGTACCAGCATTTCGCTCGTAAACTCATAGCGCGTGGTGGGGTTGCTGCCTTGCGTTATGTTCAGGGCGGCCTGCAGGCGCACGAAGCTGGGATGGAGGCGGCCATTCACCTCGCGGTACTCGATGCGCTTGCGGGCCTGCGTGGCCTGGGCTTTAATCACGAGCAGGTTGATGCTTTTCAGGTAGGGTTGCAGCCGGGTCGGGATTTCGCTCTCGATGCGCTGAATGGCCAGGGTCTGGCGGTCGATGCGGATGGTGGCCTGGCGCAGGTGCGTTGGGTCCTGGGTGGTGGGCGTGCAGCGCACCTCGTAGTAGGGCGCTTCGGCGGCCCCGGCCGGGGTTTCGAGCACTACGTAGCTGTAGAACTTGAAGGTGGTGCTGTCCAGGTAGGGATTGCCTTCGGTCACATCATAGTAGTTGCCGGCCTGCTCCACGCTCAGCGGACTGGGAATGGCGCGGCGCGCATCGTCCTTGCTCATGGTGGCTTCGCCGGCGCGCGACTCGCGCACCCGCACCTGCACCTCGGGGTTGCGCGGGCGGCGCGGATTGCCTTTCAGGTAGTAGTCAACCAGGGCATCGGCAAACTTGGCAATCTGGCCGTTGTAGCTCGTGAATTCGCGGTAGTACACCTCCAGGCCCACGGGGCTGGCCATGCGGGCGGTGGTTTGGCGTACGGCCCGCTTGAGCAGCGTGGTGGGGGCCAGCGCCGTCACGGTCACTTCCTGCAAGGTGTAGGGCTGCGGCTGCAGGCGCACAGTCAGCGCCGAACCGGCATTCTTTGCCCCTACCATGAGCGGTAGATAGCCCAGCGCCTGCACCCGCACACTATCGGCCCCGGCCGGCAGCGCCAGCCGAAACAAGCCTTCGGTATTGGCCACCGTGCCGCCCGGCTGGCCCGGCACGGCCAGCGAGGCAAACGGCACCACCGCCTGGGTACGGGCGTCGACCACCGTGCCGGTAAACACACCGGTAGTCTGGGCGTGGCTGGCCCCGGCCAGCAGCAGGGCCGGCCAAAGCAAAAGCTGCCGCATGGATTTTGCAGAAAGAATCATGGCCCAAATAACGACGAACAAACGCAAACTGGCCTACTGCCCGCCCTGCTTGCTGCCGCCGCCTTTCACGTCGTCGTTGCTCACCGACTTGCGGCGCTTGCCCTGCTGCTCCTGCCCGAAGCGGTAGCTGAAGCTGAGCCGGAAGCAGCGCTGAAAGGAGATGTTGTCGCTGGTTTCGCTGAAATTGAGCGTGTTAAGGGTGTTACGGTAGCGCCAGGTGTTATTGAAGGGCGTGGCGATGTTCAGCACCACGTCGGCCTTGTCCTTGAGGAAGGTTTTCTTGGCCCCCATCTGGTAATAGAAGTTGGCCGCGCCCCGGCCCTGCAGGTCGGGCGAGGGGAGTGAGCTGTAGAGGAAGCCTTGCAGCGTGTAGTTTTTCGGCAGCTTGTAGGACGTGTTAAAGTTGAGGCCGGCCGTGAAGCCGCGCCGCTCGATGCCCAGCGCCGGGCTGCGGCGCACGATGTACTGCACGTCGGGCCCACCGCTGATGTCCCAGCCCTTGGCCGGCTTGGCCGAGCCGTAGAAATTGAGTTGGTAGAACGAATTGGCCGCCACGTTGGCAAACGTCTGGGCGGTAGTGCCGGGGGCGGCATCCAGAATATTGAAGTCACTTGCCAGGCCCCGCACGGTTTCGATGGCGTTGTCGGTGCGCCGCACCGAGGCCGCGATGTTGAGCGAGCCGGCCTTGCCGTTGGTATTAAAGCTCAGCTCGTAGGAGTCCGTGAGTTCGGGGTCGAGGCCGGGGTTGCCGAAGGTGATGTTCTGCGGGTCGGAGCGGTCGACGAAGGGGTTGAGGTAGTCGATGTAGGGCCGGGTGATACGCTTGCTGTAGGCCAGGCGCAGACTATTGTTGTCGCTGAAAGCGTACTGCGCGTTGCCGTTGGGCAGCCACGAGTAGTAATCGCGCAGCGGAATTTCCGAGTTGGTGGTGCGGAAGCTGGCCGCGAGGGCCGTGCGTTCGAGGCGGGTGCCGGCGCTCAGGGTCAGCTTTTTGCCGGCCTTGGCGGTGTAGGTGGCGTAGGCGGCCTGCACGTTCTGGTCGTAGCTGAAATTGGTGGCGCGCTCGGGCAGGCGCCCGAAGTCAGCGTTCTGGCCCAGGGTCAGGCCGTCGACGTCGGCCACCGAGCCGGTGCGCCGCCAGATGCTTTTCAGGCCGGTTTCGAGGGTCTGATTTTCGCCGAAGGGCTGCACGAAATCGGTTTGCACGGTGGTTTCGGAGCCGGGGCTGCGGCCGCGGCCGCGCTCGCGGTAGCTGGCCCGGCCGGGCTCCAGGGCCACGTAGGAATTGCGGTACTCGTCGAAATTATAGCCGAAGGTGCCGCTGTTGTTGGCGTACTGGCCCAGCACGCTCCACTCGCGGCGGGCCTGAGCGAAGGTTTTGGTGTAGGTGCCCGTCAGCTCGCCGTTGAAGCCGCTGAACAGGCTGGTGGTGTTGCGGGTGAAGAGCTGGCTGAGGCGGCCGTCGGCGGCGGTGGCGTAGTTGAGCAGGCTGTTGTAGTTGTCGCCGTTGTAGGTGTTGAGCGAGGCGGCCAGCGACAGGCTCTGCTTGTCGCTCAGGTCGTAGTCGAGGCCCAGGCTGCCATAGTACCAGCGGCCACCGTAGTCACCCGCGCCGTTCTGGCGCAGGGTAGTGCCATCCTGCTTGTTGAAGCGCACCCGCCCCGACTCGCTGGGCCCGTACCAGCCGCCCGTACCGCCCGACGAGGTGAAGCCCAGCTTCTTGGTTTTGAAGTTGAGGGAGGCGTTGCCGTTCGAGTTGCGGTTGCCGCCGGCGGCGCTCACGCGGCCGTTCAGGCCCTGCTCCACGCCCTTTTTCAGCACGATGTTGATGATGCCGGCCGTGCCCTCGCCGTCGTATTTGGCCGGCGGCGTAGTAATGATTTCGACCGACTTAATCTGCTCGGCCGGAATGCCTTTCAGGGCTTCGGCCAGGTTACTGGCCAGCGTGGGCGAAGGCTTGTTATTCACCAGTACCTTGAAATTGCTGGAGCCGCGCATTTTCACGTTGCCGTCGCCGTCCACGGCCAGCAGCGGGGCTTTGCGCAGCACGTCGGCGGCGGTGCCGCCGGCGTTGTTCGCGTCCTGGTCGGCGTTGTACACCATGCGGTCAGGGCGGATTTCCACCACCGGCTTCGTGCCGATAATTATGGCCTCGGCCAGCGCCGTACCGGCCACGGGCAGCCGGAAAGCACCCGCATCCGTAGCGCCGGCCGTGATGGTTACGGCCCGGGTCTGGGTGCCGTAGCCCACGTAGCTCACCCGCAGCCGGAAAGGGCCGGGCGCGAGTTTCGTGAGGCTGAATTTGCCGGCCTCGTCGGCCGCCACGCCGGTAATGGGCTTGTCATCGGGCGCGGGCGGCAGCAGCACCACCGTGGCGTAGGGCACGGGCTCGCGCTTGAGCGAGTCGAGCACGGTGCCGGTGAGCGAGCCGGTGGCGGCAATGGCGGGGGCTGCAGCAGCCGGGGCCTGGGCCCGGGCCGCGGGTTGGATTCCGGCGCAGCAGGCCAGCAATAATCCCAGGAAAAGGTAGCGTTGCATCAAGAAAGGAGGAGTAGAATGGAGACCGAATGATGCCGGGCGGGCCGGGTTGGTTGCCTTGGGCAGTGAAATTTTCCGAAGCTTAATATGGAGGAAACAGGGAGGCATGGCACTGAACTTTCAAACCGTGAAATAATTATCCCAAAGGTGCCGTGGCTGCCCAAGCGGTGCGCTCCAATGCGTGATGTGGGGCGTCCCGGTTTATGATTTGGTCCCTCAAAGCAGTGGAGCGGGCTTTTTATAACTACCGCCGTTCCGTCGATTCGTTACAGAGGGACTTTGTTTTTCCTGGTAAAACCCACTTAACTCTGGTCTATATCTGTATCTTCGACTACCTAACCACTTTCGCTTACTCCTGCCATGCAACACCTTCACCGCACGCCGCTCGACCAACTCTTCGTTATCGACATTGAAACCGTGCCCTGCGTGGACTGCCACGATAACCTCGATGAGATGCTGCGCCACCTCTGGGAGCACAAGAGCGAAAGCCTGCGCCGGCAGCAGGGCTACACGGGCCGGGCCCAGCCCGCCGAGCCCCTGCCCGACCACCTCACCGCCGCCAGTCTGTTTGAGCAGGCCGGCATCTATGCCGAGTTTGGCAAAATCGTGTGCATCTCGGTGGGCTGCTTCGTGCTCGACAAGCAGGAGGAAATCACCCGCTTCCGCGTGAAGAGCTTCGCCGACCACGACGAGAAGCAGCTGCTGCGCGACTTCGCCGGCCTGCTCGCGCACAAGTCCAGGTTTACCCTCTGCGCCCACAACGGCAAGGAGTTCGACTTTCCCTACCTCGGCCGCCGCCTGCTCATCAACGGGCTGCAACTCCCCCCGCAGCTCGACATGGCCGGCAAAAAACCCTGGGAAATCCCGCACCATGACACCATGGAACTGTGGAAATTCGGCGACCGCAAGTCCTATACTTCCCTCAACCTGCTGGCCGCCATTTTTGGCGTTCCCACGCCCAAAGACGACATTACCGGGGCCGATGTGGCGCGGGTGTACTGGGAAGAAAACGACCTGGCGCGCATTGCCAAATACTGCCAGAAGGACATCATCACCACGGCCCGCATCCTCCAGAAATTCCGGGGCGAAGAGCCCTTCCGCGACGAGCACGTGGTGTATGCCGACGAGGCGGCCGCGCCCGTGATGCGCCGGGTGGTATAGCGGTTGGCACTGGCTTCAATTGGGCAAAAAGAGAACGTCATGCTGAGCTTGCCGAAGCATCTCTACCGTGCAACTAATCAGGGTTAGTGCTGCGGTAGAGATGCTTCGGCAAGCTCAGCATGACGTTCTGCTGTTTAGCTGGCTAACCAGTTAGCTACTAGTTCTCCAGCGTCGCCAAATCAATCACGAAGCGGTACTTCACGTCGCCCTTCAGCATGCGCTCGTAGGCTTCATTGATGTCCTTGATGTCGATGAGCTCGATGTCGGACATGATGTTGTGCTCAGCGCAGAAGTCCAGCATTTCCTGGGTTTCGGCAATGCCGCCGATGAGCGAGCCAGCAATGCGGCGACGCTTGGCGATGAGGGCAAACGCGTGCACCTGCGGCGCTTCGGGCGGCACGCCCAGCAGAATCATGGTGCCGTCGCGGCGCAGCAGGTTCAGGTAGGCGGCCAGGTCGAGCGGGGCCGACACGGTGTTAATAATGAAGTCGAAGTAGTTGGTCACCGACTTCAGCTGCTCCTTCTCCTTGGTTACGATGAACTTGTGGGCACCCAGCTCCTTGGCATCCGCCTCTTTATTGGGCGAGGTGCTGAGCACGGTTACTTCGGCCCCCATCGCGGCGGCGATTTTCACGGCCATGTGACCGAGGCCGCCGAGGCCCATCACGGCTACGCGGTGGCCGGGGCCTACTTGCCACTGTTTCAACGGGGAATACGTAGTGATGCCGGCGCAGAGCAGCGGGGCCACGCGGGCCAAATCCAGCTTCTCCGACACCTTCAGGGTGTACTTTTCGTCCACCACAATCTGGCTGGAGTAGCCACCATAGGTAGGCCGGCCGGTTTCTTTTTCGGTACCGCCGTAGGTGCCCACCATGCCGGTAGTTTCGCAGTATTGCTCCAGGCCATCGAGGCAGCTGGGACAGGTGCGGCAGGAGTCGACCATGCAGCCCACGCCGGCCAGGTCGCCCACTTTGAAGTTCTTCACATGGTCGCCCACCTGGGTGATGCGGCCCACGATTTCGTGGCCGGGCACCATCGGGAAGACGGAGCCGCCCCACTCGTCGCGTATCTGGTGCAGGTCGGAGTGGCACACGCCACAGAACTGAATATCAATAAGAACGTCGTGCGGACCGACTTCGCGGCGCTCGAAATTGAACGGGGCCAGGGGCACGCTCACGGCCGGGGCCGCGTAAGCTTTAGTTGGAAGCATTGTGAGGAGTTTTAAGGGTTGAAATTTAAGGGTTGAGTGCAAAATCAGAACGTCATGCTGAGCTTGTCGAAGCATCTCTATCGCGCAAGTAAATAGTTACTGCTGCGGTGGAGATGCTTCGACAAGCTCAGCATGACGTTCGGGTAGCTAACTTGACGCAGTCAGCAAAGGTTGCGCCGTGGCCGTGCCGACCAGCGCCGCCGAAACCATTTCCCGCATGCGCCGCAACGACTCGCGGGCAAACTTTCGTTGCAGCGCTCGCCCAAACAGCTTGAAGCCCACCCAGTAGAACGGATTACGAATCTGCCCGGGCTGCGATACGGCGTGGATGCGGAACTGCACCGCGCCGGTCGTCAGGTTTTTGTGAATAGTGAAATCAATCTGACCGCGCTCGAAGTGGCCTTCGAGGGTGCGGTAGCCGTAGCCCCACACCCGCTCGGGGTCCGACCCGGCAGGGCCGGCGGGCGTGGCGCGGGCGGCCTCATCGGTCACCTCGCTCACCCGCACGCCGAAGTAGAACTTGAAGAACAGAAACTGCGCCCGCAGCAGCATAACGCGGTTTTCGAGCGGTCCATCGGGCTTGAAAATGCCGGTAATGAGGTCGGGCGGCGGGAAAGCGTAGCGGCGTAGCACATCCTGCGCCGCGGCGAAGGAGCCGGCGGCTTCGGGTGGGCCGGGGGCTTCGGCGGGCAGGTCGGTTTCGTAGTCGTCGAGACGCCAGCCGGTGGCGCTGGTGTACTCTTTCTGACGGCTGAAATCGTAGTTGACTTCGACGTCATTATAGGCATCGAGGCGGGCGCGGTACTGCTCCCAGAGCGGCGGCTTCGCGTTTGAGGAAGCCGGGGCAGGTAAGACCGGGGGGTTATTCACAACGGGATTGCTGGGTGTGGCCGGACTCATCGTGCCGGGTGGTTTCTACGACGACATTGGCCAGGGCCTGGCCCCCGCTGGCCTGCGCCGCCCGGTGGCAAAACTCCGTCCAGGTGGCCTCCTGCATCAGCTTGCCGCCGCCTATGGTGTCGTAGGCGAAGGCCACGAGCCCATCACGCGAGCGCGCCCAGGACCGGATTTCGAAGCGCAGCACGCCGGGGTTTTCATTCAAATAATGCGCCTCGAAGCGGATGCGGCCGGCCTCGGGGTGGCCTTCGAGGGTGACAAATTCGAAAAAGGTGGTGCCCACTTCGGTCACGCGCACGCTGCCATTCCAGGGCCCGAGGATGGTGACGTGAAATTCGTCGCCCACTTCGATAGAGCCTTCCTGCCCGGCTTTGCGCTCAAAATCGGCCAGGAGCCCGGGCGAAAAGCTGGGCAGGTCGGCTTTTATGGCGCTTATTAGCTGGGCCGGCGAAAGGCGGGCACGGGCCACATCAATAAAATAGCGGCGCTCCAGCAGCGGGCCGGAGCCGGTAGCTACGGGTTGCTCGGGGTGGGTGTCGGTTGCCACAGATTAGGGAATTAAAAATTATGAATTAAAAATTGGGTGGCTGAAATACCCTATCTCGTATACGCCACAAGCTCAGATAAGGGTACTTGCTGGCATTCTGTCCCTGAAATCCCTGGCTCGGAAGCTGTTCAGATTGAGCCCAATGGTACATGCCAAAACAGGCACACTGCTCGGTTCCAGAACCCCCCAATTTTTTTAACTTTTAATTCATAATTTTTAATTTAAAAAATGGCCTACTACCGCCCGCCCGGCCCGCCCCCCGACCCCGCCCTCGTCCGCAGCCTCACCCAGCAGCAGCACGACATGCGCCTGCGGGTACGCGCCGAACCCCTGGCGCAGGAGCCGCGCCTCATCGCCGGCTGCGACTCGTCGTTTCCCACCCCCGACACGATTTTATCGGTATTCGTGGTGCTAAAATTCCCATCGCTGGAGCTGGTGAAGAAGGTATACAACTACGGCCCGGTGGACATGCCCTACGTGCCGGGCTTCCTCTCCTTCCGCGAAGCGCCGAACGTGATTCACGCCTTCGCCAAGCTGACGCATAAGCCTGATGTCATCATGGTCGACGGCCACGGCATTGCGCATCCGCGCCGCATGGGCATTGCCGCGCACCTCGGCGTGCTGCTCGACATGCCCACGTTCGGCGTAGCCAAGCAGAAGCTGACTGGCACTTTCGCGGAGCCCGGCATCGAGCGCGGGAATATTTCGCCCCTCACCGACGCCAAAACCGGTGAGCTGATTGGGGAGGTTATTCGCAGCAAAGACAAGGTGCTGCCGCTGTTCGTGAGCCCCGGCCACCGCTGCGACCAGGCCACGGCCACGCGCCTCACGCTGGCCTGCCTGCGCGGCTACAAGCTGCCCGAGCCCACACGGCTGGCCGATTATTGGGCCGAGCAGTTCAAAAAGGAGGTGCGGTAATAACTTTGGAGTGAGGGTCCCCGGCAAGGAATTGTAATCGCAGCGTTTCAATGGTTTCAGCAGCGGCGTCGGGCAGCTGTAGCAGCTTCGCCACCGCTCGAAACACGGTCTGCTTGCCTTGCGCTTGCGCCATTACACCCGCATCCAGCGGCCGCTGCTGCGACTTGGACAGCTTCTGGCCGGCCGCGTCCATCAGCAGCGGGTGATGGAAAAACTGAACCCGCGCGACATTGAACGCGGCCGTTTCGGAGAGCTGCCCGGCCAGCCAGAGCTGGGCGGCGGTGCTGGGCTGCAAGTCCAGCCCGCGCACTACCAGCGTGGTTCCGAGGCGCAAGTCATCGACCACCGAGGCCACCTGGTAAGCCGCCACGCCATCTTTTTTGCGAATAACAAAGTCGGGCATCAGCGCACCGAGCGGGACGTTAGTTTCGCCCTGACAGCCATCAAAGAAGCTGATTGCAGTATCAGCCGGGACGTGCGCCCGCCACGCCACGCCCGGCGTTTCGAGCGAGACGTAAGCCTCCGCGCCGTTGGTGCGCGAGCGGGTGCTGGCCCGCACCAGGCCCGGCCGTTGGGCCAGCCGGCGCAGTACGGCATTGTATTCGGGCAGGTGCAGCAGCTGCGAGTGGTGGCGCAGGAAATCGTCGGGCCCGCTGGGGCCGTGGTCATAATCGAGCCCCAGCCAATCAATAACGCGGAAGATATTATCCAGGTAGGCCGGGCGCAGGCGGGCGCGGTCCAGGTCGTCGATGCGCAGGTGCAGCACGCCACCGGCGCGGCGCGTGAGCAGCCAGGTAAGCACGAAGTTCACGGCATTGCCAATATGCAGGTAGCCGCTGGGCGTGGGCGCGAGGCGCGAAACAACGGGTACATTCATGGCAAATGTGAAAGCGGCAAATGTAGACCAATAGCCCACTACGCATTAAACCAGGCCTAATGATTCCGGTCAAGTTGCCTATTCAATGCTCAAAACCATTGTGCTGATGAAACACCTTTTACGCCTGGCCGGACTGATAGTAGTGCTGCTCCTGCCCATTGGCCCCGCCAAAGCCCAGACGCCCGCCCTCTACTTCCCACCCATCACGGGCACTACCTGGGCTACCACCGCGCCCGCCAGCCTGGGCTGGTGCCAGCCGCAGCTGGACTCTCTTATTGCCTTTGCCGGCCGTAAGGGCAGCAAATCGCTGCTCATTTTGAAGGATGGGCGCATGGTAGTGGAGCAGTACTATGGCACCTACGCCGCCGACTCGGCCTGGTACTGGGCCTCGGCGGGCAAGTCGCTCACGGCCACGCTCGTGGGCCTGGCCCGGCAGGATGGTATGCTGAGCCTGACCGACAGCACCTCCAAATACCTCGGCCGCTGGACCAGCGCCCCCCGCCCGCAGCAGCGCCAGATTCTTATCAGCCATCAGCTTACCATGACCACCGGGCTTGACGACAGCCCGCCCGCACCCTGCAACAACGAAATCACCACGCCCGGCTGCCTGCGCTACCTTACTACGCCTGCCACGCGCTGGGCCTACCACACCGGGGCCTACCGTACCCTGCAGGATATGCTGGTGCAGGCCAGCGGCGCGGCCAGCATCACCCAATACACCAACCAGCGCCTCGGCCTCCGCATCGGCATGGCGGGCCTGTGGGCCAATGATGTGTACTACAGCAAAGCCCGCAGCATGGCCCGCTTCGGCCTGTTCATCCTGGCGCGCGGCGCCTGGAACGGCACCCAAATCATGACCGACACGGCCTATTTCCGCCGCATGACCACCCCCAGCCAGGCCCTGAACCGCAGCTACGGCTACCTCTGGTGGCTCAACGGCCAGGCCAGCTATAAGCTGCCCGGCTCCCAGGCCACGCTGCCCGGCCCGCTCATCCCCGCCGCCCCGGCCGACCTCATCGCCGCGCTCGGCAAAAACGACCAGAAGATTTACGTGGTGCCCAGCCTGGGCCTGGTGGTGGTGCGCCAGGGCAATTCGGCCGGGGCCAGCCGCCTGGCCGCTTCCTCGTTTGACACCGAGTTGTGGACAAAAATCATGGCCATGTTCTGCCGCCCCACCGCCACGGCCGCCGCTGCCGAAGCCGCCGGTTTCCTGGCCTTCCCCAACCCCGCCACCGAAACCCTGACCCTGCGCCAGCCCGCCCGCACCGCCGCCAGCGTGCGCCTGCTCGATGCGCTGGGCCGCGAAGTCGTGCGGCAATTCACGGCCGGGCCCGAAACTTCAGTCGCCACCGCAACCCTGCCTCCGGGCCTCTACACCGCGCAATGGCTGGATGCCGCCGGGCGCGTGCTGATGAGCCGCAAGGTGGCCCGGGAGTAGAAGTTGCACCAAAACGGTGGTGCCTTGCTGGTCCGTGCGTAAGTTTGCGGTCAATTTGCGGGCCGGTTTCCCGGTGCCGCTGCTGCCCTCCTGCTATTTGCCGATGCTGACTGCTGTACTGCTTTTCCTCCCTTTGGCCGCCGCCCTGCTGCTGCTGTTAACCAAGGGAGCCACCGCCCGTGCCCTCGCGCTGGGTGCCTCACTCCTCGAATTTGGCCTTGCGGTGTACGCCGCCTTCGCCTTCAAAACCACCGGCTCGGCCAGCTTCAACCTCAATTACCACTGGATTCCCTCGGCGGGCATCAACTTCCACATCGGGCTCGACGGCCTCAGCCTGCTGCTGGTGCTGCTCACCACCTTTCTGGTACCGCTGATTCTGCTCAGCGCGTTCAAGCATAACTACGACAACCCCTCGACCTTCTACGCCCTCGTGCTGTTCATGCAAACGGGCCTGCTGGGCGTGTTCGTGTCGCTCGATGCCTTCCTGTTCTACTTCTTCTGGGAAGTGGCCCTGATTCCGATTTACTTCCTGGCCGGGGCCTGGGGCGGCGAGCGCCGCGTGGCCGTCACGCTCAAGTTTTTCCTCTACACCGTAGTGGGCTCGCTGCTGATGTTGGCCGGCTTCGTGTATTTGTATCTGCAAACCGGCCCTGCCGCTGGCTCGCTGGCCCAGCATTCCTCAGAGCTTTCGGCCTTCTATAATCTGAAGCTGAGCGCCTCGGAGCAGTCGTGGCTGTTCTGGCTGATTTTCGCCGCCTTCGCCGTGAAGATGCCCATCTTCCCCTTCCACACCTGGCAGCCCGATACCTACACCGAAGCCCCCGCCCCCGCCACCATGCTGCTCTCGGGCATCATGCTGAAAATGGGCATCTATGGCACCCTACGCTGGCTGCTGCCGGTGGTGCCGCTCGGCGTGAGCCAGTGGCAGAAGCCGGTTATCATCCTCTCCGTCATCGGCATCCTCTACGGGGCCATCATCGCCATTCGGCAGCGCGATGTCAAGCGCCTCATCGCCTACTCGTCCCTCTCCCACGTCGGGCTGATGGCGGCCGGCGTGTTCTCACTCACCCAAATCGGCCTGCAGGGCGCCGTCATTCAGATGCTGGCCCATGGCGTGAACGTGGTCGGCATGTTCTTCATCGCCGACGCTATTGAGCGCCGCACCGGCACCCGTTTCATCCCCGATTTGGGCGGCCTCACCCGCCGCACGCCCATCCTTTCGGTGTGCTTTCTGGTGATGCTGCTCAGCACCGTAGCCCTGCCCCTCACGGGCGGCTTCGTGGGCGAATTCCTACTGCTGGCCGGCGTGTATCAGTACAATGCCTGGGTTGGTGCCATTGCCGGCCTCACCATCATTTTCTCGGCCGTGTACCTGCTGCGCATGTTCCAGCGCGTCATGCTCGGCCCCGATTCCTCTTTCTCCGAAACCATCACCGACCTCACCGGCGGCGAGCTGCTGATTCTGGCCCCGCTCATGGTACTGGTGTTCTGGCTGGGGCTGTTCCCAGGCTCGTTCCTGGGCTTGTCAGAGCCCGCCGTTTCGAATATCCTGGGGCTGGTCGGGCGCTAAATCAAAAAAGAACGTCATGCTGAGCTTGTCGAAGCATCTCTACCTCGATACTAACTAATTACTTGCGCGGTAGAGATGCTTCGACAAGCTCAGCATGACGTTCCGTTGGGCATCCCCGGCGTTCCTATTTGAAGTTACTACATGACCTCCATCATTCTCCTCTCCATCTTCGGCATCCTCAACCTGTTCCTGGGCTTCCTGCGCTCGAATAAGGTGTTGCTGCCCGGTGCCATGCTGCTGCTGCTGGCCGTGTTCGGGGCCAACTACGCCGACTGGAACGTCGTCCACGCGCCGTATTTCAACAACATGCTGGTGGTGGATAACTACACGGTAGCCTTCACCGGTATCGTGTTGCTGACCACCATTTTACTGCTGCCTTTCTCGCGCAGCTACGTAGTATCGGGCGAAACCAATCTGGCCGAATACTACGCGCTGCTGCTGTTCTCGCTGGTAGGCGCAATCATGATGGTCGGCTACGACCACCTGCTGATGCTTTTCGTGGGCATCGAAATCCTGAGCATCTGCATGTACGTGCTGGCCGGCAGCAACAAGCGCGACTCACGCTCGAACGAGGCCGCCCTCAAGTACTTCCTGATGGGCGCGTTTGCCACCGGCATCCTGCTCTTCGGCGTGGCGCTGCTGTATGGTGCTACCGGCACGTTCGCCCTCTCGCAGCTGGCCGCCGCCGTGGCCAACCCCGCCAATGCCAGCCTGCAGCCCATGCTCTACATCGGCATCCTGATGATGATTATCGGCATCGGCTTCAAGGTATCGGCCGCGCCCTTCCACTTCTGGACGCCCGACGTGTACGAGGGCACGCCCACCTTCTTCACCGCTTTCATGAGCACCGTGGTGAAAACGGCCGGTTTTGCCGCTTTCCTCAAGCTGCTGGCCGTGGCCCTGCCCGCCGCCCAGGGCTTCTGGATGCCCACTATCCAGGCCATGTGCGCCCTCACGCTGCTGCTCGGCAACGTGGGTGCCGCCGCCCAAACCAACACCAAGCGCATGCTGGCCTACTCCAGCGTGAGCCACGCCGGCTACCTGCTCATCGGCCTAGTAGCCAGCAAAGGTGTGCTCATCGGCGATGCCGCCAGCGGTATCTTCTTCTACTCCCTGGCCTATTCCATTGCCACGGTAGCCGCTTTCGGCGTGCTGAAACTAGTGGCCGAACACCGCCAGAACGACTCCTACGCCGGCCTCAACGGCCTGGGCAAAACCAACCCGCTGCTGGCTTTCACCATGACGGTGGCCATGCTCTCGCTGGCGGGCATTCCGCTCACGGGTGGCTTTTTTGGCAAGTTTTTCCTGCTGGCCGCCGCCGTGGGCCAGGGCTATATCGGCCTCGTGGTGTTCGCCGTCGTCATGAGCATGGTGGGCCTGTACTACTACCTGCGCCCCATCATCGCCATGTACATGCAGCCCGCGCCCGAAGATACAACTCCCGTACCGGTCGATGGTATCCAGACAGTGACGCTGGTAGTGCTGGTGCTGCTGACGATTCTGCTGGGCATCGCGCCGGGCTTTTTGAGCGGGATTTTGTAAGGTCTGTTGCTGAATAAAAAAAGCCTCCTTGATGGAGGCTTTTTTGTTGACCAGTTGGTCCGCTTTTGGTGCGATAAACCCGGATATATTTTCGAAATTCACCGCTGCATTTCATTGGAATTCAAGCCTTATTACATGCCTAATTCTGAAAGCAAATACCTGGCATTGCGGAAATCGTGGGCCTTTTGCGCAATAGCAATAATTAGCAGCTGCGCCACAAAGCCGCCCCTCGAAACCGGCACTTTCACCCCGTCCGAATTGGTGGAATTGCAGCGGCTCGACCCAACCATCCAATTGGATATCCGCTACGCTACGCCGCACAACTTTATGGGGCGGCCCCTCTATCCGCAGGCGCGGGCATTTTTGCAGCGCCCCGCCGCCGAGGCACTGGCACAGGTCAACGCCGACTTAAAACCGCTGGGCTACCGCCTGCTGGTTTTCGATGGCTACCGGCCCTGGCGCATCACCAAAATGATGTGGGACAGCACCCCACCCGAGAAACGGGAGTTCGTAGCCGACCCGCGCAAAGGCTCGCGCCACAACCGCGGCTGCGCCGTCGACCTTACCTTGTGCGACCTTGCCACCGGCCGCGAAATCGAGATGCCCGGTACGTACGATGAGATGAGTCCCCGCTCCTACATCGCCTACGCGGGCGGCACCGCCGCCCAGCGCGAAGCCCGCGACCTGCTGCGCCGCCTCATGGAAACCCACGGCTTCACCGTGCTGCCCGCCGAGTGGTGGCACTACGACTACAAAGACTGGAAGTCATACCCGATTCAGAACGTGCCGTTTGAGAAGCTGTAGCTATCGAAACCGAAGCGCCCCCGCAACATAAGTTACGGGGGCGCTTCGGTAAGCGGGAAATCCTGCGGCGCTACGGATTAGTCGACCACATGCCTGCCTCTTTGATAAAAATGCGGCGGTTCAGCTTCAGCTGCGACACCATGAACTCGGCCAAATCCTCGGGCTGCATCACTTTCTCGGGGTTGCCATCGGTGAGCTTGTTTTCCAAGGCCAGCGGCGTAGCCACGGTGCTGGGCGTGAGGACTGATACCCGGATGTTGTGCTTGCGCACTTCCTGCATCAGGGCCTCGGTGAGACCCATGACGGCGAATTTGGAGGCGCTGTAGGCGCTGCTGCCGGCGGCGGCCCGCAGGCCGGAGGTGGAGGAGATGTTGATAATATCGCCGGTCTGGCGCGCAATCATCACGGGCAGCACGGCGCGGGTCACGTAGTAAGTGCCCATCAGGTTCACCTGAATGATGTGCTCCCACTGCTCGGGCTCCATCTCCAGAAACTTGGCGAAGCTGCCGATGCCGGCGTTGTTGATGAGGATGTCAATCGGGCCGAGCTCGTCGTGGATTTTGGCCACGGCGAGGTTCACGGCGGTGCGGTCGGCCACGTCGGCCACGGTGGTAATCACGGTGCCACCGGCAGCAATAATTTCGGCCGCTACTTCGCGCAGGTCACTTTCGGTGCGGGCCAGCAGGCCTACGTGCACGCCTTCAGCAGCCAGGGCCAGGGCTACGGCGCGGCCGATGCCTTTGCCCGCGCC
Source organism: Hymenobacter antarcticus (assembly GCF_039539545.1). Taxonomy (NCBI): domain Bacteria; kingdom Pseudomonadati; phylum Bacteroidota; class Cytophagia; order Cytophagales; family Hymenobacteraceae; genus Hymenobacter; species Hymenobacter antarcticus. The sequence goes on along the minus strand of NZ_BAABDI010000016.1, from coordinate 76,985 downwards.
GGTTACGAGGGCGACTTTTCCGGTTAAGGATTCCATGTTTTTTCCGAGGATTGTGAGGAGGTAGAACTGAGTTTGGAAGCGAAAGGTTGGGAGCAAACTTGACTAGAACGAGGTAGAGACGCAAGATTTTGCGTCTCGTCGTTGAACGATAACGCCCGCACTACTTGAACGGCGCGGACGACGAGACGCAAAATCTTGCGTCTCTACCGCGTCTTGCGCCACCATTACATCCCGTGCAAATGCTTGGTGAAGTCGCCGTACATCACCCAATCCTCCCAGCGTTTGCGGTGGGGTGCTACTTTGCCACGCAGGTATTTTTCAATCATCAGGCCCGCGGCGGGGGCGGCGCTGGTGCCTCCAAAGCCACTGTTTTCGATGAAAACGGCAATGGCAATTTTGGGGTCATTGGCCGGGGCGAAGGCGGCGAAGGTGGCGTGGTCGAAGCCGTGAGCGTTTTGCACGGTGCCGGTTTTGCCGGCCACCGAAATCCCGAACTGCGCCAGCGAAGCCAGCTCGCCGGTGCCCCCGTTGCCGTCCACTACCTGCTGCATGCCGGGAATAATGTGCTTGAACAGGGCCGTATCGACGGCCGTGAAATGCTTTTGCTGGTACTGCGACAGTGGGCCGCCGTTGCCAATGCCGCGCACGAAATGCGGCGTGTAGTACCAGCCCCGGTTAGCAATAGTAGCCAGCACATTGGCCATTTGCAGGCCCGTAATACCGATTTCACCCTGCCCGATGCTGAGCGAATACACGTTGCGGAAGCTCCAGCGATGCTGACGGTTTTCCTTTTTATTGAAAAACTTCTTGTCGTAGAATTCCGGCGAAGGAATAAGGCCGCGCTTCTCCTGCGACATATCCACGCCCAGCTTTTCGCCGAGGCCGAATGATTTCACCATTTTCTGCCACTGCCCCAGGCCGATGTGGGCATCGTCGTACTTATTGGGAGCCTGTCCACGCACCACCGCCGCCCGCAGCACCTGGTAGAAATAGGGATTGCAGCTTTGCTTGATAGCAATACTTACGTTGCGCGGCGGCTCGTGGCGGTGGGTGCAGCGCACCAGTTTCTGGTTGCACTCGAAGGACGTACCGGGCTTAACTACGCCCAACTGCAGCGCCACCAGCTCATTCACCAGCTTAAACACCGAGCCGGGCGGGTACGTGGCCATCAGCGGGCGGTCGAAGAGCGGGCGGTCGGGGTTGTTGAGCAAATCCATGTAGCGGTTGCCCGAGCCCTTGCCCGTGAGCAGCTGCGGCTTGTAGTGCGGAGCCGACACGAAGGCCAGTATCTCGCCCGTTTTGGGGTCGATGGCCACAATGGAGCCCCGCCGGCCGGCCAGCAGTTTTTCCCCATAAGCCTGTAGTTCAGCATCAATGCTCAGGTGCAAATCCTGCCCGGCCACCGACAGCGTATCAAACTCCCCGTCCCGAAACTTGCCTTTCTCAATGCCGCGCACGTTCACCATCTTGTACTGCACGCCGCGCCGGCCCATCAGCGTTTCCTCGTAGAACGACTCCAGACCCGAAATACCGATGTTTTCGCCGGAGTGGTACTTGGCATACTTCGGCTTTTCCATAAATGCCGGTGTGATGGCCCCCACGTAGCCCAGGGCGTGAGCCAGGTTATCCATGCGGTAGGCCCGGGCCATGCGCGCCTGAATACGGAAGCCCGGGAAATCCATCAGGTTGTCCTGAATCGCGGCCAGGTCGGGCGTGGTCAGGTTCTGAACCACAGGCGAGGGCTTATTGCGCGAGTATTTCTTGGCTGCCAGTAGGCTGGCGCGCAGGTCCTCCAGCGGAATCTGGAGCAGGGCGCAGAAGCGGGCCGAGTCCAGCTGCTTCACTTCGCGGGGCACCACCATCAGGTCGTACACGGGTGTATTCTGCACCAGCAGCTGGTTCTTGCGGTCGTATATCAGGCCCCGGTAGGGAATCTGGACCAGGCGCTGCAGCGTGTTTCTATCGGCCGCCAGCTTGTAGGTACCATCCAGCACCTGCATGACAAACAGCCGCGTCAGGAAAATGAGGGCCACCGCCAAGAAGATGCCTTTCACCACGTATTTACGGCCTTCCAGGTATTGCATTCTTATAGTGGTTAATGATTAGTGGTTAATGATTAATTATTTCTTATGAGGAAGATGTATAGGATTTAATTTTCACCGAAAAAAACGACTGATTAACTACCAATAGTCTTCAAATTATTCTTTGCCGTTTTAATGGAACTGGTTAGCAGCTTCAGCAATTCTGTGGCATCGATACATAGGCTGGCAGCTTGTTCGGGCGTGAGATAGTCAGTAGCGGCCAGTAACTCCAGCCAATAAATAGTCTCATTAATTTCTTTTTGAGCAACTGCCATTTTATGAATAAAATCAGCTTTGCTTTCAGCATGTTCCGCTTCCCGAACCATACTGCCCACGGAAGTACCACATCGCAGCAACTGTTTTGCTATTACATATTCTTTTTTAGCTGTTTGCAAAAACTGAAACAGGCGCACAATTCGCACTGCAAATACGAATGATTTTGCTTTCAATATATTGCGCTCCATAATTAACCATTAATCACTAACCGTTAACCACTAATCGTTAATTCCGCCCCCGCCGCACCGGATAAAACAGCAGTTGAATAATCAACAACGCCAGCCCGGTGAATAGTGCGCTCACCAGTATTTTCCCCAGCGTGATGCCAAAATGCAGAAAGCTGCCCAGCTCCAGCAGGAAAAAAGCCGTGTGATGAATGAGCACCAATAGCGTGAGGTAGACCCCAAACCACTGCCAGCCCATTTGATGCACGTTCACCGCGTCGCCGCTGTCGTAGCCGTCGCGCGGGGTGAGCAGGCGCAGCACCCACGGCCGCAGGAAGCCCAGCAGCACCGCCGCCGCCGCGTGCAGCCCGCCGGTATCGTAGAAAATATCCATCGTGAGGCCCATCGCAAAGGCCAGCAGCAGCTGCACCACAATGGGCGTGGCCAGCGGCAAAAACAGCAAAAAGCCCAGATACAAAAAACACCAGCCCAACTCAAACAGCACCAAGCGGCTAATCAGCAGCACATGCACGCCCGCGTAGAGCCCGAAGCGCAGCAATTGAATCAGAATAAACCGTACGGCACTCATGGGCGGGCTCCTCCTTTTGGCAGTATGCCGGTGTGTACTTCCACGGTGTCGCGCTCGGCCTTGGCCCGGTTGGTCACCACGTAGACGTAAGTGAGGTTGGCAAAATTGACGCCCAGCCGCACGCGTATCGTCCAGAAGTTCTTGTCGGGTTCCTTCACAAACGACTCGATGGTGCCAATAAACAAGCCTTCCGGGAACACCGAGTTGTAGCTCGACGTCACTACCGTGTCGCCTTTCAGCAGCTTGGTTTCGCGCAGCACGTTGTCGAGCAGGGCGTGCGTCGGGTCGTCGCCCAGCCAGCGAATGGTGCCAAACGTGCCGTCGCGCTTGATTTTAGAGGCGATGCTGGTTTTGGAATGCAGCAGGCTCGTGACGGTGGCGTAGTGTTCGCTCACCACTTTCACGCGGCCCACTACCCCACCGGCGGCCACCACGCCCAGGCCGGGGCGTACGCCATTAGCGCTGCCCACGTTCAGGGTAAGGTAGTTATCCACATTATGCAGCATATTGTTGATAACCCGGGCCGGCGTTAGTGGATAACTCGGGTCACGGGCCGGTAGGCGCTGCTGGGCCAGCAGCAGGGTATCGGGCCGGGCGGCCGGCCGCTGGTAGCGCACGCGCCGCAGCGAATCGGTACGGGCCGGCGGCAATGCTACTGAGTCGGCCTCACGCCGCACCGAGTCGGCCGGATAAAGCTGCTGGCGGAGCGCGGCATTCTCGGCCGCCAGCTGCTGGTTCGTTTCGGCCAGGTGGAAATAGTCGACTACCTGCGCGCGCCGTTCCAGCACCACGCCGGCATATTTATTAGCCGAATTAAAAAAAGCGGCCCGCTGATACGAATTATTAGTGACAAATAAATACAGGCTGATTATTTCTAATAAGCCAAATACCAGCGCCCCGCGAAAGCGAAATAGGAAAATAAATAAATTCCGCACGGGAAGGTCAATTAAGAATTAAAAATCAAGAATTAAGAATTAAAAGTTAACAACCGCTCAAATGGTGCCACCTGGCTAATTGAACAATAGTCAATTTTTAATTCTTAATCCTTAATTTTTAATTTCCAATTCTTAAGTGAGAAGTACACCTTTAAAGGCCTGAATGTCCTTAATTGCCTTGCCGGTGCCGCGCACCACGGCGCGCAGCGGGTCTTCAGCAATATGAATTGGCAGCTTGGTTTTGGCGGCCAGGCGCTTGTCCAAACCGCGCAGCAATGCACCGCCACCGGTGAGGTGAATACCGTTCTCGTAAATATCGGCCGACAATTCGGGCGGCGAAATTTCGAGGGCTTTCAATACGGCTTCCTCAATTTTTGCCACCGATTTATCGAGGGCGATGGCAATTTCCGAGAAGGTTACTTTAATAACTTTCGGAATGCCCGTCATCAGGTCGCGGCCACGCACTTCGTGGTCGGGCGGCGGCACGTCGAGTTCGGTGAGGGCCGCCCCTACTTCAATCTTGATGCGCTCGGCCGAACGCTCACCGATGAGCAGGTTATGCTGCCGGCGCATGTAGTCGAGGATGTCCTGGTTGAAAACGTCGCCAGCGGTTTTGATGGACTGGTCGCACACGATGCCCGACAGCGCGATTACCGCGATTTCCGTCGTGCCGCCTCCGATATCGATAATCATCGAGCCCACGGGCTGCTGCACGTCGATGCCGATGCCGATGGCGGCGGCCATGGGCTCCTGAATCATCCAGACTTCCTTGGCCCCGGCGTGCTCGGCGGAGTCACGCACGGCACGTTTCTCCACTTCGGTAATGCCCGACGGGATGCAGATGACCATGCGGTGCGAGGGCTGAAACAGCCGGTTGCGCGTGTCAATCATCTTAATCATGCCCTTAATCATTTCCTCGGCGGCGTGGAAATCGGCAATAACCCCGTCTTTCAGCGGGCGAATGGTGCGGATGTTATCGTGGGTTTTCTCATGCATCTGCTGAGCCTGGCGGCCCACGGCGATGACTTTATTCGTAGTTCGGTCTTTGGCGATGATGCTCGGCTCATCCACCACGATTTTATCGTTGTGGATGATGAGCGTATTAGCCGTACCCAGGTCGATGGCGATGTCGCTGGTCCAGAAATTAAAGAAACCCATAGCGTTAGCTGCAATAAGGCGGAGCCCAGCGTGTAAGCTGGGCAGAATAATGGGCAAAGGTACGGAAGGTTTGGGCGGGCATGATGAACGGAGTTATGGCATTGAACCCGCCAACCGTCTGTCATTGCGAGTGAAGCGCAGCGCAACGTGGCAATCCGTCCTCTTATTGCGACCAGCCCTGAATGGTGATGAAGTTCCTTTTTAAAACAAAGACCCCGACTCTTGTGCAGAGCCGGGGCTTGGTCATGATATTAGCTGCTGTTACGCGCTCTCCTTGTTAAAGCGCCTCGGGGGATGTAGCGCGGACTTTGTAGTCCGCGAGTCTGCGCCGCTACAACCACTACACGGCGCAGACTCGCGGACAACAAAGTCCGCGCTACATCCTGCCGCGTAACAGCAGATATCAGGTTGGTCGCTCGGGGAGGAAGGATTAGCTGCGCTGAACTTCGTTTGCTGCGCTGCGCTCGCAATGACAGTTAGTGCTTGAAATGCCGCACGCCGGTCAATACCATAGCCATGCCCAGCTCGTCGGCGGCGCGGGTGCTGTCGGCATCCTTAATGGAGCCACCGGGCTGCACCACGGCCCGAATGCCGGCCGCGCCGGCAATTTCCACGCAGTCGGGGAAGGGGAAGAAGGCGTCGGAGGCCATCACGGCACCGTGCAGGTCGAAGCCGAAGGTGTGGGCTTTCTCGATGGCCTGGCGCAGGGCATCGACGCGGCTGGTCTGGCCCACGCCGGAGGCCAGCAGCTGACCGGCGCGGGCCAGCACGATGGTATTGCTCTTGGTGTGCTTGCAGATTTTGCCGGCGAACACCAGGGCCGCGGTTTCCTCGTCGGTGGGAGCCGATTGGGTGACGGTGCGGAAATCGGCGGCGGTTTCGGTCTGGCGGTCGGCATCCTGCTCGATGATGCCGTTGAGCAGGGTTTTGATTTGCTTCTTTGGAAACTCCACCGGCTTTTGGAGCAGCAGAATGCGGTTTTTCTTGCTTTGGAGCACGGGCAAGGCTTCGGCGGCGAAGCTGGGCGCAATCAGCACTTCGAAGAACAGCTGGTTCAACTCGGCAGCAGTGGCCGCGTCCACTTCTTTGTTCACGATGATAACCCCGCCGAAGGCCGAGGTCGGGTCGCAGCTGAGCGCATTCACATAAGCATCGTGGAGTGTGGCGGCCTGGGCTACGCCGCAGGCATTGGTGTGCTTGAGGATGGCGCAGGCGGGCTCGCCGTCGGTGAATTCGGCCATCAGGGCCACGGCGGCATCCACGTCCACCAGGTTGTTGTAGCTGAGCTGCTTGCCGTGCAGCTGGTCGAACAGCGCCGTGAGGTCGCCGTAGAACGTGCCGGCCTGGTGGGGGTTTTCGCCGTAGCGCAGCGGGGTTGACGCTCCGCTTAGTGAGGAATCAGGAATCAGGAATGAGGAATTATTCGCTGTTAATTCTTCATTCCTGATTCCTGATTCCCCATTTTTAGCGAAATATTTTGCGATTTCGGTGTCGTAGTGCGAGGTGGCGGCGAAGGCGGCGGCGGCGTACTGGCGGCGGTCGTCGAGGTCGGTAGCGCCGTTTTTGGCGGTCAGCAGCTCGGTCACGGCCGCGTACTGGTCGCGGCTGCTGACCACGAGCACGTCGCGGTAGTTTTTGGCGGCGGCGCGCAGCAGCGAAATGCCACCGATGTCAATTTTCTCGATAACGTCCTGCTCGGCCGCTCCGCTGGCTACGGTTTCCTCGAAGGGGTACAAGTCGACCACGACCAGGTCGATGGGTGGAATGCCGTGCTGCTCAGCCTGGGCCAGGTCGCCGGCCTCGTGGCGGCGGTGCAGAATACCGCCGAACACCTTGGGATGCAGCGTTTTTACCCGGCCACCGAATACTTCCGGAAAGCCGGTCAGGTCCTCCACGGCGGTTACCTCAGCGCCCTGCTCTTCCAGAAACTGCTGAGTACCGCCCGTAGAATAAAGCGTCACGCCGTGCTGCCGCAGCACCTGCACCAGCGGGGCCAGCCGGTCTTTATGATACACGGAGAGCAAGGCGGCACGAATGGGGCGGGACGACATAAAACGGAGGTAAAAGCTGGGCACAATTGCCGCCACGAAGGTAAGGTGCAGGTCCGGCGGGCGCTGCCGAAACAGGTTACCGAATTGTTAAGTAGGCGCGCATAGGTAAGCGAACAAAAAGAACGTCATGCTGAGCGGAGCGGAGCGAAGTCGAAGCATCTCGCGTGTGGTAGTAACTCAATCGAATGGATTACCTAAGCACGCGAGACGCTTTGACTTCGCTACGCTCAGCATGACCGCCTTTTTTGCCACGGTTACTTATGCACAAGTGCTCAACACCCTCCAGTAGCCTATGCCGCCATCAAAATTCACCCGAACACTCGGCTGGGTTCTGAAGTATAGAAACTTTCCGCCTTTCTGTTTCTCAGGTATGCCAGTTGACCATTTGCCCATGCTTGCTGCTGACGCACAACTGACAGCGCCAAAAGCAAACCATCCTGTTTTGTCCGAATCGCAGCTCGGTACTCCAGCTCAGGCCGAAGGTGCCGCTGCCAAAATCGCCCCGCGGCTATTTGCCCAAGCCGCGGCGACCGACGTGGAAGGCGGTTTCCCAACCCAGGAATTTGGCTGGCTGCGGGCGGCGGGCCTGCTTACGGTGGTGCTGCCCGCGGCCATGGGCGGCGCGGACTTGCACACGGCGGCGGCCACGCTGCCGCTGTTGCAGGTGCTGCGGCACGTGGGCCGGGGAAATCTGGCGGTCGGGCGGGTTTACGAAGGCCACCTGAACGCGCTGCTGCTCATCCAGCAGCTGGGCAACGCGGCGCAGGTGGAGCGCTACGCCGCCGATGCCCGCGCCGGCCTATTATTTGGCATGTGGAATACCGAAAATCCGGCCGAAGGCGTGCACCTCGATGCCTTGCCGAATGGCCGCTACCGGCTGCGCGGGGCCAAAACCTTTGCCTCGGGAGCCGGCCAGCTGGCGCGCCCGCTCATTACCGGGGCGTTGCCCGAGGGGCAGGGCTGGCAGCTATTTGTGCTGCCCGCCGATGCCCAGCCGCCGGCGCTGGACCGCTCCTTCTGGCAACCGCTGGGCATGCGGGCTACGGCCAGTTTCCGCGCCGACCTGACGGGCCTGGAAATCGGGCCCGAAGACCTTATCGGCCCATCTAACGCGTATTATCAGCAGCCGGCGTTCAGCGGCGGGGCCATCCGGTTTGCGGCCGTGCAACTGGGTGGGGCCGAAGCCGTGTTTGAGGAAACCCACGGCTTCCTGCGCGGCCTGAACCGCACCGACGACCCCTACCAGCGCCAGCGGCTGGGCGAAATGGCCATTGCCCTCGAAAGCGGCCTGCACTGGCTGCGCGGGGCCGCCGACAACGCCGCCCGGCTTACTGCGGCCACCTCCGAAGGCGCGGAAGCCACCGTGGCCTACGCCAATATGATGCGCACGGTCATCGAAAAAATCTGCCTCGACATGCTACAGCTGGCCGAGCGGAGCGTGGGCGCGCGGGGCATGTTGCGGCCCCTCCCCTTTGAGCGCCTGCACCGCGACCTCACGCACTACCTGCGCCAGCCCGCCCCCGACGCCGCGTTGGCCGACGTAGGCCGGTTTGTGCTGGATGGGAAAAGCTTCAGTTAAAACTCAAATCAGCCATTTCAGTCTTGTCAGCGGCAATTCTCCCTTTTTCAACGTATCCGGTGCGTGGCGACAGCTTTGTTTCCAAGCTGGGCTCGACGGTAGTAGTTGTCCCGCACCCCGATGATGAGGCGCTGGGCTGCGGGGGGCTGCTGGCGCTGCTACGACAGGCTGGCCAGCCGGTAGCGGCGGTGCTGGTGAGCGATGGGACGATGTCGCATCCGGACTCTACGGTGTTTTCGGCCCCGGCCCGCCGGGCGGTCCGGGTTACCGAATTTCGGCATTCCTTAACCATCCTGGGAGCCGATGAAGTAGCGCCGCTACTGCTCGACCTGCCGGATGGCCAGGTTCCCGCATCGGCTGACGCGCCCGGATTTATGGATGCCGCCAACCAGCTGCGGGTATTTCTGGAGCAGCGGCAAGCGGCTACCGTGCTGGTACCCTGGCGGCGCGACCCGCACCCCGACCACCGCGCCACCGCCCAGCTGGTGCAGGCGGCGCTGGCCGGCATGGCTCGCCCGCCGCACCGCCTCGAATATGTGGTGTGGGCCTGGGAGCGGGCCGCGCCCGAAGACCTGCCCACGGCGGCCGATGCCGTGGCGGGCTTTCGGGTAGCTATTGGTGCGGTAGCGGCCAAAAAGCAGCGGGCCATCGCGGCACACCGCTCGCAGATGGCCCCCGGCGTTTTTACCGACGACCCGAATGGATTTTTACTATCGGCCGACATGCTGGCGCGTTTCGCGGAGCCGTATGAGGTATTTTTTGCAGCTATTGAGCGATGAATCTTAATCAACCCAACACCTTGCCGCCGGCGTATTTTGACCAGGTATACCAGGCCAACCGCGACCCGTGGGATTTTGAAACCAGCCCTTACGAGCGGGCTAAATACGCAGCCACGGTAGCGGCGCTGCCGCGCCCGCGCTACGCCGAAGCTTTTGAGATTGGCTGCTCGCTGGGCGTGCTTACCGCGCAGCTGGCCCCGCGGTGCGCCCACCTGCTGGCCGTGGATGTGAGCGAGGCCGCTCTGGCGCAGGCTCGCGACCGCTGCGTGGACTTGCCTCAGGTTGACTTGCGGCTAATGCGGGTGCCGGAGGAATTCCCACCCCGGCAATTTGACCTCATTCTGCTTTCGGAAGTGGGGTATTACTGGAATGATGCCGACCTGGCCCGCGCGGCCCAGCAGTGCGTAACGGGACTGAAGACGGGCGGGCAGCTCCTGCTGGTGCACTGGACGCCGCCCGTGCACGACTACCCTTTGACGGGCGATGATGTACACAATTATTTCCTGGCCCAGGCTACCGACAGCGGCCCCCTGCAGCACCTCAGCGGGCAGCGGCACGAAACGTACCGGCTCGACTTGCTGGAAAAGCGCTGAGCTCAACCACCGCTTCCGCGACCACCGGCGCGGGCTCATGGGCCAGGATAAGCGGCGGCAGCACCCGTAGTGCCCATGAGAGCGGCAGCAGGTCTATCCGCAGGCCGGGCGCGTTGGCCAGGGCCCATTCCCACAGCATGCCGAAGGTGGGAGCCTGCCGCACCTGCTCCTGCAGCACGGCTACGGGCACGGCCAGGCACGCCGCCAGGGTTTCGGGCGGCCGCCGGGTGCCACTGGCCCAGTGGGCGCGCAGCCGACGCCGCAGCCGCCACTGGCGGGCCAGTTGGTTGGGGTTTTCGACGTGGGGCTCGCGCTGCTGCTGGCTCATGCGCAGCCACTCGCGCAGCTGCCACGACAAGCCTACTTCCACCCGGCCTTCGCGCCGGGCCGAGGTGAGCACCTGCACCCGCGGGCTGTGGCGCAACGCTAAATCGTGCTGGCGCAGGCGCTGGCACAGGGCCTCATCTTCCAGAAAACGAACTTCGGGCAAGCCCCCCACCCGGCGGTAGGCGCGGGTAGTGATGGCCAGGCTGGCCCCAAAATGCTGGTGGTGGCGGGGCCAGGGGTCGGCGGGCGCGGGGTCGATGGCGTGCTCAAGACGGGTGCAGAGCAGGCGGTAAGCCGCGTCACGCGTCTGAATACGGCGCAGCGACCGTAGCTCGGGCTGGTCGTCCTGGTAGAATTCCGTGCTGATGCGCCCGCCCACGGCATCGGCGCCGGCCGCTATTTCGGCCATGATGGCGGCTACCCAGGTGGGCGCTACCCGGGTATCGGCATCGGTGCTGGCGATGATGCCGGTGCCGCGCACCAGCTCCAGCCGGGCGCAGGCCTCGTCCATGAGCAGGCGGCGGGCGCGGCCCACGTGCGCCTGAGCTTTGGGCAGGTTGATTTCGGCTACCCCCAGCGCCAGATGCGGCCAGCGGTGGGCTTGCCGGCGCGCGATTTCGGCGGTGGCATCGGCGCAATTGTTGGCCAGCACCAGCACTTCGAAGCAGCCAGCTGGCAGTGGGCGGCCGGCCAGGTCTGTTTGAGTAGCCAGCGCCGCCAGAGTGGCGGGCAGTCCCGCCGCTTCGTCTTTGGCGGGGATAATGATGCTGACTTGCAGATTGGCGCGAGGCGGTGGCAACTGCTGGTGCAGCAACCGCGCGGTGGGCAACAATGTAAATGCAAGCGCAGGGATTGGGGCAGTGGCAGTGGCCTCGTGGGCAGCAAGGAAGCGGGCGGGCGTAGCGTGGTCCATTGGCTAGGCTTACGCCAGCTTAAGGACGAAGGATAAAGACGAGCTTACTTACACCTCACCCGCCACCGGATGCGTGACTTACCTGCCAGCCGGCATCAACCCCACAATCATTTAAATATCAGTACATTATTTTTAGCCAAAGTTGCAGAGCAGCAAAGCGTCCTGGGCACGAAATTTAATTGCTACCCTATCGAAAGCGCCGATTATCCACTAGTCAGCGCAGACTCAAGGAAAGCAAAAAAGCCTCTCCCGCAAGCAGGAGAGGCTTTTATCGGATTAAAGCATAGCGGTTAGAATGCTTCGCCGATGGCGAAAAGAATGCCTGGTGCGCTGCCGGTACCGCCAGCGTAGTCGAGGCGCAGATTTACCCGGTCGCGCTGCAGGAAGTTGAAGCGGATGCCTGCTCCACCGGCGTACTTGGTGTTGTTGAGGGAGAACTTGTCGACGTACTGACTCACGTTGCCCACGCCACCGAAAACGGCCGCGTCGATGCGCCAGAACAGTTTCTGGCGGAGTTCCGCCTGGAACATCACCATCTGACGGTCGCGGAAGCGCTGCTCGTAGATGCCGCGCAACAGGTTGGCGTTGTTGTAGAGCGTGCCGCCCAGGTTGGCCCCGATGCCCGCCAATTCACGGAAAGGCACATCGCCGGTATGAAACTGACCCAGAAACTGCATGGCCAGAATCGTCTTGGTCGAGCGAATCGGCTGGAAGTGGCGGGCGTCGAGCTGGTAGCGCACAAAGCGGTAGTCGGAACCCAGACCAGTACCGTTGAAGGTCGCCCCAAAGTCAAGCAGACTGCCGTGGAAGGCGGCCAACGGCACATCGCGGGTGTCATAGGTAATAACCGGACCGAGGCCCGATATGCGGGTTTTCTGACGCTCTCGCTCCGTCACGCGCGGGTCGCTATTGAATACGTTGGTGCGGTTTTCGTCCACATTCCGGGCGGGGGCATCAACTTTTGAGATGTCGGTGAGGCGGTACTGGGCGCCGAAGAACAGCTTGGGAGCAATCTGCTTTTGCAGGCGCTGGTTGATGATGAATAGCTTGTAGGATGTTTCCGACTCGTCAGCACTGACAGTATTTGGCCCTTTTCCGTAGTAGTACAGCAGAATATCGTAGGCGCTGATTTCGCCGTTGAGGTAAAATTTCTCGCCCGGCGTGTAGATAGCATGCACCAGTTGTAGCAGCGACTGGCCCTTTTGAGTGGTCCAGTACTGTACCCGAGCATTGGAAGGCCGCGTCAGGGTGTCAGTCGAGAAGCGGCCGCTCAGCAGCCCGCCCAGACCGTAGCCGAAACCGGTTTCGGCCTGGTAAAAAATCACGGGAATGGGTAGTAGCGTGAGGGTCTTGTTCTTACCTAGCTGCCCGAAAGACTTTGGAGCCATTGCCTGCGTGGCCAAAGGAGCCAAGCCCGGAGCTGTCGCGGGCGCAGTGTAAACGGAATCGGGTGGGGCAGCCGGCTGAGCAGCGGCACGAAAAGCCAGCCCGGTCAGTAGCAGGGCTGCGAGAGAAAATCGCATGGGAGCGGTGGGTAAATACTGTTAAATTGCCTTATCAACGGATAAGGCCCGCCTACGGTTGGCATCCCGTGAGCATTCCGCGTTACGTGCCCGCCGGCTCAGCCGCCGGGTTCATTTATTTATCAATGCGTAAGCGCTTTACTATTTTGCCCAGGCCCAGGTGCTGGGCTACCAGCTCGGCGACATCTTCGGGGCGTACATCGCCATACACGGTGCCTTCGGGATAGACGATGAGGGCCGCACCGGGCCCTTTTTTGCAATGCTTGCACAGGTCGAGGCAGTCGCAGGTCTGCACCTGAGTGCGCAGCTTTTCACCGTCGACCACCTGCTTGCCGAGGCCTTGGCGCTTCAGCTCTTTTTTGAGGGCACGGGCAACCTCAGCCCCGATTTCGGATTTTTGTTTGGTGCACACAAACAGGTGACGGGTGTGGCTCATGCGGGACGATACATTTTAGGATAGACAGCTATACCGCCCGCATCGCCCGCGGGCGCTTACGCCGGACCGTGCCAGTGCCGGTTTTGCAGCTTATACGCGGCCAGCTCCCGGTTCGACCACAGGGTTTGGTACACTTGCTGGTCGTGCAGCAGCTGGGGGTCTTTTTCCATGAAGGCAAGCAACTGCTGCACCAGCTCGGCCGCCTCTTCCTTCAGAAAATAGTACATCCAGTTATCCAGTCGCCGCACGTTCACCAAACCTGCATTCTTTAAGTATGCTAATTGCCTGCTGGTTTTCGTCTGGGTGAAATCGAGCACCTGCTCCAGGTCGGCCACCACCATTTCGTGGTTGCGCCAGAGCAAATGCAGGATGCGCACCCGGCTTTCGTCGCCCAAAGATTTAAAAAGTTGCTGCCCAAAAGCAACTGTGAAATGTTTCAAGCGCATCTACTGTCTGGGAAGGGACGGACATCCTTCGTTCTTTCCGCTCAAAGTTACCATCGGCCCCGAATCCGGAGCCGTATATTTGCCCTTCCCTGTCCCGAATATGCCTGATTTCTTGCGCCTTCGCCGATTCTCTTTCTTTTTCGCCCTCGTTTTGCTGGGCGGGCTGCTGCTGGCCGCGCCCGAAACGCACGCCCAGGGCAAGCGCCGGGTCATCCAGTTCACGGGTATTGTGGCCAGCGGCGACAGCCTGCTGGGCGTGCCGGGGGCCACGGTGTACGTGCCCAAGGCCGGGCGCGGCACGGCGTCCAACGCCTACGGCTATTTTTCGCTGGCCGTGCTGGCCGGCGACAGCATCATCATCCGTTCGCTCGGCTACGCCAACTATCTCATCGTCATTCCCCCCGATTACCAGCGGCAGAGCTACTCGATAGTGGTGCAATTGCAGGAAGATGCCACCATGCTGGGCGAGGTGCGCGTGTTTCCCTACACCACCGAGCGCGACTTCAAAAAGGCGTTTCTGGCCCTGCGCCTGCCCACCGAGCGCGGCAGCGCCGCCGCCGCCAACCTCAACGAGGAGCTGATGAACCGTATTTTTCGGACCCAGCCCATGGGCGCGGTGGCCAACTTTCGCCAAACCATGCAGCAGCAGCAGTTTGAATACGACCGTCGCCAGGGCATGGGCCCCAGCCAGTATTCCAACAACCCGCTGCTTAACCCCTTCAGCTGGCTGCAGCTGATTCAGCAAGTGAAAAAAGGGGAATTCAAGAAGAAGGATACCGACGACTACTAACCTCGGATTAAACGGATTTCAACGGATTGAACAGATTTTTTGTGGTTCCGGCTTGTGGTTCTGCTGCTTGTGGTTCTGCTGTTTCCAATTCATTTTTCAGCTTGAATAATGGGCAGTTTTGTGGTAGTTGATGAGTACAATGAATTGACTCATCGCATCATTGGCCGCGCCATGACGGTACACCGGAAGTTGGGACTGGGATTTCCGGAGGTGGTTTATCAACGCGCATTAGCCATTGAGCTGTTTAAGCAAGGACTAACTGCGGAACGAGAAATTGAGCTCCCCCTATTTTAGGAAAACGAAAAAGTCGGCTTCCGAAGAGCCGACTTTTTCATTGAGCGTCGCGTACTGATAGAGTTGAAGGCGCTTGGTTGTCTGGAACAAGCGCACCATGCGCAACTACTCAATTACCTCGAAGCCTTCCAGATTCCGGTGGGCCTGCTTCTACACTTTGGTTCGGGCAGCCTGGAAGTCAAAAGACTTTTGAAGCGCCTCAAATAGCCCCTGACAAACCCTCAGCGCTACGAGCCATAAAAGCCGGAACCACAAAAAATCTGTTTAATCCATTGAAATCTGTTTAATCTGAGGTCCCCCATGGATACTAACCTTCCCATTTCGGCGCACCCGCGCGTAGTTATCATCGGCTGCGGCTTTGGCGGGCTGCGGCTGGCCAAGGCCTTGCGCAAAGCCCCCGTACAAGTCGTGGTCATCGACCGCAACAACTACCATAATTTTCAGCCCCTGCTCTACCAGGTGGCTACCGGGGCGCTGGAGGCCGACAGCATTGCCTACCCCATTCGCAAGATTTTTTCGGGCCAGGCCAACTTTTTCTATCGGATGGCCGACGTGCAGCGCGTCGACCCGGCCCGCAATACCCTGACCACCAACGTCGGCGATATCCGCTACGACTACCTGGTGCTGGCCACGGGCTCGCTCACCAATTTTTTTGGGCTGGAAAGCATCGAGCGCAATGCCATGCAGATTAAGAGCATCCCGAATGCGCTGAACCTGCGGAGCTACATTTTCCAGAACTTCGAGAAAGCCCTGCTCACCGACGACCCGGCCGCCAAGCAGGCGCTGCTCAACATCGTGGTGGTGGGCGGCGGGCCCACGGGGGTCGAAATCAGCGGCTCGCTGGCCGAAATGCGCAAGCACGTGCTACCCAAAGACTACCCGGAGCTGGACCTGAGCGCGATGCAGATTTTTCTGGTGGAAGCCGGACCCGAATTGCTCGGGTCGATGTCGCCGGCCTCGCAAGCCGACGCCAAGCGCTACATGGAAGAATTAGGCGTGGCGGTTCGCCTCAATACCCCGATTAACAAGTACGAAGACGGCAAGGCCTACTACTCCGACACGGAATTTATCCCAACCGAGAATCTGGTGTGGGCCGCCGGCGTGAACGGGGCCGAAGTACCCGGCCTGCCCGCCGAGGTAGTGGCCCGCAACAAACGCATTGTCGTGAACCCCTGGAATCAGGTGCAGGGCCAGCCCAACATCTTCGCCATCGGCGACGTGGCCAATATGGTGACCGCCGACATGCCCCGTGGCCTGCCCATGCTCGCGCCCGTGGCCCAGCAGCAAGCCGAACACCTGGCTGCCAACCTCCAGCGGCTGATGCGCGGCGAAACACCCCGGGATTTTGTGTACAACAACAAAGGCTCGATGGCCATCGTGAGCCGCAATAAGGCCGTGGTGGACCTGCCTAAAAACGTCCATTTCAACGGCTTCTTCGGTTGGCTCACCTGGCTGTTCGTGCACCTGATGACCCTGGTGGGGTTCCGCAACAAGGTGGTGGCGCTGGTCGACTGGGCCTTCAGCTACTTCAGCTCCGACCAGGCGCTGCGCCTCATCATCCGGCCCTTCAACCGCAAAGACATGAAGGACGACCCCGGCAAAGCCAGCGCCGAGCACCGCACCGCCACCCCCGAGTACACAGCCACGCCGCCAGCAATTCAGGCACCGGCTTAGCTGAGTTAGGAGTTAAGAGTTGGGAGTTAAGCCCGCAGACAGTCTGTTTCTCAACTCCTAACTTTTAACTCCTAACTCCTAACTCAATTAAAACCCGGCAATTACCGTTTGCAGCGCGGCCGGCGACAGGTATTCCCGCGCCAGTGTGCGAAGCGTCTCCGCATCGGCGCTTTCGGTTTGCTGCACGAATTCGGTGTAGTAATCGGCGGGCAGGCTCAGAAAAATCAGGCTCTTGTATTTGTCGCACTGCTCAAATACCGTCGATAATTCGTTGGCGAATTTGCCCAGAATGTAGTTCTTCACCGTTTCCAGCTCATCGGCCGGAATCAATTCTTCCTGCAGGCGGCACATTTCCATCTCAATCTCGCTCACGGCGAAGTCGGCGCTTTCGCCCTTCACATCGGTGCCGATAACCAGCGAAGTGCCAAACTCGCGCGGGGCCACGCTGGCGTAGATGCCGTAGGTCAGGCCCTTGTCTTCGCGGATGTTGCGCATCAGGCGCGAACCGAAATAGCCGCCAAAAACATTCACCAGCAGCTTGAGGCGGTGGGTATCGGGGTGGGCGGGCGCGGGCCACAGGCGGCCCATGCGCAGGGAGGCCTGCAGGCTGCCGGGCACGGCCACGCGGTCGGGGCCAGCCACGGCAAAGTGGTGCGCTTGCGCGCTTGCGCCGGTAGCCGCTACGGGGGCAGCCGCCGGCGCGGCACTGAAAGCGGCAGCCACCACGGCTTGCTCGGCCGCCACGTCGCCACACAGGAATAGCTCCGCATTATTGAAAGCATAAGCCGCCCGGTGAAAGGCCTGGGCTTCGGCGGCCGTCAGGGCCTGGTAGGCGTCGCTGTCGAAGGGCCGGCCATATGGGGTTTCCGCGCCAAACATCAGCTCATTGAACCGCTCCGAAGCCAGGTAGCTGGTTTTCTGGCGCTCAACGCGCACGTTCTGAATGGTGCGGGTTTTCAGCTGCTCCAGCTCGGCCGTGGGGAAAGCGGGGTTGGTCAGCACGTCAATCACCAAAGGCAGCAGCGTGGGCAGGTGCCGGGTGAGGCAGTAGAGCGTGAGCGTGGAGCGGTCGAAACCCGCGTCGCATTCCAACGAAGCGCCGTAGAAGGCGACTTCATCGGCAATCTGGCGGGCGGTGCGGGTGGTGGTGCCTTCCAGCAGCATGCGGGCCGTGAGGGAAGCCAGGCCGGGCCGGTTTTCAGCTAGCTTACCGGCCCGGAATACTGCTTGCAGGCGTACTACGGGTTGGGCATCGTTGGCCAGCACATGCAGGCGGGCACCGCTGGGCAGGGGTAGCACGTCGGCGGCAGGCAGGGTTACGCGGGCGAGCGGCTGAACGGGTGGGGCAATGGTGCGGTCGAGCATGAAAAGGTGGGGAAGTGGGGTAATGGGTAAAGAAGTAACGGGAAGACAAACTGAAACACGAACGTCATGCCGAGCGAAGCCGAAGCATCTCTACCGTGCAAATAACTGAATCGATTGGATTAGTTACGCAATAGAGATGCTTCGGCTTCGCTCAGCATGACGTTCTTTCTATTTCCGTCGGGCCATACCGACCAACAAACTTAGTTCGGAGGAGTTTCGCCGCTGGTGCCGCCGGCTCCGTTCTCATCGAAGGCATCGGCCAGCTTGTTGAGGTTGAAGTGCAGGGATACCCGGATGGTCTGGGCCAGTGGGTTGTTCTGCGAGTTGCTGCCGGTGGGCACCAGGTACGTTCCATCCACGCCAAACACCTGGTAGCGCAGGCCCAGGCCCAGGCTCACATACTGGCGGTCGCCCTTGTCTTTATTCTCGTAGAAGTAGCCGCCCCGCGCATACAGCAGGTCGTTGTAGTTGTACTCGAGGCCCGTCGAGAGGTTAATTTCTTTCAGCTCCTCACTGAAGCCGCCCGGTGCGTCACCGAAGGAACCCAGGATGCCACTGACGATGGATTTGTTCGCGCGCGAGTCGTTTTCGGCCCTGACGCGCGCCAGCTGCGCGTTGATTTCGGCTTGCGAAGCGCCCACCAGCGGCGCCTCGTAGAAGGGCGAGGGCACCAGCAGCTTATTGGCGTCGAACACCAGCGTGATTTTATTGTACTGGTCAATCTCGCGGGTGATGGCCGTGCCCAGCTTCAGCGTGGTGGGCAGGAAGCTCGGGTTCTCCACATCGTTATAAGTAATCTTATTGCCGATATTCAGAATCGAGGCCCCGAAAGCCAGGTTGTACAGGCCGGTGCCGATAGTGGCATCCTTGGAGTAGTACGCGCCCAGGTCGACGGCCGCGGCGTTGCCGGGGCGGGCATCGTTGCCGTTCACCGTGCCCACCAGGTTGGAGCGAATGTAGCGGGCCGAGATACCCACGCCGAAGTTGTCGGTCAGCTGCTGGCCGTAGGACACGGACACGGCATACTCCCTGGGGCTGAACGTGCCTTGGGGGATATTCTGACCATTACGGTAATCAATGGTGCCCAGGTCGAAGTACATCAGCGAAGCGCCGATGGCCGAGCGTTGGCCGATTTTGCCGTACCCCGAGAGGTACGACAGGCTCATATCGTCGGTAATGTTGCGCAGCCAGGGCGAGTACGACACCGAGGCGGCATACTTGTACTGCACGAAACCGAGCTTACCGGGGTTGAAATACCCGGAGTTGGCATCGGGCGAGGTAGCCACGCCGGCCTCTCCCAGGGCCGAGGCCCGGGCGTCGGGACTAAGCGTGAGAATGGGCACCGCCGTGGTAATAACCCCCTGATTCTGGGTGTTCTGGGCCTGAGCCGTGGCGGCTACAGCCAGCGAGCCGGCGAGCAGCGCCAAGCGTGAACGGGAAAAGGAAGACTGCATAGAGGAGAAAAAGAAGGCCATACGCGGCCCGGGCGCAAATAAACGCGGATTAATTGAGGATAACGAGTTTTTCGAATTTCGATGCCGTGGAATTGTTGGCCTGTGAACGCACGCTCACACGATATACGTATACACCGCGCGCCAGCTGGTCGTCGAATTCGTCGCGGCCATTCCAGGTGATGCTCTTCTGGTGGGCTTCGGTGCTGGGCACCACGGCGGTAAGGGTGCGCACCAGGCGGCCAGCCACCGTAAATATCTGCACCTGCACATCAAGCGTGCCGGCGATGCCGCCCGCCTGGTTGTGGTCGAAGAAGAACGTAGTAGAGCCGGCGAACGGATTGGGGTAGTTCAGGACGTGGTCGAGGGCCAGCTTTTCGTCGCGGGCCACCATGAACTCAATTTCCCGCTCCGCCGAGTTGTTGTACGTGTCCCAGGCCTTGAGGCGCAGCGAGTGCGGCCCGGTGGGCAGGTCCTTAAAGAGGTTGTTGACCTGGCCAGACTGGTCGCCTACTTCGGCCACGTATTTTTCGTTTAGCACCAGCACTTTGGCTGGGTCATTATCGAGCACGGCCGTAATATCGTGCCCAATGCCGGCCCCCGTGGTATTGATGCCGCTTTCATCGCTGAGCCTGGCCAGCAGCGTGGTATTCTGCGCGGTGAGACCGCCGAAAGCAAACGACAAGTTGTCCATAAACAGGTTGATGGCCGGCGGAATGGTGTCCTTCGGCACGCCACGGGCGGCACCACCAATCAGTTTCATCTGGTAGCCGTTGGCATCAACACGGTTTGTACCATCGAAGGCATAGAGACTGATTTTGCCCAGCCCGTGGTTGTAGTTGATGTCCTTGGGCACGATGAACGAGAGGCTGAACTGGCCATTCTTCACATCGGCCTGGCCGCTGTACACCACATTTTCCTGCACTTCTACCGGGCGCGGCCGGTCGGCCGAGGTGGGGTCTCCGCCGGCTTCGTCACCGAGAGTCATCACGGTGGTGGGCTTGTCGTAAATCGTGACCTGCGCCCGGCCGGTGAAACCGGTATTAGCGCTGCCGCCGTTCAGCAGGCGGCCGTGCAGGCGAATGCGGGCCAGGGCCTGGAGCGTATCGGCTGGCACCCAGGTACCCAGGCTGTTGCGCCGGTTGATGCTGTCGAGCACGACCGTCTGGCGCGGGTAGGCCAGGGTCATGCTGGGGTCGGCCAGCAGGGTGTAGTTGCGGTTGTTGATGATGCCCGACCGGCCGGGACCGGGAAAGTCGTTCTTGCTCAGCCGCACCACCGTGCCGATGCTGGGCATCTGGCCGTTGACGGGCTTTAGCACGCGGTTGAAATATGCCTGGTTCAGGCCGGCGTTCAGGGCAGCATCTACCACGCGGGTGGTGGTGAAGAGGCCCACCGCGCCGCCGGTGGGATTATCGGTCAGCGACTCCTCGCCGGCTGAAGTAAAGTCGGGATTATCGTAAGTGCTGAAGTCGCAGGTGCCGGTGGTGAAGAACGTGAGGTTATTGGGGTTGCGCAGGGCCAGCACCGAGGCGTTGGTCAAAATCTGCTCATCGGTCCAGCCCTTGGGGCCGCCATGGCCCAGGTAGTTCACAATCAGCGAGCCCTGCTCCACCGACTGGTCGATGGCGCGGTTGGCCTCGGGCGAGCGCTGCCCGGCCGATACGGCCACCTGCGGGTACAGGTCGAGGTACACTTTGTGGATGTTGTAGACCGGCGAACTAGCCTGCATGGGGGCCGATATCGTCTCCGAGCCGAAGCCCACGAACAGGTCGCCGTTGCCATCGTCCGACACCAGCGTAATGCGGTTGCGCCATTTACCGTAAGCCGCCGGCGAGTCGTAGCTGATGAGCTTATCAACCATCCGCTTGGCCTGCTCGGTGTTGGTTAGCTGGCCTTTGGGCTGGCGCACGGGCAGGCGGCCAATGCCCACGTCGAGCAGCTCGGTGCCCGGCCGCAGCTCATCCCATTCGCCCTCGTCGTCATCGAGGAGGCCAAAATAGTCATCCGAAGAATAGCTGGCCTGGCCGAATGCCCCGCCGTAGAACGGAGCCAGCGACTCGCGCGACTGGTACGTCGGCACGTAGTTCTGGTTGAAGGCGTCGAAGTCCGCGTCGTTTTTGAACGGCACCCGGTCTTTCCACCACGCGGGCCGGTTCTGGGGGTCTTTGCTGTTGTAGGGGTCCGACTTGTAGTCGAACGACGCATCGCCAAACAGCAGCAGCTGCATGCTTTTACGGGCCGGTGCCCGGTCATACAGCTGCTTCATAAAGTCGCGGATGGCCGTCACGTCCTGCCCACCCGAACCGAACTCGTTGTAAATCTCCGAAGTAGTGACCACGGCCGTGCGCAGGTTGTCGTGGCTGGTGCGGTGGTTGGCCAGCCGCAGGGCCTGGGCTTTGAAGGTGGGGTGCGTCACGATAACCAAATCGAGCGCGGGCCCGGTAAAGTTGAGGGCGTGCAGGTTCTGGTTTTCGACCCGGCCAAAGAGGCGGGGCGTGGCAAAGGCCGCGCCGGGCAGAAAGGCCACGTACTCGCGCAGCGTGTCGGCGGGGGCCACGAAGCTGCCCGCGTTGAGCGGCCGGGCCAGGGGCCGGCGCGGATTGGTCACGTCCCACACGGTGGCTCCGGCGGCATTGGCCACTTCGTACCGGTTCAGGGCCCCGGGCAGGATATTGGACAGGGAGCGGAACTCGAGCTGCGCCCCGCTCAGCCTGAGCTGACGCTGGGCGTTGATTTCCAGGTAGTCGAGGTAGCCACCGGCGTTGGGGTCGCTGCTGTTGTAGGTCAGGCCCACTTTTAGCTCGGTGCCAGGATTGGCCAGAAATCCCTGGTGGGTGGTGAGGCTCACCGTGGCGATGGCTCCGTAGTCGTAGTTGGGCCGGGCATCCAGCGCCGGATTGCCAAACGGCGTGGAATTGAGCGTGAGCTGGAACGAGCTGGCCGTGGCCGAGTTGGCCACCAGCGAAGCCACTACCCGCACCTGAGTGTTGGGCACCAGGTCGGGGATGTTGCTAAAGGCAAAATCCTTTTTCCCCCCATTCACAAAGCCCTCGCCCACCCAGTAGCGGCCGGAACGCAGCAGGTTGGCCAGGTCGTGCTCGTGAAAGTCGCGATAGGTGAAGGTGGTGATGGTGGGCGTACCGGCCGTGGGCGTGGGGGCAGCAGCGGTGGGCACGCGCAGGCCGGGGGTACCATTGGCCGTCACAAAGTAGAAAGCCGTGTCGGTGTAGATGTTGTTGCGGTGGCGGAATGCGCCCGCATTGGCTTCCCAGGTGTGGGCACCGGGCGAGTAAAACAGGAAATATTCGCCGTCGTTGAACACATTATCAGTGTTGCCCACGAATAGCACGTTGTTTTCGACCAGGTCGTCGGGGCGCGGGGCGGCGTTGGCCTGGGGCAGCAGGCCCATGGCATTGCCATAGAGGTGGATGTTGCGCGGGTCGACGCTCCCCGTGTTGACACCCATTTTGCTGAGGGTATTTTTGTCGAGCTTATAGATGCCGCTTTCGGCTACGCCCATCTTGTACCAGTCGCCGGTTCTCAGCACCGAGTTGGGGGCGTGGGTGCGGGTAGTGGCCGTGGTGCGGGCGGCGGTACCGCTCGGGTCTGCCGCGTAGGTATAGTCGAAAGAAACCAGGCGCTCGGGCTGGCCGGTCTGCGGGTTGCGGCGTGCGGGGCGCAGGCTCAGGTGGGTCACCGGCTGCTTCATCTCGGTGCCGATGGTGAGCTCGGGCTCGGGGCCGGCGGGCAGCTTGCTTAGGTCGAAGAGCTTGGCATCGGCGGCCGGAAAGGGCTCGTACACCATATTGGCGAGCTGGCCACCGGTCACGGTCCCGTTCAGCCGCAGGCTGAACCAGCCCACCTGGTCATCGAGGGCCTGATGCGCCTCGCTGAAAGTGGGCACCTTCTGCTTGCGCCCGCCCAGGGTGGGCACCTGCGCGTAGCCACCCCATTTTATCGCGCCGTGGGCCGTGGCCGAGCCGCCCGATTGGGCATGCGCCGGGGCCTTTCCACCCAATATCAACCCCGCAAATACAATGAAGAGAAAAATAGGACGCATACGATTCTATGTTTTTGACACCCCGGATTCCTGCCCTATTGTTGGCCCGCAACAGCACTACCAGGCAGCAGGTTCACCCGGTAGCAGCTTCTTAACAATCAGACATACTAATTATTGTGGGCCGAATGCCAAATAAATCAGCGGGCCGCCGTTTTGGGCACCGATAGCAGCACGTACAGCAACACCACAAGCGGTACGGCCGCGGCTTTCAGGACCAGCAATAATCCTGCCGCGAGCAGCAGGAACAAAAACCGGCGGCGGTTATCGGCCCAGCGCAGGTTCTTAAACTTGAGGGCGAAAAGCGGCAGTTCGGCCACCAGCAGGCCCGAGAGCAGCACCGTGAGGCCCAGCAGCAGCCAGGGACTCAGAATAATCGAGGCAATCCCGAACTGGTCGTAGGCCAGAATGAGGGGCAGCGAGGCCACCACCAGCGTGCAGGCCGGCGTGGGCAGGCCGATGAAGGAGGTTGTCTGGCGGGTGTCGTTGTTGAATTTGGCAAGCCGCAGCGCCGAGAAGATGCTGACCAGAAACCCGATGTAGGGAACCCACTCGGGCAGGCCGCCGGGGCTCACACCACGCGTCAGCAGCTGAAAGAAAATAGCGCCCGGCACCACGCCAAACGACACCATATCAGCCAGTGAGTCCAAATCTTTACCAATGGCGGAAGAAACCCGTAGCGCCCGCGCCAGCAGGCCATCGGCAAAATCGGCGGCGGCGGCGGCAGCCACAAACCAAGCCCCGACCTCCAGACGGCCCGCAAAAATATTGGTCAGCGCCAGGCAGCCGCATAACAGGTTCAGGCAGGTAACGGCATTGGGCAGGTGTTTTTTCATTTAACAGTTATCAATTAACATTTAACATTTTAACTACCTCACGCAACGCATTCCAAGCCGGCCCAGCCGCGCAAATAGCGCCAACCAACCAGCTGTTAAATGATAAATGTTAATTGTTAATTGAAGCTAGAAACGGGTTGCTGCGGCGCTCCTCCCCGATGGTGGTGGCGGGGCCGTGGCCGGGATATACGACGGTATCGTCGGGCAGGGTCATCAATTCCGTTTCGATGCTGTGCAGCAGGGTGGCGTGGTCGCCACCGGGCAGGTCGGTGCGGCCGATACTGCGCTGAAACAGCACATCGCCGCCAATGACGGTGGCCGTGGGCGCGTGGTAGAACACGACGTGGCCGGGCGCGTGGCCCGGCGTGAAGCGCACTTCCAGCTCAGTTTCGCCGATGTGCACGGGCTGGCCGGCCACCAGCTCGCCGGTTGGCTCGGCGGGCTGGTACTGCGGAAAGCCGTAGCTGGCCGCGTAAGTGGGCACGGCGCGCAGCGTAGCCAGGTCGAGGCGGTGCAGCAGAAACGGCGTGCCGGGCCAGGTGTTCAGCACAAACTGGTTGCCCAGCACGTGGTCGATGTGGGCGTGGGTATTGAGCAGCAGCGCCACCTGCAAGTTGTTGGCACTGATGTGCTCGCGCAGGGCCTGCTGCTCGGCGGACGCGTAGCAGCCGGGGTCCACGATGGCGCACTGCCGGGTGGCCTCATCAATAAGCAGGTAGGTATTTTCGGAGAAAGCGTTAAAAGTAAATCCGGCGACGGTCATGGCAAAACAGGGAATCTGAGCAATGCGGAAAGGTACGACGCTGCGCTTAATGAGGAATTGAGAATGAGAAATAGAAGAGGAGGAATGTTCTCATTCTCCCCAATTCTTCATTCTTAATTCTTCATTCTTAATTCCTCATTAAGCGCAGCGTTCCTACCTTGCCGGCCATGACAGATTGTGATTTTATCGTGGTGGGCCACGGCATTGCGGGCGCTGCTTTGGCCTACGTGCTGCGCGAGCGCGGCCACCGTGTGCTGGTGTACGACCCCGGCCAGGCCAACTCGGCCTCTAATGTGGCGGCGGGGCTGATGAACCCCGTGGCCGGCAAACGCTTTGCCCTGACGTGGCGGGCGGCCGAGCTGCTGCCCTTCGCGGCCACGTTCTACCGGGGGCTGGAGCAGCGCTACCAGCAGCCGTTCTTCACCGAAGCGCTTATTCTGAAGCTGTTTGCTTCGCTGGAAGAGCAGAATGCCGTGCTGGCCCGCAGCGCCGACCACCCCTGGGGCGATTTCCTGGCCGAGCTGGCCACCGCCAACCCGCAGTTGCCGGGCGTGAACGGGCCGTTTGGGGGCGCGTGGCTGCGGCACGGCGGGCACGTAGCGGTGCGCGAGCTGCTGGCCGCGCTGGAAGCCGAAGGCACCCGCGACGGCTGGCTGCGGCGCGAAACTTTTGACTGGACCCGCCTCGTTACCAGCCCCGACGGCGCGACGTACGCGGCGCAGGTGCGGGCCCGGCACGTCATCTGCTGCGAGGGCGCGGCCGCCGTCAATAACCCATATTTCAGCTGGCTGCCCCTCACCCCCAACCAGGGCGAGGTGTTGGACGTTGAATGCGCGGGCCTGAGTGCCAGCCAGGTTCTCAATCGGGGAGCCTACGTGGTGCCGCTGGGCGCGGGGCAGTTTCGGGTGGGCGCTACGTATAAATGGCCGCCTTTTGCCGATGGCCCCACGGCTGCCGGGCGCGAAGAACTAGCCGCCCGGCTGGCGGTTATCACCGACCTGCCGTTTGCCGTGAGGCAGCAGCGGGCCGGCGTGCGGCCCGCCGTGCGCGACCGCAAGCCGCTGCTGGGGCCCCACCCCACGGTGCCGGCGTTAAGCTTTTGCGGCGGCTACGGCTCCAAAGGCGTGATGATGGCGCCCCGGCTGGCGGTGCTGCTGGCCGACTGGCTGGCGGGCCAGGCCGATATCTGGCCCGATGTCAGCCTGCAGCGCTACGCGGCGCTGCGGCCGGTGTAACTTGAGTATCATTGAGCTGCGAGCGGCAGCTGTCGGCCCTAAACAAGCCTCCATTATTTTCACTCCCGCGACGGACTAATTTCTGTTTTTGCGCGTTCCTTCTGCTATGACCATTCCACTATTCGCGAAGCGCACACTGGGGGCCCTGGCGCTGCTACTGCCGGTGCTGCTGAGTTGCCCGGCTCAGGCGCAGACGGCCCAGGAACCCTTCGGCCGGGTGCGCATTCAGTACAAGGATTTCAACTGGCAGCAGCTGAGCACCCAGAACTTCAACGTGATGTACTACGCCGGGGGCGAGGCCAGTGCCCGCCGGGCCGCCGAGTACGCCGAGAAGGAGCTGCAGCGCATCACGGCCCTGATTGGCTACTACCCATATTCCAAAACCACCCTGCTGTTTTACAACTCGGTGGGCGACCTGCGCCAGAGCAACATTGGCCTAACGGCCACCCAGCAGCAGATAAACGGGGGCGAAACCCAGCTGGCCCGCATGAGTAAGGTGCAGATTGCCTTCAGCGGCCAGGAAACCGAGTTTAAGCGCGAGCTGAGCACCCAGATAACGGAAGTGCTGCTCAACGACATGATGTATGGCGGCTCGCTGAAGGAAGTGCTGCAAAGCAGCTACCTGCTCCAGCTACCCGACTGGTTTATCGGCGGGGCCTCGGCCTACGCGGCCGAGGGCTGGAGCGTGGACATGGACGGCTTCATGCGCGACATGAGCAAGCAGTACCCCACCGGCAACCGCACGGCTCCGTTCTTCCTGCGCAACTCCACGCTGGCCGGCCAGAGCATCTGGAACTTCGTGGCCGAGCGCTACGGCTACACCACTATTCAGAACATTCTCAACCTCACGCGCATCACCCGCGACGTGGAAGTGGGCATCAGCTCGTCGCTGAACGTGCCGTTTAAAGTGTTTCTGAAAGATTGGCTGACGTATTACCGCGAGCAGAACGGCCAGCCCGTGGCCTCGCTGGTGGAGCCGGACAAGAAGTTCCGGCTGGGCGGCCGCAACCGCCACGCCGACGTGTTTTCGCAGCCCGTCATCAGCCCCAACGGGCAGCTGGTGGCCTACGCCCAGAACGAGGGCGGCCGCTACCGCGTGATGGTGGTGAACCGCAACGGCGCGCGCCGCCGCATTCTGAGCCGGGGCGGCCACAAAACGCCCGACCAGCAGATTGAAGCCCGCCTGCCCGTGCTGGCCTGGCGCGGCAACACCCAGGTAGCCGTGGCCGAGATGAGCCGCGGCGAAATGACGCTGCGCCTGCGCGATGCCGACGGCCGCGGCCTGGTGCGGCGCGTGCGCGAAGCCATCAAGCTCAGCCGGCCCACGTCGCTGTTCGCGGCCTACGACCAGGTGCTGAGCATGAGCTACTCGCCCGATGGCAAGGCCCTGGCATTTAGCGCCGTGCGCAATGGGCAGAACGACATTTACCTGCTGCGCGCCGGCTCCCGCCAGCCCGAGCAGCTCACCAACGACCTGTTTGACGACGTGCAGCCGGTGTTTCTGCCCGGCGGGCAGGGCCTCGTATTCAGCTCGAACCGCTACCTCGACTCGGCGGGACAGGCCCGGCCGGCCACGTTTCAGAACGTGGTGAACAACTACGACCTGTTCACCTACCACCTCGATGGCCGCGCCACCCCCGTGGAAACGCTGGTGAGCACGATTTCGAACGAAACGCGGCCCCGAGCCATCAGCGACGATGAAATCCTGTACCTGGGCGAGGAAAGCGGCGTGCGGGCGCTGTATCGGTACTCCATCAGAAACAAGCAGCGCACGCTGCTCACCAACTGGCTGCCCAACACCCAGGACTTCGACTACAGCGCGTTGACGTCGGCCCTGGTGTTTGTGGCTCCGGCGCAGGCCCGCGATTTGCTGTACGCGTACCCTACTTTCCCGCTGTCTACCACCCTGGCCCTCACCAAAACCACCCGCCAGCAGGTGCTGGAAGACCGGTCGGCGGCCCCGCGGGCGGTGGCACCCAAGCCGGTGCCCGCGCCGGCAGCGGCTCCCGAGACAGCGCCCCCGGCCGACTCGGCCACGGCGCCGGTCCGCCGCAAAGCCGGCGAAACGGTGAATACCAGCGACTACCAGTTTGAGGAAGATGAGCCGGTGCAGGCCGCCGCATCCAAGCGCCGCCGCCTCACGCCCACGGCGGCTTCGCAGGCGGCGCAGGCCAAAATCGACGGCCCGGCCCTGACGGGTCCGTTCCGGTACGACACCCGCTTCATGGCCGATAATGTGTCGTCGGCGCTCTACATGGACCCGCTGCTGGGCCTGGGCCTGCAATTCAGGGCGGCGCTGACGGATGTACTGGAAAATCAGCGCATCGATGCCAGTATTTTCGGATTGTTCGACCTGCGTACCAGCAATATCCGGGCGTCGTACACCAACCTCACCAAACGCTACGACTGGGGCATTGCCTATCAGAAGCAAGCCTACTTTTTTGAGAGCTACCGGTTTGGCCGCCACGAGGTAGCCCCCACCATTGCCTATCCTCTCACCCACAACCTGAGTGTGCGCGGTGGCCCGCGCTTCGTCACCATCTCGCGCACGCTGCTGGGCAACGTGGCCACGGAAAGCGACAGCAGCTACAACTATATTGGCTACAATGGCGAGCTGGTATTTGACAACAGCGTGGCTACCGGCGTTAATATGGTGACTGGCACGCGCATGAAAATCAGTGTTACGAACTCTAATAACCTTGGCAACAAGAACGGCAGCTTCGGCAAACTGGTGGTTGACCTGCGTCACTACCAGAAAGTTAGCCGTTCTATCATCTGGGCCAACCGGGCCAGCTACGGACAGTTTTTCGGCCCCCGCAGCCAAACCTTCCGCATTGGCGGCATGGACGATTGGCTGAATGCCGGCTACGCGGGCTCCCGCTTCTTATCGGGCTACACCTCCGCCGACCAAATATTCAATCAGGAGTTTGTAACCAACCTGCGCGGGTTCGATTACGGGGCGCGCAACGGTCCGCGCTACGTGTTGTTCAACAGCGAATTGCGCATTCCTATTGTGCAGTATTTTGCTCGTCGCCCCATTTATTCCGGTTTCTTCCGCAACCTGCAGCTAACCGGCTTTGCCGATGCGGGCACCGCCTACTCGGGCACCAACCCCTTCAGCACCGACAATTCGGCCAATACGGAGATTAAGGGCGGCAGTGGCAACTACTTTTCGGCTACGGTTATCAACTTCAGCAATCCCTTCCTCATCGGCTACGGCGTGGGGGCCCGCACCACGCTGCTGGGCTTCTACGGCAAAGTAGACGTGGCCTGGGGCCAGGAAGACTATGTAACCAACGGTCCGAAATTCTACTTCACCCTGGGCTACGACTTTTAACCGCGTATTATCCGAACGTCATGCTGCACGAAGCCGAAGCATGACGTTCTTTTTTGTACCCTCGCGGCGCAGTCCGGTCGTATCTTTGCGGCCCGAAAGCCACCCCCGCCCGTGCTGCTGCTCCGCGAAATCTCCACCCTGCTAGCCAAAGACTTCCGCCTGGAATGGCGGCAGCGCGCGGCGCTGGGCGGGCTGCTGCTCTACGTGGGCAGCACGGTATTCGTGTGCTTTCTGAGCTTCAGCCTGCGCGGCGGCACGCCCCCGCCCCCGGCCTGGAACGCGCTCTTATGGATTATTCTGCTTTTCGCGGCCCTGAATGCCGTAGCGAAAGGATTTATGCAGGAAAGCCCCGGCCAACGCCTCTACTACTATACGCTGGTGCGGCCCCAGGCCGTGATTCTGGCCAAGATGCTCTACAATACGTTGTTATTGACGGTGGTGGCGCTGCTGGGCCTGTTCCTCTACACGGTTTTTCTCGGCAACCCCATTCAGGACCTGCCACTGTTTGTGGCCAACCTGCTGCTGGGGGCCGTGGGCTTCGCCACTACGCTCACGCTGGTGTCGGGCATTGCGGCCAAGGCCGGCGGCAACGGGGCCACGCTCATGGCCATTCTCGGCTTCCCGCTGATGGTGCCCATGCTGCTGCTGCTCATCAAGGTGAGCAAGAATGCGCTGGATGGCCTGGACCGGGGTCTGAGCCAGCAATCCATACTCACGCTGCTGGCCCTGAACGTGATTGTGGGGGCCACCTCCTACCTGTTGTTCCCTTTTTTGTGGCGCGGCTGATTCGCTTTTTACCGAATTCATTATGAGTACAGCAGCAATTATTGGCAGTGTATCGGGCCTGGCCCTTACGGTGGCGGGCGTGTGGGGCGGCCAGCGGCTCATCGAGCAGCGCAGCGCCGGCCAAATCTGGAAGGGCATCACGGTGCTGCTGCTTATCGGCGCATCGGCGGTGGGCCTGTTGATACCAGTGCCGCCGCTGCCCATCGTGAACGAGAGCATCCGCAACCTGTTTTTTCACGTGCCGATGTGGTTTTCGATGATTATGGTGCTGCTGGTATCGGTATGGTATTCCATCCGCTACCTGCGCGAGCCCTCGGCCCGGCTCGATGTGCTGGCCCACGAATCGGCCAAAACCGGCATCGTGCTGGGCCTGCTGGGCCTGGCCACCGGCAGCCTGTGGGCCCGCTTCACCTGGGGCGCGTGGTGGACGCCCGACCCGCGCCTGAATGGTGCGGCCGTGGCCATGCTCATCTACGGGGCTTACCTGGTGCTGCGCGGCTCGTTCCGCGATGAGCAGCAGCGGGCGCGGGTGTCGGCTATCTATAACATTTTCGCGTTTGCGGCGGTCATTCCGCTGCTGTTTGTGCTGCCGCGCCTGAGTGGGCCATCGCTGCACCCGGGCCAGACCGGCAACCCCGGCTTCAGCCAATACGACCTCGACAACACCATGCGGCAGGTGTTTTACCCCGCCGTAATCGGCTGGATTCTGTTTGCCTTCTGGGTTACGCAGGTCAGCAGCCGCTTTGTTCTTTTGAAACTGAAACACGATGAAAACTAAGTTCTTCCCGCGCCTGCCGGGCCGTTTCCTGTTGTTGCTGCCGCTGCTGTTCGCAGCTTCCCTCGCCTTTGCCCAGGCTCCTGATGCCGCTCCCGAGATGGCCGACAGCCTGCGGGCCAGCGGCAAAATCTACGTGGTGGTAGCCGTGGTAGTCGTCATCATTGCCGGCCTGCTGGCTTACCTCATCTCGCTCGACCGCAAGGTGGGCCGTCTCGAACAGGAAATAAAAAAATAACCGGGCACCCAACCCGCCCCCAAATCTGTTACAAAGTGCTAGTGGCAATCACGCCAACTACAAAATCCGTGAAGTCCGCATAAATCCGAAAAATCCGTGATATGAAGAAGTCGCACATTTTTGTTCTGGCCATCATCGCCGTGGCCGCCGCCATCGTCTTCAGCACCACCGCCGATGCCAGCGTGTACGTGGGTTTTGGCGAGGCCCGGCAGCGCGCCGCCGAGGGCAACACCACCAAAGTACACGTAGTAGGCAAGCTGCCGCGCGATGCGCAAAAGCGCCCCGTGGGCTTGGAATACGACCCGTTGACGGACCCCAACTATTTTGCCTTCACGCTGGTAGACACCAACCGCGTGGCCCAGCGCGTGATTTACAGCAACCCCAAGCCCCAGGATTTCGACGCTTCCGAGCAAGTCGTTATTACCGGCTGCATGAAGGGCCAGATTTTTATGGCCGACAACATCCTGCTGAAGTGCCCCAGCAAGTACGTGAAAAAGGATTTGGATGGAGCCACAGCTTCGACCAACTAGTAGTTGGCAAGCCTTCAAGCACCTCAGCACCCGGTTTCTGAAACGATACTTCGCTTCGGAAACCGGGTGCTGTTTTTATTGGCGCTGGCCGTAGGAATCATTTCCAGCGCCAGTGCCCAGGTGGCCAACGACAACATCGAAAACCGCCGCGTACTGCGGGCCGAGGAAACCGTTTCTTCCAGCACCACCGGCTGCACCGTGCAGCGCACCTGCGTGGACGAGCGCCTGACCGGCAAGTGCATCGAGTACCACAACGACCAGTGGTTTGAGTTTACGCCGGCCACGTCGGGCCGCTACTTTATCAATATCGGGGGCCAGAAATGCCGCGATGTGCGCGGCGTGCAGCTGGTGGTGCTCACGGGCCAGCCGTGCCAGCCGGCTACCTACCGGGTGCTGAGCTGCACCTCGCTCGGCACGCAGGACGACGTGTTTGTGACGCTGGATTCGCTGCGGGCCGGCCAGCCCTACTTGCTGGACGTGGACGGCTACCTGAAGGACTTTTGCCAGTTCTCGCTTCAGGTAAGTCGTACGGCGGCGGGCATGCCCGTCAGCTACTTCCCGCCCAGCCCCA
Source organism: Hymenobacter antarcticus (assembly GCF_039539545.1). Classification (NCBI taxonomy): domain Bacteria; kingdom Pseudomonadati; phylum Bacteroidota; class Cytophagia; order Cytophagales; family Hymenobacteraceae; genus Hymenobacter; species Hymenobacter antarcticus. The sequence continues at coordinate 44,430 of NZ_BAABDI010000016.1, read as the reverse complement.
GCCGGCTGCTGCCCACGGCCAGCCGCGTGGTAGAGCTGCAATGGACGCTGCCCGATTCGCTGGCCAGCGCGCCCGCCTGCCGCGTCATGCGGCGCGAGATTCACCAGTACCGCAGCACCGAAGTGCGCCGCGTGCCCGTGCGCCGCGACACCTACGGCCGCGCTGAAACTAGCTACACGGTGGCTGATACCCTTCCCGGACCCGGCATCTATGACTACCAGATAGTAACGACCCGCGCCGAAAATGGCCCCGCGCCCACCCGCCTGCGCCAGTGGTGGTACGCCTATGGCACGGCCGCCACGGTGCCCCTGCCCGGCACGGTGGTGGCCCGCGATGTGGTGGCGCTGCCGCTCCGGAAATATCCCGCCAAGGCCCGGCTGTCCGTGGTCGTTACGGACCCGGCCAGTGGACGGGTGCTGCTGGCCCGGCAGCTCATCAACCAACCCGCCAACCGCCGCCAGGGCGAGCTGTCAGTTCGCAAGTGGCAGGCGGCCGGACTGGAAAAAATAGCGGTTGAAATTATTTGTCACCCCCCGCGCGGCGACTTTTTCACCGACCGATTGTTATTAAGTCTGCCGGCTCCGGCGGCGCGGCCGTAAATTTGCCCTTCGCTTTGGTCGGCCCGATGCTTTCTCAATTGTTTTTCCCGCATTCTGCTTCATGAATACGCTCGACTTCGCCGCTCTGGAACGCTGCCTGGCTACGCTGGAGCGCGCGTACTCCCGGCTGGTTGTTACCAGCCCGACCGACGATGACCACGACTTGTTTCGGGCAGCCTGTGTGAAGGAGTTTGAATTGATACTGGAAATCGTAGTGAAGCTGCTGCGCAAAGTACTGCGTGAATACGTGACATCAACCCGGGAGTTGAACGAGTTGCCATTCAAACATATTCTGCGGCTGGCCGCTCAGTACGGCCTGCTTAGCCTCGATGAAGTGGACCGCTGGCTGCTGCACCAAGATAATCGCAATACCTCAGCCCACGAATACGGAATGCAGTTTGCCGAAAAAATCGTCAGCTTCCTGCCCACTTTCATCAGCGACACCAAAGCGGTGCTCGCCACGCTGCGCCAACAAGCCTGACCCATGCTCGACCTGCGCCCCAAAGACCTGACCCTACTCCACGACCTGATGGCTCGGCACCTGCCCGCCGAGGTAGCCGTGTGGGCCTACGGCAGCCGCGTGAACGGCAACGCCTACGAAGGCAGCGACCTCGACCTGGTGCTGCGTACGCCCGACCTGGCAGCCCTGCCGGCCGGCCGGCTGAGCCGCTTTCGCGAAGCGCTGACCGACAGCAACCTCCCGATTTTTGTGGATACGCACGACTGGGCTTTGCTGCCCGAGTCGTTTCATCCGCGCATTCTTGCCCGTTACGAAGTGGTGCGCCCCGGCGTGCCCGCGCTGGCGGTACCCGCCTGATTTTACTTGTTGCTTATGAACTTATTAGTAGGACAAATCGGCCATCTGAGCGTCATCGTCGCCTTTGCGGCGGCGCTGGTGGCGGCGTATAGCTATTTCCAGGCCTCACGGGGCCGGGCCCTGGGCGAGGAGGATGCGAGTTGGCTGCGCATTGCGCGCGGCGCGTTTTTCGTGCACGGCGCGGCCGTATTATCGGTGATTGTTTGCCTGTTCAACATCATCCACGCGCACCGCTACGAGTACTACTACGCTTGGAGCCACAGCTCGAACCACCTGCCGGTGCAGTACATGATTTCCTGCTTCTGGGAAGGTCAGGAAGGCTCGTTTCTGCTCTGGATTTTCTGGCACGTCGTGCTGGGCTTCTGCATCATGCGCTTCAACCGCAAGTGGGAAGCGCCCGTGATGGCCATTTTCAGCGGCGTGCAGCTGTTTTTGGTGAGCATGATTCTGGGCGTGGTGCTGGGTGGAGTGAAAGTGGGCTCGTCGCCCTTTATTCTGCTGCGCGACTTCCTCACCGACCTGCCGGTGTTCAAGATGAACCCCAACTTCGTACCCAAAGACGGCACCGGCCTCAACGCCCTGCTCCAGAACTATTGGATGGTGATTCACCCCCCCACGCTGTTCCTGGGCTTCGCGCTCACGCTCGTCCCATTTGCCTTCGCCATTGCCGCGCTGTGGAAAAAAGAGCTGACGGCCTGGGTGAAGCCCGCTTTGCCCTGGACGCTTATCGGCGGCGGGGTGCTGGGCGTGGGCGTGGTAATGGGGGCCTACTGGGCCTACGAAACGCTGAACTTCGGCGGCTACTGGAACTGGGACCCGGTCGAAAACGCCGTGTACATCCCCTGGCTGGTGCTGGTAGCTTCGCTGCACGGCATGGTGCTGTGGCAGAAGCGGCGTACCGGCCTGCGCACCGCGTTTGCGCTGGTTATCGCCACGTTTATTCTCATTCTCTACGCCACGTTCCTCACCCGGAGCGGCGTGCTGGGCAATGCCTCGGTCCACTCGTTCACCGATTTGGGGCTGTCCGGCCAGCTGTTTATCTACCTGGCGGCCTTCATGGTCCTTTCCGTGGCGCTGCTGGTGTGGCGCTGGAAGGAAATTCCGATTTCGGAGAAAGAGCTGACCGCCTACAACCCTGAGCTGTGGGTGTTTGTGGGCGCTACGGTGCTGTGCCTGGGCGCGTTCCAGGTACTGTTCACGACCAGTATTCCGGTTTATAACTCCTTCATGGGCCTGCTGGGCATCAAGACTAACATTGCGCTGCCCGCCGACCAGATTGCCCACTACTCCAAGCTGCAGCTCTGGATGGGCGTGGGCGTGGCCCTGCTTTCGGGCGTGGCCCAAATCATGTGGTGGCAGCGGAATGATAAAACGACACTGGTGAACTCCCTGAGCGCCCCCACGCTGCTGGCGCTGCTGGGCACGGCCCTCACGGTGCTGCTGGTGCGCTACAACAACCTCACCATTTCGCCGGCCTACGTGGCGCTCACGCTGGCGGGCCTGTTTGGCGTGCTGGCCAACTTCGGCACCATCTTCACGCTGCTGCGGCGCGGGGTGCGGCTCTCGGGCGGCGCGGTGGCCCACCTGGGCATTGCCCTGATGCTGCTGGGCATTCTGGCTTCGTCGGGCTACTCCAATATCATTTCGCGCAACGTGTCGGGCCTGCTCTACTCGCGCGAATTCACCGAGGACCTGAACCGCGACAACGTGCTGCTGTGGCGCAACGAAACCACGCCCATGCACGGCTATCAGCTCACCTACACCGGCCAGTTTCTGGAAGTACCCGGCGTGCCCGGCTACGTCGATAAGCAGTTCCTGTTCCGTACCGATGACGAGTACAAGGCCGTGGCCCGGGCCCCCATCGCCAGCGAAGGCAAGACCTACTACAAGACGGGTGACACCCTCGAAATCCTGCCCGAGAACACCTATTACCGCGTGGCCTACAAAAACCAGAAGTCCGGCGAGCAGTTCGTGCTCTACCCCCGGGCGCAGGTGAACGAGGAGATGGGTGGCCTGCTGGCCTCGCCCGCCGTGAAGAAATTCTGGGGCCACGACATCTACTCGCACATCAGCTCCGTGCTCGACCCGCGCAAGGAAAAGCCCTGGAGCGAGGCGAAGGAACACATCCTGAGCATAGGCGACACCATTTTCCTCAATGACTATTTCGCCGTGTTTCGGGCCATTGAGCCGGCCCACGAAACCGCCGGCCTCAATATGCAAAAGGGCGACCTCGCCCTGCAGGCCGACATGATTGTGTCGGGTGAGCAGCGCCAGTACCACGCCCACCCCGTGTTCGTAGTTCGCAACCGCCTGGTGGGCCGCGTGCCCGACGAAGTGGAAGACCTCGGCGTGCGCCTGAGCCTCAATGCCATCGACCCGGTGAAGGGCAAGTTCACCTTCGCCGTAAGTACCAGCCAGAAAGATTACGTCATCCTCAAGGCCATGGAAAAGCCCTTCATCAACCTGCTCTGGAGCGGCACCCTGCTCATGGCCATCGGCTTTGGCCTGAGCGTGCGCCAGCGCGGCGGCAAAGGCGTATTAGCCACCGAGGCTACTCCCGAAGCTGAAGCCTCGGCCGAGGCCGGCAGCCGGGCCGCCCGGCCCCAGCCGGTAAGCTAACCGGGGTTTCCCCATAAGACCAAAAAGGCCATTCCAACCGCTGGACTGGCCTTTTTGCTGCCCAACAAATTACCTGGCCGGAACGAGCCTTGGGAACCAGGTTCCCAAAACCACCTCTTTAGCTGCGCGATGTTGCCTTCCCCCTCACCCCATTCCTTACGCATTGTCCTGTTTGGGGCGGGCCGCGTAGCCAGCCAGCTGGGCCCGGCGCTGGTGTCGGCGGGCCATCAGGTCGTTTTCGTTTGGAACCGCTCCGCGCCAGCGGCGACGGCCTTGGCGGCACGGCTGCCAGGCACGCAGGTGCTGGCAAATCTGGCCGCTCCGCTGCCTCCTGCCGATGTGTACCTGCTGGCCGTGCCCGATGCGGCCGTGGCCCCGCTGCTGGCTGGCACTACCTGGCCCAACGGGGCACTAGTAGCGCATTTGGCCGGCGCGTTGCCGCTCTCGGTATTTGACAATCAGCCGACGGTGCGCGGCGGGGTGTTTTATCCCTTGCAAACCTTCAGTCCCGGCCGCGAAATCAATTGGCCCGCCGTGCCGCTGTGCATCGAAGCCCGCGACGCGGCCGCCGAAGCTACCCTGCTGGCCCTGGCCGGCAGCCTCAGCCAGCACGTCCTCCGCCTCGATTCGGCCCAGCGGCTGAAGCTGCATGTGGCCGCCGTATTTGCCAACAATTTCACCAACCACGTGTTAGGAATTGCTGATGCGCTGCTGACGGAAGCGGGTTTGCCGCCCGCGCTGCTGGCCCCGCTGGTGTGCGAAACCGTAGACAAAGCCCTGGCTAACGCCCCGTTCAGCGTGCAGACCGGGCCCGCCGTGCGGCAGGACTTGCCCACCCTGGCCGCGCACGAAGCGGCCCTGGCGGCCCACCCGGCGTGGCAGGCGCTCTACGCGCAGCTCACGGCCAGCATCCAGGCGCAGCTTTGATGCCGGGACCGGGGAGAGTACCTTTGCGGCAGCAAACGCCGTGTTTTTTTCGACTTATCCGCTCCTTGTTTTGTCTGTTCCCGCCACCACCATCACCTTCCAGTTCAACGACGGCCAGCCGGCCCAGACCCACGTGGCGGCTTCCGGCGAATCGGTGCTCGACGTGGCCCTCAACAACGGCATTCAGCTGCAGCACAACTGCGGCGGGGTATGCGGATGCAGCACCTGCCACGTCTACATCAACGCGGGCGGCGATGACCTACCCGAGATTTCGGACAAGGAAGAAGACTTCATCGACCGCGCCGAGAACCCGCGCATCAACTCCCGCCTGGCCTGCCAGTGCGTAGTCGAGGCCGATATGCAGCTGGTCGTGACCGTACCACCCCAGCACTTTTTGGGACACTAAACTTGAATTAAAAATTATGAATTAAGAATTAAAAATGAGTGCGACAACTGCTTGCGCTTTTCGACTTCATAATTTTTAATTCTTAACTCATAATTTTTAATTCAAAACAATGAACCACTTTGAGCCCCCCATTCATTGGGCCGACCACGAGGACGTAGCCATGGCCCTCTACGAGAAGTTCGGCAAGGACTTCACCGAGGCCAAAATCTACCGCATCCGCTTCACCGATTTGATTGATTGGGTATTGAGCCTGAACAACTTCGACGGTACGCGTGAGCAGGCCACCGAGGGCCACCTCGAGCAGATTCAGGCCAAATGGGTGTACGAATGGCGCGATAACCAATAATGGACGAGCTTACCGGGCCGGCAGCCAACCCCACGCTGCTTTTCCGCGTAAGGTGGCCTGAAGTGGACATGTAGAATGCCATTTCAGGCATTGCGGCAGCCTTTACCCGGGCCGTTTCCCACTTTTCCACTTTTGTTTTTTTGCATGAAAACCGGCATCATTAAATTCTTCAACGAAGCCAAGGGCTATGGCTTCGTAACCGACGACGAAACGAAAGAAGACTTTTTCGTCCACGTAACTGGCCTCAACGGTGCCACAGTGCAGCAAAACGACCAGGTCGAATTCGAAACCCAGGAAGGCCGCAAAGGCATCAACGCCGTCAACATCCGCAAAATTTAAGTTACTGGCGCTACCACTGACATTCGCGGGATTTCCCGTCAGAAAGCTTCTCCGAACCCGGAGAAGCTTTTTTGTTGCCCGCCCTGGTCGCCGGCCATGCCCGGTCCGGCCCTTTCGCCGACCTTTGCCCCCGAACCGTGTCGCCGATGCCCCCGCCCCCACCCAAGCCGCCCGTCCCTGCCTCGCTCCCGGCCGAGCGTCTGCGCACGGCCCTGCCCACGCTGGTGCGCTGGCCCAACCTGCTGATTATGCTGCTGTGCCTGGCGCTGGTGCGGGCCGGCCTGCTGCTGCCCGGACTGCCGTGGCGGCAGTCGCTGCTGGCCCCGCGCTTTGGGCTGCTGGTGCTGGCGGCGCTGCTGGTAGCGGCGGCCGGCTACATCATCAACGACTATTACGACGTCAAAATCGACGCCATCAACCGACCCGACCGGCTGGTGATTGGCCGCGTGGTGAACCGGCGCAAGGCCATGCTGGCCCACATGGTGCTGAGCGGCGCGGGTGTGCTGCTGGCCGGCTGGCTGCACCCGGTGCTGGGCCTGGTCACGCTGGGCGCGGCCGCCCTGCTGTGGGGTTACTCGGCTCGCTTCAAGCGGGTTGCCTTGGTCGGCAACCTCAGCATTGCGACCCTAACGGCCGCCTTGGTGCTGCTCCCGGAGCTGCAACTGCAGCTGCAGCGCCACGACAGCCACAGCGTGGTGTGGCCCTACGCGCTGGCCGCCTTGCTGCTCACGATGGTGCGCGAAATCGTGAAGGATGTGGAAGACATGCGCGGCGATGCCCAGCACGGTTGCCGCACGCTGCCGCTGATTTGGGGCGTGGCGCGCACCAAATGGGTGGCGGGCTTTTTTCTGGCTTGCCTGGCCCTGCTCACGCTGGGGGCCACGGGCCGGGTTTTCGTGAGCGGACACTGGCCGCTGGGCACTTGGCTGGCGCTGCTGGTGCTGCTGCCCCTGGCCCAGCTGACGCGCCTGCTCATCCGGGCCGACCGGCGGCGGCACTTTCGCCACCTCAGCGCTTGGTGCAAGGGCATTATGCTGGCCGGCGTACTCAGCATGGCCCTGGCCGGCAGCATTAATTAATGGTTAGTGGTTAGTGATAAATGATGGATTGGGCATGCGTAAACCATCATCAACCACTCATCATCAACCACTCATCATTAACCATTAACCACTCATCACTAACCCCTATTATGAAATATCGTCACCTCTTCTTCGACCTCGACCACACGCTGTGGGACTTTGAGAAAAACGCCAACGAAACGCTGCATACGCTGTTTGAGCGGCATGATTTCGCGCGCTTCGGCACCTTCACCGTCGAGCAGTTTATCAGTATTTACAGCGACATCAACCACGCTCTCTGGCGCATGTATCAGAGCAATAAAATCACGCAGCAGCAATTGCGCGAAGTGCGCTTTGTGCGGACGCTCGCCAAGCTGGGCGTACCGGAAGACCAGGTGCCAGCCACTATCTCGGCCGAATTCACGGACCTGCTGCCGCAGAAATCGGCGGTGTTTCCCTACACCCACGAGGTGCTGGACTACCTGAAGCTGAGTTATCGCCTGCACCTGATAACCAACGGCTTCAACGATATTCAAAGCATCAAGCTGGCCTCGTCGAACCTCACGCACTACTTCGAGGAAATCATCACCTCCGACCACAGCGGCCACCTCAAGCCCGACCCGCGCATGTTCCGGCACGCGCTGGAGCGCACCGGCGCCACCGCCGCCGAAAGCCTGATGATTGGCGACAACCTGGAATGCGACGTTCTGGGAGCCTACAATGCCGGCATCGACCAGGTGTATTTCAACCCCGACAAGCGCCGCCACTTCAACACGATAACGCACGAAATCAGCTGCCTGAGTGAGTTAAAGGATATTTTATAAGCTTTGGTTATATAAAAGAACGTCATGCTGAGCGCAGCCGAAGCATGACGCTCGGTATAGTAATCCAATCGATTGAGTCACTACTACACGCGAGATGCTTCGGCTGCGCTCAGCATGACGTTCTAACTTCCCTTCCCAAACCATGGTACACCTCATTGGCCTATCCGGCCGCCGGGGCAGCGGCAAAGACACCGTGGCCCGGCTCATTCAGCAGCTACAGCCCCAGCGCATCTGGCAGATTCGCTCGTTTGGCGACTCTATTAAGTCCGTCTGCGCCGCCCTCACGGGCGAAGACGTAGCTCCCTACTATTCGCAAAAAGGCAAGGCCGGTCTGGTACCCACTTTCAAGCGCACGCGGGGCGAAATGCTTCAGCAGGTGGGCAGCGCCCTGCGCGTGTGGGAGCCCCTGGTATGGGTCGATGCCTTCTTCGCCGCGCTCCCGCCCGATGCCTTTGTGCTGGTGCCCGACGTGCGCTTCGCCAACGAAGCCGACCCCATCCGGGCCCGCGGCGGCCTCATGTTGCGCGTGGAAGGCGACCCGCTGCACCAGCGCGGCGACGGCACCCGCGACGATAACCACCCCAGCGAAACGGCCATGGACGACTACCCGCACTTCGCCGCCACCCTGCATAATAATGGCTCCCGCGACGACCTCACCCGGCAGGTGCGGGAGCTGCTGGGGTTGTTATGATATTGTTTTTGCAATTTCATGCAGTGTTGCGGGGTGTTAAAACCGCAGGGTTCCGCAGTGCCGTTTAACGAAAAACCCTGCGGCTTAACACCCCACGACACTGCGTGAAAGCTACTCAACTACCTTTGCCAACCAGAAACTAGCAACCAGAAACCCACCCACTATGGCCAACGGCTTTTTCAACGTCCCAGTCCCCATCAACGAGCCCGTGAAAGGCTACGCGCCCGGCTCCAAAGAGAAACTCGAGTTGCAGCAGCAGCTTAAGAGCCTGCGTAATCTGGAGCTGGACATTCCGATGTACATCAACGGCCAGGAAGTACGCACCGGCAAAACCCAGCGCATCAGCCCGCCGCACGACCACCAGCGCACCATCGGCCACTTCCACGCCGGCGACAAAACCCACGTTGCTCAGGCCATTGAGGCCGCGCTGGCCGCCCGCCCGGCCTGGGCCGAGATGCCCTGGGAGCACCGCGCCGCCATTTTCCTCAAAGCCGCCGATTTGCTGGCCGGCCCCTACCGCGCCCGCATCAACGCGGCCACCATGCTGGGACAGAGCAAGAATGCCTTCCAGGCCGAAATCGATGCCGCCTGCGAGCTGATTGACTTCTTCCGGTTCAACGTGCATTTCATGCAGCAGATTTACCAGCAGCAGCCCGAGAGCCTGCCCGGTATGTGGAACCGCCTGGAACACCGCCCGCTGGAGGGCTTCGTGTTCGCCCTCACGCCGTTCAACTTCACGTCCATCGCTGGCAACCTGCCCAGCTCGGCGGCCATGATGGGCAACGTGGTGGTGTGGAAGCCCGCCAACACTCAAATCTATTCGGCCCAGGTGCTGATGGAGCTGTTCAAGGAAGCCGGCGTGCCCGATGGCGTGATTAACCTCGTGTACGTGGACGGCCCCACGGCCGGCGACGTCATTTTCGCCCACCGCGACTTTGCCGGCATCCACTTCACCGGCTCCACCGGCGTGTTCCAGAACATCTGGAAAACCATCGGCCAGAACATTGCCAGCTACAAGTCCTACCCGCGCATCGTGGGCGAAACCGGCGGCAAGGACTTCATCCTCGCCCACCGCACAGCCCACGCCAAAGCCGTGGCCGTCGGCATCAGCCGGGGCGCGTTCGAGTATCAGGGCCAGAAATGCTCGGCCGCCTCGCGGGTCTACCTGCCTTCCAACCTCGCCGATGAAATCCTCGACTACGTGAAGGAAGACCTCGCCTCCTTCAAAATGGGCGACGTGGAAGACTTCTCCAACTTCGTGAATGCCGTAATCGACGAGAAGTCGTTCGATAAGCTGGCCAAATACATCGACGGCGCGAAGGCCGACCCGAACGCCGAAATCATCGCCGGCGGGGGCTACGACAAGTCGAAAGGCTACTTCATCGAGCCCACGGTCATCGTGACCAAAGACCCGAAATACGTGACGATGTGCGAGGAGCTGTTCGGCCCCGTGCTCACGGTGCACGTCTACGATGCCGACAAGTTTGAGGAAGCCCTGGAGCTGGTCGATACCACTTCGCCCTACGCCCTCACCGGCGCGGTGTTCTCGCAGGACCGGTACGCCATCGACCAGGCCTCGAAGAAGCTGGTGCACGCGGCCGGTAACTTTTACATCAACGACAAGCCCACCGGCGCGGTGGTGGGCCAGCAGCCCTTCGGCGGCGCCCGCGCCTCCGGCACCAACGACAAAGCCGGCTCCCTGCTAAACCTGCTCCGTTGGGTATCGCCCCGCGCCATCAAAGAAACCTTCGTACCCGTCACCGACTACCGCTACCCCTTCCTGGGCTCGGAGCCGGCCGAGGATTTGAACCGCGACAAAGGGTTGTAAGCGTCTTATCGAGTCAACAAAAAACCCCGCACGGTTAGCCGTGCGGGGTTTTTTGTTGACTCATACCAAGTCTATTCAGAACCGCTGGCCTCCGTAAGCAACCGCAGGCTCTTCGGCCACAAGTTTCAGCGGCGCGATGTCCGTCCCTTCATAAATCTCGGCCACCGTCAGGTTGATATTTAAGTCTGGAATAACCAACGTGTCATCCGCTTCCACCAGCGGCGTGAAGCTCCAGATGTTGCCGGGCTCGCGCCGGTACCACTCCACCAGCCACGAAGTCTGCGACACCAGCAAGTAGTGCTGAAGCGAAGGCAGCTGCTTGTACTGGTTGAATTTCCGGCCCCGGTCGTATTCGGCGGTCGAAGGCGATAGCACTTCGACGAGCAACACCGGTGCCTTTATTATCCGTTTGGCTTGCTGGTCGTCGGGGTCGCAGGTTATCATCACGTCGGGGTACGTGTAGTGGTGGCCTTCCTGCACGGCCAATTGCACACCTTCCATCACCACCTTGCACGGCCGACCGCGCAAAGCCTGCCGGAAATTCACATAGAAATTCCCACCCAGCATGTTGTGCGAAACGTCGGCACCAGCCATGGAAAACACTTCGCCATCGAAAAATTCGTGCTTGACTTCGCTTTGCTCCTCAAAGGCGAAATATTCCGCTACTATATACCGGCGTGGCTGTTGTTCTGCTTGTCCCATGGGTTATCGATTGCTTTCCAAATATACGCCCGTCAGGCCTGGTTTCACCTCATCATTGCGCCCCAACCCCGTGGGCGCTACCTTTGCCCTTCAGCGCCCGTGAGGCCTGCCTTCTATATATCTGACTGCTATGTATCTAGCCCTGCCGGCTGCCAATTATCAGCCTTCCGATTACCTCCCGATACTCATTCAATTCGGCCTGGCGCTGGCTTTCGTGGCCTTCGCCATGATTGTTTCGCACCTCGTGGGCCCCAAGCGCAGCAGCACGGTAAAGGACGCCTCCTTCGAGTGCGGCATCGAATCGGTGGGCAATGCCCGGACGCCGATTTCGGTAAAATACTTCCTTACGGCCATCGTGTTCGTGCTGTTCGACGTGGAAGTCATCTTTATGTACCCCTGGGCGGTGAACTTCCGCGCCCTGGGCAACGACGGGTTCATTGCCATGCTGCTGTTTATGTTCTTCCTGCTGGCGGGCTTCACCTATATCATCAAAAAAGGCATTCTGCGCTGGAACGAGGCGTAATTCCGCCAAACTTTTGCCGCTTGGCTGGTGTTGGTTACCGAGCCGATAGGCCTCCAAATCTGACTTTTATATGATGGATACCCGCGTTCCGGAAATCAAAACCGTGGAAGCCCCCGAAGGCGTCGAAGGCGCCGGCTTCTTCGCCACTTCGCTGGAGAAAGTGGTGGGCATGGCCCGCGCCAACTCGCTCTGGCCCTTGCCTTTCGCTACCTCCTGCTGCGGCATCGAGTTCATGGCCACCATGGGCTCGCACTACGATATCTCGCGCTTCGGCTCCGAGCGGCCCAGCTTCTCGCCCCGCCAGGCCGACCTGCTCATGGTGATGGGCACCATTGCCAAGAAAATGGCCCCCATCGTGAAACAGGTGTACGAGCAGATGGCCGAGCCCCGCTGGGTGCTGGCCATGGGTGCCTGCGCCTGCTCGGGCGGCATTTTCGACTCGTATTCCGTGCTGCAAGGCATCGACCGCATCATCCCGGTCGACGTGTACGTGCCCGGCTGCCCGCCCCGCCCCGAGCAGGTTATCGACGGCCTGATGCGGGTGCAGGACCTGGCCCGCAACGAATCAATGCGCCGCCGCAACGCGCCGGAGTATCAGGCCCTGCTCGAATCTTACAACATCAAGTAGCTTTTTTTAAGAGCTGAGAATTTAGAACCAAGAGCTTAGATAGCGACAGTATGCTTTCTGACTTGCCCTTTCTAAGCTCTCAGTTCTAAGCTCTCAGTTCTAAATAATGACTCCTCAGGAATCTGCCCCCGCCCCCGAAGTTGCCGTTGCCGAAGACCCGATAAAGGCTCAGAACGCGCAGGTGCTGGCTTTACTGCACCAGCTGTTTGGCGAGGCCACCTTTACCGATGTGGAGGAGCCTTACGGCCTGCTGACGGTGACTACCACGCGGGAGCGCATCCACGATATCATCGCCGGCCTGCAGCAGGACCAGGAGTTGAAGTTTCACTTTATGACCACGCTGTGTGGCATCAACTACCCGGAGAACGAGGGCCGGGAGCTGGGTGTTATCTATCACCTGCACAGCCTGACCCGGAATATCCGGCTGCGCCTAAAAATCTTCTTCCCCCTCGCCGACCCCACCGTGCCAACGATTTCGAACCTCTACTCCGCCGCCAACTGGCTGGAGCGCGAGACGTTCGACTTCTACGGCGTCATCTTCACCGGCCACCCCAATCTCGTTCGCATCCTCAACGTGGAGGACATGGACTACCACCCAATGCGGAAAGAATATCCGCTCGAAGACGGTACCCGCGAAGACAAAACCGACTTGTTTTTTGGCCGATAATACCTTTTTAGAACCTAGAAACTAGCGCTTAGAACTGAGACTCTATCTAGCTGCAAAGCCTTTTCTTACGCCTTTCTAAGCTCTACGTTCTAAATCTCTAAGCTCTATCCTGAATATGGCAGTAAACGACGCCCTGGCAGGCACCCACAAAATCACCGAAGAGGCCGCCGCCCAGCGCCACGGCCAGCTCATGCCCCTGCTCAACGACTTCAGCCAGGAGCTGACGACGCTGAACCTGGGCCCTACGCACCCGGCCACGCACGGCATTTTCCAGAACATCCTGCAGATGGACGGCGAGCGGATTGTATCCGGCGTGCCTACCATCGGCTACATCCACCGCGCGTTTGAGAAGATTGCCGAGCGCCGGCCCTTCTACCAGATTACGACGCTGACCGACCGGATGAACTACTGTTCGTCGCCCATCAACAACCTGGGCTGGCACATGACGGTGGAGAAGCTGCTCGGCGTGACCGTGCCCAAGCGGGCGCAGTACATTCGGGTGATTATGATGGAGCTGGCCCGCATTACCGACCACCTTATCTGCAACTCCATTCTGGGTGTGGACACGGGCGCGTTCACCGGCTTCCTGTACTTGTTTCAGGAACGGGAGAAAGTCTACGAAATCTACGAGGAGGTGTGCGGTGCCCGCCTTACCACCAACATGGGCCGCGTGGGCGGCATGGAGCGCGACCTCTCGCCGGCCGCCATCGCCAAGCTCCGCTCCTGGCTGAAGAGCTTCCCGGTGGTGATGAAGGAGTTCGAATCGATGTTCAACCGCAACCGCATTTTCATGGACCGCGTGGTGAACGTGGGCCCGATTTCGGCGGAAAAAGCGCTGAACTACGGTTTCACCGGCCCCAACCTGCGGGCGGCGGGCGTCGACTACGACGTGCGCGCCATGAACCCGTACTCGTCGTACGAGGACTTCGAGTTTGATATTCCGGTGGGCACCAACGGCGATACCTACGACCGGTTCATCGTGCGCAACGAGGAAATCTGGCAGAGCCTGCGCATTATCAATCAGGCGCTTGATAATCTGCCCGAAGGCCCCTACCACGCTGATGCGCCGCACTACTACCTGCCCGATAAGCCGGACGTGTACAAGAGCATGGAGGCGCTGATTTACCACTTCAAAATCGTGATGGGCGAGATTGACGCGCCCGTCGGCGAGGTGTACCACGCGGTGGAAGGTGGCAACGGCGAGCTGGGTTTCTACCTGGTTTCGGACGGGGGCCGCACGCCCTACCGCCTGCACTTCCGCCGGCCGTGCTTCATTTATTACCAGGCCTACCCGGAAATGGCCGTGGGCACGACGCTCTCGGACGCCATTGTTATTCTCTCGTCCATGAACGTCATCGCCGGCGAGCTGGACGCCTAGTTTTTGTTGAAATCGATTGATATGGAGCCGACGACCTTGCCCACGAAACTGCAATTCTCGCCCGCTGGCCAGGCGGAAATCAAGCGCCTGCTCACGCACTACCCGGCCGACCGGAGCAAATCGGCGATGTTGCCGATTCTGCACATCGCGCAGGCCGAGTTCGGCGGCTGGGTGAGCCCAGAGGTGCAGGACCTGGTGGCCGAAACGCTGAATATCAAGCCAATTGAAGTGTACGAAGTGGCCTCGTTCTACACCATGTACAACCTCAAGCCGGTGGGCAAGCATGTGCTGGAAATCTGCCGCACGGGCCCTTGCATGCTGCGTGGCTCCGACGAATTGACCGAGCACCTGGAGCGCATCACCGGCGCCAAAGTGGGCGAAACCTCGCCCGATGGCCTGTTCACGCTGAAGGAAGTGGAGTGCCTGGCCGCCTGCGGCTTCGCCCCCGTGGTGCAGGTGCGCGAGCAGTATTACGAGGAGCTGCACACACCGGAAGCGGTGGATGCCATGCTCAACGAGCTGCGCAGCCTGGTGCACCGCCCTATTTTGTCGTGGGAAGAAAACAGCCTGCCGAATTCAGTTCAACACAACTAACTGAAATCATGGCCGAACAGAATCAGGACTTACCGCTCGTCGTGTCGGAAATTTTAATTGAGATGCACGAATTGCGCGATGACATCAAGCAATTGCAGAAGGTCACGGTGCATCTTAACCAAAGTGTGGGAAAACTTGAGGGGGAAATGCGGGAGGTCAAAGGCGCTATTAATCAACTCGGCACCTCGCTTTCGGCTTCTATTAAAGCCCTGACTGAGGAAAGCCGCAGTAATACTGAAATGATGATTGCGGCCTTTAGAGAAGAAGGCCTGTACGTGCGTCAACTGTTGCAACAGCACGATGCCCGCATTACGCGACTGGAAGACAATCAGCCTAACAAATAAGCAGTTACCGCTATGGGACGCAAGCTATTAACCGAACATATCAACGTCGAAGGCATCAATACTTTCGAGGTGTACCGCAAGCACGGCGGCTACCGCTCCGTAGAGAAGGCGCTCAAAACGATGACGCCCGACGAGGTGACGGAGGAAGTCAAGAAGTCGGGCCTGCGCGGGCGCGGCGGCGCGGGCTTCCCGGCTGGCATGAAGTGGGGCTTTCTGGCCAAGCCGGAGGGCGTGCCGCGCTACCTAGTCTGCAATGCCGACGAATCAGAGCCAGGCACCTTTAAGGACCGGCAGCTGATGTCGAAACTGCCCCACCTGCTCATCGAGGGCATGATTACGGGCAGCTACGCCCTGGGGGCGCGCACCAGCTACATCTACATTCGCGGCGAGCTCTTGTACGTGCTGCGCATTCTGGAAAAGGCTATTGCAGAGGCCTACGCGGCGGGTTTCCTGGGCGAGAACATTCTCGGCTCGGGCTACTCGCTCGACTTGCACGTGCACCCCGGCGCCGGTGCCTACATCTGCGGTGAGGAAACCGCGCTGCTGGAATCGTTGGAAGGCAAGCGCGGCAACCCGCGCAACAAGCCGCCGTTCCCCGCCGTGCAGGGGCTCTACGCCCGCCCCACGGTGGTAAACAACGTGGAAACCATCGCGGCCGTGCCGATTATCGTGAACGAGGGCGGCGACGAATACGCCAAAATCGGCATCGGCAAAAGCACGGGCACCAAGCTCATTTCCGCCTGCGGCCACCTGAACAAGCCCGGCATCTACGAAATTGAGCTGGGCCTGCCGGTGGAGGAATTCATCTACTCCGATGAATACTGCGGCGGTATCTGGAAAGGGCGCGACCTGAAAGCAGTTGTGGCCGGGGGCTCGTCGGTGCCAATTCTGCCCAAGGAGCTGATTCTGAAAACCGCCGCCGGCGAGCCCCGCCTGATGACCTACGAGTCGCTGAGCGACGGCGGCTTCATCACGGGCACCATGCTGGGTTCGGGCGGCTTCATTGCGATGGACGAAACGACGTGCATCGTGAAGAACACCTGGAACTACAGCCGCTTTTACCACCACGAGTCGTGCGGGCAGTGCTCGCCCTGCCGCGAAGGCACCGGCTGGCTCGAAAAAGTGCTGCACCGCCTGGAGCACGGCCACGGCTCGATGCACGATATTGACCTGGTCGTGAGCGTGGCCAAGCAGATTGAAGGCAACACCATCTGCCCGCTGGGCGAAGCTGCGGCGTGGCCAGTGGCTGCCGCTGTACGTCACTTCCGCGACGAATTTGAATGGCATGTGAAGCATCCCAAAGAAGCTACGGCCCCCGGCGCGGTGTATCGCGGCGCGGCCGTACTGGCGTAAACCAGAACGATAAAAAAGAACGTCATGCTGAGCGCAGCGCAGCGCAGTTGAAGCATCTCTACTGCTTCGTTGAGTAGACTGAAATAGTACTGAGATAGAGATGCTTCGACTCCGCTGCGCTTCGCTCAGCATGACGTTCTTCTCTGCTCAGCATGACAGACGTAATTTTGATTAATTATCCCAATGGCTAAAATAACCTTCGACGGCATTGAGGTGGAAGTTCCCGACGGAACGACCATCCTGAACGCGGCCCGCCAGATTGGCGGCGGCATCGTGCCGCCCGCCATGTGCTACTACACGCCGCTGAAGGGCTCGGGCGGCAAGTGCCGCGCCTGCCTAGTGAAGGTATCGGCTGGCTCGGCCAAAGACCCGCGCCCCATGCCCAAGCTCGTGGCCTCATGCATCACGGCGGTGCAGGACGGTATGGTGGTCGAAAACACCATCAACCAGCAGGTGATGGACGTGCGCAAGGGCATCGTGGAAATGCTGCTCATCAACCACCCGCTCGACTGCCCGGTGTGCGACCAGGCCGGCGAGTGCGACCTGCAGGATTTCGCTTTTGAGCACGGCCTGAGCACCACCCGCTACGAGGAAGAGCGCCGCACGTTCGAGAAAATTGATATCGGCCCGCTCATTCAGTTGCACATGACGCGCTGCATCCTGTGCTACCGCTGCGTGTACGTGGCCGACCAGCTCACGCCCGAGCGCGTGCACGGTGTGCTGGGCCGCGGCGATGCCTCGGAAATCGGTACTTACATCGAGAATATCATCGACAACGACTTCAGCGGCAACGTTATCGACGTGTGCCCGGTGGGCGCGCTGACCGACAAAACTTTCCGCTTCAAGCAGCGCGTGTGGTTCACGAAGCCGGTGAATGCCCACCGCGACTGCGCTACCGACAAGTGCAACGGCCACGTAACCCTTTGGTACAAAGGCAAGGACGTGCTGCGCGTAACCGCCCGCAAGGACGAGTACGGCGAAGTGAAAGAGTGGATTTGCAACACTTGCCGCTTCGACAAAAAAGAAACCTCAGATTGGACGCTGGAAGGCCCGGCGCATATCAACCGTTCCTCGGTTATTGCCCAAAACCACTACGAGCTGCCGGTGATAAACCCGCAGGTGCTGGCCGATTTACCGGAAAGCACCACCCGAGAACTGGAACGTAATCCGCCGTTGCGATTGGGTGGCTTGAATAATTAAGCAGAACAATAATAACAGCACGTCATGCTGAGCTTGCCGAAGCATCTCTACCGCGCAAGTAATTAATTAGTGTTGCGGTAGAGATGCTTCGGCAAGCTCAGCATGACGTTCAAAAAGTTAAAAGCTCAAAAAACATGACTCTCCCCGCTCTGGGCTGGCAAGGCCTCGTCGTTCTGGTGGTATTCGGCGTTTCGCTGCTGATTGCCACCTATTCCACCTACGCCGAGCGCGTTATCGCCGCGTTTTTGCAGGACCGGGTTGGGCCGGACCGCGCCGGTCCGTTCGGCCTGCTTCAGCCGCTGGCCGATGCCGTAAAACTCTTCACCAAGGAAGAATTCTTTCCGGCCGGGGCCAACCGGGCGCTGTTCGTGTTCGGGCCCTGCCTGGCCATGACCACGGCACTGATGTCGTCGGCCGTGATTCCGTTCGGCAACGTGCTGCAGTTTGGCGAAACCGCCATTCACCTGCAAGGCATTGAAATCAATGTCGGGATGCTGTACGTGTTCGGTATGGTGTCGCTGGGCGTGTACGGTATCATGATTGGCGGCTGGGCGTCGAACAACAAGTTTTCGCTGCTCGGGGCCATCCGCGCCGCTTCGCAAAACATTAGCTACGAGCTAGCTATGGGCCTGGCCCTGATTGCGGTACTGATGATTTCGGGTACGCTCTCGCTGCGCGAAATCACGTTTCAGCAGGCTTCGGACGCACCGTTTGTGTGGCAGGACATCTTCAACTGGAACGTGATGAAGCAGCCGCTGGGCTTTATCATCTTCATTGTGTGCGCTTTTGCGGAAACTAACCGGACGCCATTTGACTTGCCCGAGTGCGAGACCGAGCTGATTGGTGGTTACCACACCGAGTACAGCTCCATGAAAATGGGCCTGTACCTGTTTGCGGAGTACATCAACGTGTTCGTGGCTTCGGCCGTGATGAGCGTCATTTACTTCGGTGGTTTTAATTTCCCCTTTCAGTACGAGCTGCGCGACTGGCTGGTATCGTCGCAGGGGCTGGAACTGGTGACGGCGCAAAACATCATCACTATCCTCGGTTTGGTGGGCCTGTTCGGCAAAATCTTTGGCTTTATCTTCTTCTTCATGTGGGTGCGCTGGACCTTGCCGCGCTTCCGCTACGACCAGCTGATGCGCCTGGGCTGGACCATCCTCATCCCCCTGGCCATCTTCAACATTATGTTGACAGGCGGCCTGATTACGTTCGGCGTAATTAAATAACGACTATGGAATCCTTAAGCAAACGCGCCAAAGTTCTCGAAAAGAAGCCCATGACCCTAGCCGAGCGGGCCTACCTGCCGGCTATTTTCCAGGGCTTGAGCATAACGATGCAGCACTTTTTCCGGGCTGCGACCAAGAAGCAAATCACCATCCGCTACCCGGAGGAGACGCGTCCCTTCTCGCCCGTGTTTCGCGGCCTGCACGTGCTCAAGCGCGACGAAGCCGGCCGCGAGCGCTGCACAGCCTGCGGACTCTGCGCCGTGGCCTGCCCCGCCGAAGCCATTACGATGGTGGCCGGTGAGCGCAAAAAGGGCGAAGAAGGTCTCTACCGCGAAGAGAAATACGCCGTCAGCTACGAAATCAACATGTTGCGCTGCATCTTTTGCGGCCTGTGCGAAGAAGCCTGCCCGAAAGCCGCCGTGTACCTGCAAGCCGATAAAATGGCCCCGCCGCGCTTCGAGCGTGACGAATTCATTTATGGCAAAGACCGGCTGGTAGAGCCCGTCACGCCGGACAACCGCTCGAAGCGCGGTATCCAGCTCACCTCTGAGCAAGCTGATAAGCTGCGAACTCAAATTGCATAAGTAGCGCGGACTCTGTAGTCCGCGTTTGGCAAGAATTCTTTCATTACCGTCCCACTCGCGGACTACAAAGTCCGCGCTACTGCTCATGTCCCTCTTCCTTTTTCTTTCCTTTGTGGCCCTGCTGAGTGCATTGGGCGTGGTACTGGCCAAAAACCCGGTGCATAGCGTGCTCTTCCTCATTCTCACGTTCTTCACGCTCTCGGGCCACTACCTGCTGCTCAACGCGCAGTTTCTGGCGGCGGTGAACATCATCGTGTACGCCGGGGCCATTATGGTGCTGTTCCTGTTCGTGATTATGTTCCTGAACCTGAATGAGGACACCGAGCCGCACAAACCGGCCCTGGCCAAATTCGCGGCCGCTATCGCCGGTGGCTCACTGCTGCTGATACTGGTGGCTGCTATGCGCAACGTGAGCCCCGCTGGCTACGACCCGGCCAGCTTCGACTCCCAGATTGGCATGGTGGACAAGCTGGGCTTGGTGCTCTTCAGAGAATACGCGCTGCCGTTTGAGTTGGCCTCGGTGCTGCTGCTGGCCGCCATGGTGGGCTCGGTGATGCTGGGCAAGCGAGAGACGGGCGAGCGGAATTTCTAAACACTTCTGCCAATAAAGCAAAGCGCCGCGCCCAATGGGTGCGGCGCTTTTTTGTGGATTCAGGCATCCTTTCTTGGTCGGCCGCGCCGCTTGGGTGGTAGGGCGGCTGTTTCGGGCTTGGGTCGGCGCTTGGGCAGCCCGGCTTTGACATCAGAACCGGGAGGGCGCTTGAGGGGCTTGAGCGGCAGGCCGGTGGCTTCTTCGGGGGCGATGATGACGAAGCCGGCCCGGCCCAGGCTGGTCTGCAAGGTGCGGAGCGGCCGGTACTGCTGCATGAGCTCGGAGGCAAACAATTGCACCTGTTGGGTGAGGGCCGGCAGCAAAGCTAACGCTTTGAGGCAGGCCACCAACCGGCTATACAGCAAGTAGTTCCGCAGCGACTTGTCTTCCAAAAACCCCTCAAAACGCTCCATTACGGCATCGAGGGTGGCTTCGGGCTGGAAGCGGGCGGCTTCGCCCAGCAAGTAGGGCAGCGTGTACGAGTCGTGCGCGGGCGGGTTTTGGAGCCAGTTCAGGGCCAGCACCAGGGGCAATAGTTCGGGGCCGCGCTGTTGCTCCAGCAGCTGCTGCGCCTGCTCGGCGAGGCTGAGCGGCCGGCGCGGCGCGGGCCGCTGAGTGGGCGCGGTAGTAGGCCGGGCCACATAGTGGGGCTGCGCCGGCAGCTTGGCCAGTGCCTTTTCATCGAACTCGAACGCCGCCAGAAACCGGCGCAGCTGCTTGGGCTTTTGCGCGAGCAGCTGCCGCAGAAAAGCCAGCTTTTGCTTATCGCTGGTGCGAGCCCAAGCCCCCTTCAGAATGTGCGCCGACTTTTCGGCTTTGCTGCGTTTTTCCGGGGGAGCGGGCTGGGCTATTATTCCGGCATCAGCTACCAGGCCGAGCACCGCCAGGCCCAGCGCGATGCCGTGCTTGCACACCGGACCGTAGTCATACGGGCAATTACACTGTATTTCGGGTGGACCGGTAGCGCGGATTTGCAGGCTGACCCGGTACGTGGCGGTGCCCCGCACCTTGGCCGTGAATACGTCTCCCTGCTGCCGGATGCTTCCAACTGCCTCATCGTCCTCGTAATAAGCCCGGCCCCGCTCAAAAATGGTGCGGGGTACCAGCGCTGCTAACTCTTTTTTGGTGAACATGGCGAGTAGCTCTTGTGCATAGCCACAAAACTACGGGCCGCCCCTCGTTTTTCCGCCACGCAAAAAAGAGCCGCGCCTACTGGGCACGGCTCTCTCACTTTAGCCTAAATGATAACGACTTATCTATCTAACACACACAAATAAACAGCCTCACCCCACGTATGGTGAAGCGGTGATTAATTATAGGAACCAGCGATAGCAACGCCTTCCACCCGCGCGACAACCGTAGAGCGAATGGGCGCGGAACGGTGGGTCGGCACCCGCATTTTGTACACCGGCGAAGCAACCAGCTGCACACGCATCAGGGAGGCGCTCAGCGTAGCCCAGAACAGGAAAACGGCGGCGAAGATGGACAGCTTAGACATGTAGGCGAGTGGTGAGGTAGTCAACTGATACAAACCTACTAGACCGGGGCACAGTCGGATTTTGGCCTTCGCTCAATGCCCGGAATCACTCGGTGAATGGAACAGTTAGAGAGGTGGATGCCTGAAAAACCAAAAAAGCGGCGACTGAAGTATCAGTCGCCGCTTTTTTGGTTCGTAAGTATCACATCTGGTTCGGTGAATACTTATTCAGATAGACCTGTAATGTGCGTGCATCAATGTCTAATTCACGCATTGATACACTCGCTATTTCTGTTTTCCTCTCTGGGTAAACCCTATTTGTGAGGACTAAATAAGTTGAAACAGAGCGGTAGCCTACTTCTGTTTTAATAATTGGCAAAGCTCTTCCCCAAGGTAAGAAGCCGGTTTTAGCAGTCCATATTCCACTGTTTCCGATTTTTAGCTGAGGCCCCTGGTCAAATCCCCGCTTGATTGCTTGCCATATTACAAACAGACCAAACAGAGGAATAAACAAGGCTCCCCACCATTCGAGCCAATAAGTGAAAGCAGCGCCACCGAACAGAAATACCAATCCAATCAGAATGTCAAACAAAATTACGCTTTGAGAAAACCTGATTTCATGGTCGAAGTTAATTTGCTTCTTACCCAATTTGGGCTTTTTCATCTCACTACTTCGCCACCACGGCCGTCTTAATGCTTAGCTCCTTCAACTGCACATCCGAAATCGGCGAGGGCGAGTCAATCATCACGTCGCGCCCCGAATTATTCTTCGGGAAGGCGATGAAGTCGCGGATAGAATCAGAGCCGCCGAAGAGGCTGCACAGGCGGTCGAAGCCGAAGGCGAGGCCGCCGTGGGGCGGCGCGCCGTACTCGAAGGCGTCCAGCAGGAAGCCGAACTGGGCTTGGGCTTCTTCGGGGGTGAAACCGAGCAGCGAGAACATGCGGGCCTGCACGGCGCGGTCGTGAATGCGGATGGAGCCACCGCCCACTTCCACGCCGTTTATCACGAGGTCGTAGGCATTGGCGCGGGTCTGGCCGATGGTGGCCGGGTTATCGAGCAGGGCCAAATCCTCCGGCTTGGGCGAGGTGAAGGGGTGGTGCATGGCGAAGTGGCGGTTTTCCTCCTCGCTGTATTCGAGCAGCGGGAAATCGACCACCCACAGGGGCGAGAACTCCTCTTTGTTGCGCAGGCCGAGACGCTGGCCCACTTCGAGGCGCAGCTCGCTCATGGCTTTGCGGGTTTTGGCTTCGGAGCCAGCCAGCAGCAAGAGCAAGTCGCCGGGGTTAGCGTTGAGGGAGGCGCTCCACTTCTGCAATTCCTCCTGGGAATAGAACTTGTCAACCGAGGATTTCACCTGGCCGTCGGCCTCCACGCGGGCGTAGATGAGGCCGGTGGCCCCAATTTGGGGCCGCTTCACCCACTCAGTCAGCTCGTCGAGCTGTTTGCGGGTGAAATGGGCGCAGGTGGCGGCATTGATGCCGAGGATGAGTTCGGCGCTGTCGAAAACCGGGAAGCCCTGGCCCTTTACCGTGGCGGTGAGGTCCGTCAACTTCATGGCGAAGCGCGTGTCAGGCTTGTCATTGCCGTAGTCGCGCATGGCGTCGGCGTAGGTCATGCGGGGCACGGTGGGGAAATCGAGGTTTTTGATTTCCTTGAATAGGTAGCGCACCAGGCCTTCGAACATGTCGAGGATGTCTTCCTGGGTCACGAAGGCCATTTCGCAGTCAATCTGCGTGAATTCGGGCTGGCGGTCGGCCCGCAGGTCCTCGTCGCGGAAGCACTTCACAATCTGGAAGTAGCGGTCGAAGCCCGACACCATGAGCAACTGTTTAAACGTCTGGGGCGACTGCGGCAGGGCGTAGAACTCGCCGGGGTTCATGCGGGAGGGCACCACGAAATCGCGCGCGCCTTCGGGCGTGGACTTAATGAGGACCGGCGTTTCGACTTCGATGAACTCCTGGCCATCGAGGTAGCGGCGCACGGCCTGGGCCATTTTGTGGCGCAGCATGAGGTTGTTGCGCACCGGGGTGCGGCGCAGGTCGAGGTAGCGGTATTTCATCCGCAGGTCGTCGCCGCCGTCGGTGTCGTCTTCGATGAGGAAGGGCGGCAACTTGGCGGGGTTCAGAATCTCGACTTTCTCGGGACGAATTTCGATGCCGCCGGTCGGGATTTTATCGTTTTTGGAGTAGCGCTCGGCTACTTTGCCGGTCACACTCAGCACAAACTCGCGGCCGAGGTGGCGGGCGGTTTCGCGCACGGCTTCGGCTTCCACGCCTTCTTCGAGGGTGATTTGGGTGAGGCCATACCGGTCGCGCAGGTCAATCCAAAGGATGGCACCCTTGTCGCGGGTGCGCTGCACCCAGCCGCAAAGGGTGACGGTTTGGCCGATGTGTTCGGGGCGAAGTTCGCCGCAGGTGTGGGTACGTAGCATCTTCTCAATTAACATTTAACAATTGACATTTAACAATTAGCAGCTTTCACTTAACGGATTGTGGCTTCCGGCGCACGAACACGAGCCGTTTGCCTGGGGAGCACCTGTTAAATGTTAATTGATAAATGTTAAATGAATCTGCTGCGAAGGTAGCCACTAGGCCGCCGGGGCAAAACCCAAACTTTGGTACGGAGTATGCAAAGGCCGCTGGCAACTGCGTTCCTTTGTCTTCTCAATCCCCTTCAATACCTCATGAAATTCCTCCCCTCTTTCGCACTCGCGGCGGCCCTGTTAGTTGCCGGCACCGCGCAGGCTCAAACCAAAATCAAGACCAAGAGCAAGTCCGACGAGTCGGGAACTACGGTAAAAGCCAAAGGCTCGGCCGGCGCAGTCACGCTCGATGGGCCGATTAAGCGCATCGAAACGCTCTCGGGCATCGATGTTTTCCCCAAGCCGAACTCGACCAGCATCCTGCTCAGCTTCACGCAGCAGTTCACCAAGCCCGGCACGCTGGTGATGACCGATTATAAGAACAAAGTCATCTACCAGACCGAGTTGGACCCGGTGAACAACACCGGCGCCCCGGTGGATTTGGGCCGGATTCCGGCCGGTACCTACCTGGTAGAGGCCAAAACCGGCAACTACGTCTACTGGAAAAAGGTGCGCATCAAGTACCCCGCTGCGCGACGGTAAGCCTGGGTGATACAAGCCCCTATAAAGAACGTCATGCTGAGCTTGCCGAAGCATCTCTACCGCAATAGTAACTATATACTTACGCAGTAGAGATGCTTCGACAAGCTCAGCATGACGTTCTTTTGTATCGTTTCCAATTCCTGTTTACTATGAAAATCACCTCGCTGCTGCTGCTGTTTCTGGCCCTCACGGCTTTCGGCCCCAAGCCCAAGCTCACCACCGTGAAGCTGGGCTCCGGCCTTTCGGTGGGCGTGCCCGCCACCTTTGCCCCCATGCCCGATGACGGCATCGCCGTAAAATATCCTTCGCCGCGCAAGCCGCTGGCCGTGTATTCCGACCCCAGCGGCCGTATCGATTATAGCGTGGCCGTGCGGCCCACCACCTTCGAGAGCATGGATTATGCTGTGCTGCTTAAGATTTACAAGTCCAGCATTCAGCGACTTTACACCAAGGTTGATTTTCTGAAGGAGGACATCCGCACCGTGAATGGGCGCGACTTTATTTATTTCGAGTTTGTTTCAACCGTCTCAGACACCCGGCGCACTGGCAATCAGCTGGCGCCCATCAAGCGCTACCAGACGGTGCAGTACGCCATTGTGAAAGACCAGATGTACGTTTTCACCTTCGTGGCCCCCGCCGATGAGCAGGCCCAATGGCAGCCCACGGCCCAGGCCGTGATGGGGGCTATTGCGCTGAAATAAGCCGCGCCCGCGCCATGACCGACGACTATTTCATGCAGCAGGCGCTGGCCGAAGCCCGCAAGGCGCTGGCGGTCGATGAAATACCCATCGGAGCCGTGGTGGTGTTCGAAAAAAAGATAATCGGCCGCGGCTATAATCAGACCGAGCAGCTCCGCGACGTGACGGCCCACGCCGAAATGCTGGCCCTGACTGCTGCCGCCAACCACCTCGGCAATAAATACCTGGCCGACTGCACCCTTTATGTGACCATTGAGCCGTGCGTGATGTGCGCCGGGGCCAGCTACTGGGCTCAGCTCAAAGCTGTCGTTTTCGGGGCCGATGAGCTTAAAGTGGGCTTTCGGCGGCATGGGCAGCTATTGCACCCGCGCACGCAGGTGCGCGGCGGGGTGCTGGCCGAGGAATGCGCGGCACTCATGCGCGATTTTTTCAGTTTGAAGCGGAAATAATCTACTTTTGGTATTCAACGCCCCACCGGCGCAACCATGCCTGCTATTGGTTGTTCCAAGGCCGGGTATTTTATACACTCTTCACCACCCAACCCCTTTTTTATTATGGCTTTCGAACTTCCAAAACTTCCGTACGCCTACGATGCCCTCGAACCCACGTTTGACGCGCAGACCATGGAAATCCACCACAGCAAGCACCACCAGGCTTATGTGACCAATCTGAACGCGGCCATCGCGGGCACCGAGATGGAGAATCAGACCATTGAGGAAATTATGCACAACATTGCCAAGGCTCCCGTGGCCGTGCGCAACAACGGCGGTGGCCACTACAACCACTCCCTGTTCTGGACCATCCTCGCGCCGACCGGCGGCGGGCAGCCCACCGGCGAAGTAGGCGAAGCCATCACCAAGAACTTCGGCAGCTACGACAAATTCAAGGAAGATTTCACCAAAGCTGCTACCACGCGCTTTGGCTCGGGCTGGGCCTGGCTGTGCAAGCAGCCAGATGGCTCGGTGCAAATCTGCTCCACGCCCAACCAGGACAACCCGCTGATGCCCGAGTCGGGCTGCAAGGGAATACCCGTGCTCGGCCTCGACGTATGGGAGCACGCCTACTACCTGAAATACCAGAACCGCCGCCCCGACTACGTCGCCGCTTTCTTCAACCTCGTCAACTGGGACGAAGTGAACAAGCGCTTTGCTGCCGCTTACGCCAGCTAATTTTTTTACGGCCGCTATTTGGCGGTGATTATTGAAACGTAAAAGCCCGCTCCACCTCGTGGGGCGGGCTTTTTGCGTTCCCGAAAGCATGTTTCGACCCAGCTCACCCAAAGACAACACAGGCAACGGAAACAATTCGTGTACGTACCTGCTTTTAAATCGCGTTTCATCAATCCGTCGTTGCGGCCCACGCACCGCAGCCTTCTCATCCTATGTCACAGAAAGCCTTCGAGCCCGCCCACCTGGGCCCCCTCACCCTGACCAACCACCTCGTAATGGCCCCCATGACGCGCAGCCGCGCCCTGGGCAACGTGCCCAACGAGCTGATGGCCGAGTACTACCGCCAGCGCGCCACGGCCGGCCTTATCATCACCGAAGGCACTTCCCCCTCGGCCGATGGCCTGGGCTACGCCCGCATTCCCGGCCTCTTCAACCAGGAGCAGACCACCAACTGGCAGCGCATCACCGAAACCGTGCATCACCACGGCGGCCACATTTTCATTCAGCTGATGCATTCCGGGCGCATCTTTCATCCCCTCAACCTGCCCGCCGGGGCCGAGGGCGTGGGCCCGTCGGCCGTGGCTGCCGCCGGCCAGATGTGGACCGACCAGCAGCAGATGCAGGACCACCCCGCCCCCCGCGCCCTCACTACGGAGGAAGTGGCCGCGGTAGTGAAAGAATTTGCCCACAGCGCCCGGCTGGCGATGGATGCCGGCTTCGACGGCGTTGAAATCCACGCCGCTAACGGCTACCTGCCCGAGCAGTTCCTCAACCCCCACAGCAACCAGCGCACCGACGAATATGGCGGCAGCGTGGAAAACCGCACCCGGTTTTTACTCGACGTCACCCGCGCAGTGGCCGCCGAAATCGGGGCCGACCGCACCGGCATCCGCCTCTCGCCGGGCAGCACCTTCAACGACATGGCCGCCTACCCCGAAGTGGCCGAAACCTACGCTCACCTGGCCCAGGAGCTGCAAAAAACCGGCGTGGTGTACATCCACCTCGTCGGGACGGCTTCCCTGCACGCCGAAGCCCGCACGGCCCTCGAAACCGCCTACACTGGCCCCATTATCTACAACGGCGGCTACCTCGACCTGGCCCGCGCCGAAGCCGACCTGGCCGGCCGCGCCGATTTCATCTCCTTCGGTACGGCTTACATCGCCAACCCCGACCTCGTGGAGCGCCTCAAAGCCGGCCAGCCCCTGGCCGATGCCGACGAGGCCACGTACTATGCCCCCGGCCCCGGCGGCTTCACCGACGGCTACACCGACTACCCCACGGCCGACGGCCAGCCCGCCGGTACCTTCTCGCCGAGCTACGAGGCGTAAACCTGCCTTAGATTAGTACTTAAGCCCCTGTGAAGCCTGCCCCCCGCCGGGCGCTTCGCAGGGGCTTTTTTATTTATCTTTGACAGTCTCGGCCAGTGCGCCGACATTGCTTTTGTCTTTTTTACGCCTCTTGCCCTGTTCCCGCATGAATACGAAGCTGCGCCTTACTATCCTGAGTTTCCTCCAGTTTTTCATCTGGGGCTCGTGGCTGATAACGATTGGGGCTTATTGGTTTCAAACGAAGCAATGGTCTGGCGCGCAGTTTGGCGCCATTTTCTCGACCATGGGCATTGCTTCCATCTTCATGCCCTCGCTCATGGGCATCGTGGCCGATAAGTACGTGAACGCGGAAAAGCTCTACGGCATCCTGCACATTCTGGGCGGCCTCACCCTTTGCACCATTCCTTTGGTCACGGACCCCGGCACGTTCTTCTGGGTGATATTGCTGAACATGATTTTCTACATGCCCACGCTGTCGCTGTCCATCGCCGTGTCGTTTTCCATATTGAAAACCGAAGGCCTCGACGTAGTCAAGGACTACCCGCCCATCCGCGTGTGGGGCACCGTGGGCTTTATTGTGGCCATGTGGACGGTAAGCCTGCTGGGCTTCGAGAAATCGGCCAGCCAGTTTTACATTGCCGCCGGCGCGGCCATTCTGCTGGGGCTCTACTCGTTCACGCTGCCCAAGTGCCCGCCCCAGTCTGCCAATTCTTCCAATCAGAGCCTTGTTGAAATTCTGGGTCTCAAGTCGTTTGCCCTGCTGCGCGACCGCAAGATGGCCACCTTTTTCATCTTCGCCTTGCTGCTGGGCGCGGCCCTGCAGCTCACCAACGCGTACGGCGACACCTTCCTGCACGATTTCGACAAGACCCCGGCCTACCAGGACACCCTCACGGTGAAGTATCCGGCCATTATCATGTCCATCTCGCAGATTTCCGAAACGCTGTT
This sequence comes from Hymenobacter antarcticus, assembly GCF_039539545.1. NCBI lineage: Bacteria > Pseudomonadati > Bacteroidota > Cytophagia > Cytophagales > Hymenobacteraceae > Hymenobacter > Hymenobacter antarcticus. The sequence continues at coordinate 15,437 of NZ_BAABDI010000016.1, read as the reverse complement.
TATTCTGGCCATTCCCTTCTTTTTGCGGCGCTTCGGCATCAAGCAGGTGATGCTGTTCAGCATGATTGCCTGGGTGCTGCGCTTCGGGCTGTTCGCCTACGGCAACCCCGGCTCGGGCCTGTGGATGATTATCCTCTCGTGCATCGTGTACGGCATGGCCTTCGATTTCTTCAATATTTCCGGCTCCCTGTTTGTCGAAACCCAGACCCAGCCCAGCATTCGGGCCAGCGCGCAGGGCTTATTTATGATGATGACCAACGGCTTTGGGGCCGTGCTGGGCAGCTCGCTCAGCGGCATCATCATCCAGAACTACTTCACTGATGCCAACGGCGTGAAAGACTGGCCCAGCATCTGGCTCACGTTCGCCGGCTATTCGCTGGCCATTGCGGTGCTGTTCGTCCTTATTTTCAAGCACAAGCACACCACCCAACCAGCCGAGGAAACCCTGCACTCCGAACCGCTGCTCTCCATCGAGCAACCCTAAATAAGCTCGACAATACAAGATTAGTATAAAAATAGTCTGTATTTGGCACAAAGAAAAAGCCCGCTCTGCGCATTGCAGAGCGGGCTTTTTGCAGCTTTTCGCTTCGTATTACTTCGAGCCGAAGAAAAAGTCAGCTTCGATTTGCGCGTTCTCGTCCGAGTCGGAGCCGTGCACAGCGTTCGCCTCGATGCTCTTGGCATACTTCTTCCGGATGGTGCCGTCCTCGGCATTGGCCGGGTTGGTGGCTCCGATGAGGGTACGGAAGTCGGCTACGGCGTTATCCTTCTCGAGTACGGCGGCCACGATGGCACCGCTCGACATATATTTCACCAGGTCGTTGTAGAAAGGACGCTCGGCGTGCACGGCATAAAACTGGCCCGCGCGCTCAGCGGTGAGGTTGATTTTTTGGAGTTCCACGATGCGGAAGCCGCCGGCCTCAATCATGCCCAGGATACCACCAATGTGGTTTTCCTGAACGGCATCGGGCTTAATCATCGTGAATGTGCGGTTGGTGGCCATAAACTGGGCGGGGAAGTGGTGGTTAAAAAAGTTATTGAATCACAAAAGTAGCCATAAAGCCCAAGGGTTGCAGTAGCTTGGTTGGGCGGGTCGTTCGCCGACTTTGGGCGAACCTTCCGGGGGCAGTGTATTGTTGGGAACGGATTTCTTCCGACTTTTGCCGCCCCAATTATTCGTAAGCCACCGGCCCTCAGTTCCGTCGTAGGGCCATTCTCGTTGTCGATGTCTAGTTCCATTTCCGCCCTGCAAGCCTTGCTGGCGCAGCCCAAGCAGATTGTTATCACGACCCACCACAAGCCCGACGCCGACGCGCTGGGCTCCTCGCTGGCCTGGGCGGGCTACCTCAAGCAAAAGGGCCACCACGTAACGGTGGTCACGCCTTCCGACTACCCGGCGTTCCTGAACTGGATGGAGGGCAACGACGAAGTAGTGGTGTATGACAAGCGCCAGAATGACCGGCAGGTGCGCGACCTCATTGCCCGCGCCGAGGTCATTTGTTGCCTCGATTTCAGCTGCCTAGGCCGCATCAACGAGCTGGGCGAGTACATCCGCCAGGCCGGTGGTACCAAAGTTCTCGTCGACCACCACCAGGAGCCCGAGGATTTTGCCGATATCACGTTTTCGGTGCCCACGGCGGCGGCTACGGCCGAGCTGATTTTTGAAATCATCCGCGACCTGGGCCACCAGGACCTCATCACCAAAGGCATTGGCGAGGCCCTCTACGCGGGCATAATGACCGATACGGGCTCGTTTCGCCACCCCAGCACCTCGCGCAACGTGCATTTGATTATCGCCGAGCTGCTCAAGGTCAATATCGACTTATCGTCGGTGCATCGCCGCATCTACGACTCGCATTCCGAAATCCGCCTGCGTTTCCTGGGCTTCGTGCTGAAGGATAAGCTGATGGTGAACCGCGAGTTCAATACCGCCTATATCGCCATCACGCAGGACGAGCTGCGCCAGTACCAGAGCAAAACCGGCGATACCGAAGGCCTGGTAAACTATGCCCTTAGCATCGAGGGCATCAAGTTCGCGGCCGTGTTTATCGACCGGGGCGTGGCCGTTAAGATTTCCTTCCGCTCGGTGGGCAGCTTCTCGGTGAGCGACTTTTCGCGGCGGCATTTCGAGGGCGGCGGGCACCACAACGCCGCCGGCGGCATCAGCTACCTGCCCCTCGATGCAACCGTGGAGCGCTTCCTCAGCATCCTGCCCGAGTATAAGGAGCAACTTACGGGAGTATCTGTCGCTGTAGCGCCGCCAGTAGCGTAACTTTGAACCGTACCTGATTCTTCACTTCTTTTAATTTCATGCGTTTTTCCTCCCGCTCTGCGCGGCAGCTGGCCCTGGCGGCCGGCGTGCTGAGCTTCGCTTCCCTCACGGCCTGTAACAAAGGCGGTGGTGAATTTGCCAAGACCAAGTCCGGCATCGAATACAAGATTTTCAAGAAAGTTGGCAACAGCTACGAGCGCCGCGAAATCGGCCCCGATGGCGACCCAACCTACAAAGACCGGGTGGGCAAGTTCCTGCTGGGCAACATGCAATACCTGACCGGCAAAGACTCGGTGCTGCAGAACACCCGCCGCGACGTGGGCCTACCCGTGCCCCTGCCCCTGCAGGAGCTGAAGCAGAAAGGCATGCCCGACGAGGCGCTGTCCATGCTGCAGCCCGGCGACAGCGGCGTATTCCGCTTCCAGGTCGATTCGCTCATCAAGGCCAGCTCGGGCCAGAAAGTGCCGAATTTCCTGCGCAATGGCGGCAACGTGGTGGTGCTGCGCGTGGCGACCACCGATAAACTTATCACCAAGGCCGAAGCCGAGGCCCTCCAGCCCGAGCTGCAAAAGCGCGCCCAGGCTGCTCAAATGAAGCAGCGCATGGCCTCGCCCGAGTACGCCAAGCAGATGCAGGAGCAGAAAGATGCTCAGGCCAAAATGATGGCCACCCCGGCCGTGCAGGCGCAGCTGAAAAAGGACGACGCCGTGCTGCAGGACTACGTGAAGAAAAACAACCTCACGGTGCAGAAAACGCCTTCGGGCATCTACTACCAGGTGCTGAAGCCCGGCACTGGTGCCAAGCCCACGCCCGGCCAGACGGTGAGTGTGAACTACAATGGCACGCTGCTCAGCGGCAAGCTCTTCGACTCGTCGGACAAGGCGGGCAAGCCCATCGAATTCCCCATCGGCCAGGGCCAGGTTATTCCGGGCTGGGACGAGGGCATTGCGCTGCTCAACAAGGGCAGCAAAGCCATTCTGCTGATTCCTTCCACGCTGGCCTATGGCACGCGCGGTGCCGGAGCCGACATTCCGGCCGATGCGCCCCTGCGTTTTGAGGTGGAACTAGTTGACGTTCAATAATCCTTAACGTATTTCCTGATTCCGGCCAACGGGCGGCGCGGCGCAGCTGCCCAGGCCCCGTTGGCCGGAATCTTTTTAGTCCCTCCCTTGCCATGAAAAATATTTTGCTGCACTCACGCCTGTTGGTGCTGCTGGCTGGCCTGCTATTGGCCGCCCCGGCCCTGTGGAGCTGCAACACCGAAACGGCTTCGACCAAGGTGCTGCGCGAACACGAAGAACAGATGGCTCGTATCGACGAGGACACAATTCGCAACTATCTGACCCGTAACAACCTGATAGCTACGGCTACCCGCACCAATTCCGGGGTGTACGTATCCACTATCGTTGCGGGTAATGGGACGCCGGTAACGGCTGGCAAACAGGTGCGCGTGAAGTACGTGGGTCGTTTCCTAAGCAATGGGGCACAACCCGGCTCATCGGGCTACCCGGCTTCGTTCGGCAATCCCAGCTTCCCGCAGGGCAGCATTTTCGACAATTCGGCTGACAACCGCACGGCCTGCGGCTGTGCCGTGTTCACGGCCGGCAACGGCAGCACCAAACCGGGTTTCGATGAAGGCTTGCAGCTGCTTCGGAAGGGCGACCGCAAGCTGCTGCTCATTCCGTCGCGACTAATGTATGGCTCGGCCGGAACGACGGGTATTCCGCCCGATTCGGCTCTGATGTTCGATGTCGAAGTACTGGAGGTTTTTTAAGCAGTCGACCATGGCAGGCGCTGTTGGCACAAGCCGGAAGGCTGGCCCGCTGGGGCTACTATTGGGTTTGGCCGTGACGGCAGCCCACGCCCAGACGGGCATCAAGCCCACCGTGCCTACTACGCCCAGCGCCCCCGCCACAACTACTGCGTTTCCCGATTCGGCGCACCTCACCACGCAAACGACGCGGGGCGGGGTGCGCTTCGTGTTTCACGAGCGCGGCGTGGGGGCCCAGGCCCGGCCGGGCAGCCGCGTGGCGGTGCGCTACACCGGCTTCCTGCCCGATGGGCATATTTTTGATGCCACCGCCGCCTCGGGTGGCCCATTACGGTTTCGGGTGGGGCGCCAGGAGGTAATTGCGGGCTGGGACGAGCTGCTGCCGTTGCTGCCGGCCGGCTCCCGGGTCCGCGCCTGGATACCCGCAGCGCTGGCCTACGGAGCTACCGGCGTGCGCGACCCCGACGACGATACCCGCTACCTGATTCCGCCCAACACCGAGCTGGTATTCGAGCTGCAAGTTGTGAGCGTGCGCTGACGCGTTTACGTATGGCTCCAAGCCTTTTTTTTCAGATGCCCGGGCAGGCTAAGCCACCAATTTTTCCATGATGCGAATCTTTCTTATCAGCGCCATGAGTGCGCTGCTGGCCCTGGGGCAGTCTGCCCAAGCCCAAACGCCGGGTACGGAGTTTGCCCGCCTGGCCAGCGGCACTGCGTACCGCCTTTTCCGCAAAGACGCCGGTGGGCAATACCAATCCCGGGCCCTCGCGCCTACCGATGCGCCCTACGCCAGCCGCGCGGGCATGATTCTTACGGTGTACATGGAGTTCCGTACGGGCCGCGATTCGGTGCTGATGAACTCGCGCCGGATGCAGCCCACACCGCAACCCGTGGCCCTACCTGCCGAGCCCGTGCGCGGCAGCCTGGAAGAAGCCCTGGGCCTGTTGCTGCCCGGCGACAGCGCCGTGTTCCGCTTCCCGGCCGATACGGTATTTGCCAAAACGTTTCGGCAGCCCGTGCCGCCATTCATCCGCAAAAACGGCAATACCCTGGTCGTGCTGGCCAGTGCGCGCGAGCTGCTCAGCATGGCTGAGATGACTGCCCGCCAGGAAAAACTGAAGGCCCAGTACTCGGAGCAGGCACAACGGTCGGCTATTGCGCAAACGACCAAAGACGTGGCCCTCATTCAGGCTTACCTGAAAAAGAACAAGCTGGTGGCTAAGAAAACGGCGGGCGGCACCTACTACGTCATCACCCGCCTTGGGAAGGGCCTGCCGCCCAAAAAGGGCCAGACCGTGCGCGTATTGTACAAGGGCACCGTGATGACTACCGGCAAGGAGTTTGACTCTTCGGCGAAGCACGGCAACGAGCCTATTGCCTTTCCCCTGGGCGTGGGCCAGGTTATTGCCGGCTGGGACCAGGGCATTGCCATGCTGCCCAAAGGCAGCAAAGCCATTCTGCTGATTCCCTCGGTGCTGGGCTATGGCACCCGCGGAGCCGGGGCCGACATTCCGGCCAACGCCGTGCTCCGCTTCGACGTGGAGCTGGTCGACTTTAAGTAAGTCGTCGTCGGACCTGACAACAGGAAAGCCCGTCAGGCTGAGCATGCTTATCCTTACCCAAATTTATCCGGCTGCCGCCAGGCGCAGGTTGAACAGTCCGGTCAGACCGCCCTGGGCGGTCTGACCGGTTGAAGAACCACCGATTTTGCCCTCCCGACAACTGGTCAGACCGCCTCGGGCGGTCTGACCGGAGCAACGGCCCCATATTTGGGTAAGGACGAGTACGCTGGGCCTGACGGGCTTTCCTGTTCCTGTTCTACGATTCTCTACTCCGCCAAAACCTGCGACAGAATGTCCAGGGAGCGGATTTCGCCCATCTGCTCGACGTGCAGCTGGTAGTAGCGAATGAGGACGTGCAGCAGCTCATTCCGCACCCGTCCGTTGGGAATGGTACTGGTGGCGGGGTCGTGTAGCAGCTCATCGAGGTAGCCATCAAACTCGCGCAGTCGGAGCGTGGCCGGACTGGTTGCGCCCCGCGCCGTGGCCGCGTGGCCGGCCATTATCACCTGGTCGGTGAGCTCCGCGCCCGAGCTTATCCCGAACCCCAGATACGTGGCGAGGCGCAGCAGAAAGGTGAGGGCGAAACGCTCGCTGCCCGTCGTCTGCTGGTCAAAGGCCAGCATGGAATCGTGCAGGAAGGCGAACAGGGGCTCATTTTGCTCTTCCTCGCGCACGGCCCGGCCCACCACATCCGACAGAAAAAGTACGACGCTGCTTTTCGCCACATCGTAGGGCAGCGTCTGGAAGGGCTCGGCGCAGCGGAACTCGGCCAGCCGGGTGAGGCCGCCGCTGCCCCGGGCCACGTAGGCTACCAGTTCGAGCAAGGTGAAGGGCTGAAACAGGGCAATGCGCCCCGGCGGCTTGGCCTTACGCACCCCGTTCACGATATAAGTCTGCACGCCCAGCCGTTCGGTATACACGCGGGCAATAATGCTGGTTTCGCGGTACTTGAGGTAGCTGAGAACGATGCCCCGGGTCTTAAGCAGCATTAGGTTACGTATTGGTTTTTGAATGCGCTGAGGTGCCTGACTGAGCTCAGCAGCCCCTCCCCAATCACTTGCTGAGTACGGCTATTTTGCTGATGCAGCCGTTTTTACCGTCGGCATCCGACGAGAGCACGAGGTACACGCCGGAGCGCACACGCTGGCCGTCGGGGGTGGTCAGGTCCCAGGTTACGGCCCCGCCATTGGCCTTGGTCGCGTACACCAGATGGCCGGCTACGTCGGTAATTTTCACCAATCCGTTGTTGGCCAAACCGGTGATGCCTACCGTACCCGCAAAATCGGGGCGCACGGGGTTCGGAAATACGGCCGTGCACTTCGGGTCGCCTTCGGTGATGGTGGCCGAGCCGCGGTAGGCCACTACGCCGGCATCGGTGGCCACCCACACTTCGCCGGTTTTGTCGTTCACCTTCACGTCCACGATGCGGTTGGATGGTAGCGGGCTGTTTTCCTTGGTGAAGTGTAGCAGGGCCTCATCGGCATCGGGACTGAACAGCCACAGGCCGTTGTCGGTGCCGAACCACTTGCGGTCGGCCCCATCGACGGCCATGGTGCGCACGGCCTCCGTGAAGAGCACCGGGAAGTCCTTGCCTTCGCCGCGCCGCACGTAGGGCAGGGTGAAAGCCGCGTTGGCCCCAAACGCTCCGCTGGGGTCATTAAATACGGCCACGCCTTTGATAGTCGCCACCCAGATAGCGCCGCGCCGGTCTTTCACCACCTCGTAAAGCTGATTATCCGGCAAGCCCGATGCGGTACTGAAAAACCGGGGCCGCTCCGTGGCCGTGGGCTTGGGGTCGATGGCAAAAAGTCCGCCTTCGGTTTGGGTCGAAATGCTGGGATTATTGGGTTTGCGGGCCACTGTTGCCCACACAATTCCCTGGTCATCGAGGGTAATGCGGTCGAGATTCTCGAAATTAGGAACCCAGGGAATAGTACGCCAGGTATTGGCGCTGGGCGTGAAAGCGTACAGCCCCGAAGTATTGGGCGCACCGTGCGGGTTCACCACATAAACGTTACCCTCGGCATCGGAAGTGACATCGGAAACCCGGTCATTACCCGCGCTGGCATAGGGCAGAATAGGGCTGCCCGGCGCACTGGCCGCGGTCGAGGTGAACTGCCGGAATTGCCCCGGGCCCTTCCACTCCAGCAGGCCACCTCCAAAACTGCCCACGTAGAGCGTGCCATCGGGCGTGCGGGTGCCCCGCGACACATTGATTGGGTTCGGAAAATCGGTAGCTGGCAATTTGAGGCTGGTTACGTTGGTCCATTGGCCGCCCTCGTATTCATAAAACCCAGCCCGCCGGCCAAACGGCAGGTACCGCTCCGAATAGCCGCCGGTAAATACATTAACCTTATTAGACCGCGCATCGGCCAACAGGCCAAACGAATTGCTGCTTTCCGGCCCATTCGCCTCAAATACTTCCGTAGGCTGGCCGGCTCGCACCCACTGCAACCCCACTGCGTAGTTTGCCACGTAATGACTGCCATCGCGGGAACGCACGGCATCGGTCGTGAAAGTGCCCGGCCGGGGCGGCACAATCGTTGTCACCACCCCATTCCGGTCGAGGCGGCGCACTCCATAATTATCGTCGGTGATGTAGAGGCCGGCAACATTGGCGCGTAGCGTACGAAACTGCAACGTATACGTATCCGGCACCTGCTGCCACCTGCCAAGGGCCCCCGCGGCGCCCGGGATGAACTTGTAGAGCGACAGCCCCGGATTGTCCACGCCGGCATAAATCTGCCCGGCAAACGTAGCCAGCACCCGGTACACGTTGGGCGTAGCCGGGCCAGGGGGCAGCGGCTGCTGGTCCAGAACCCAGCTGCGGTAGTCGAGCAGATTGGCGGTTAACGAAGCCCGAAGCAGCCCGGCCGACGTAGCGGCCACAATTGTATTGCCGGCCACGGTCACATCATACACTGCCGCTACGGTGCCCCCTGGGCCGATATTGCTGTACGTATCGCTGATTTCCAGCTTCGTCAGGTTCAGCACCACAATGCCGAAGCTGGTCGAAATATAGGCTTTAGTACCGCTGATGGATACCCGATACACTTCCTTTTTACCCTGAATCGACTTGCGCAACACGTCGTTCAGGTTGCGCACGCTGCCGTTGGGCCGCAGCACATCAATGTTGGTATTGGCGTAGACCACTACCGTTTGCTTGCTCACCGAATCGTGGGCCAGGGCCGCGACTTTAACATCATTCAGGCCATCACGGCGCGAAAGCACCTGCGTCGTGCTCTGCTTCTTATCCAGAAAATAAAAAGCGTTTTCGGTGGCTACGTACAACCGGTCGCCGGCATCGGCCAGGCGCAGGGGGCGGTTGGTGGGCAAGTGCAACTGCCAGTCGCCGTAGCCAACCGGACCCTGCGCACGCGCGGTCCCGGCAATAAATAACAGCCCGGCAACCCCGAGCAAACAACGGAAAAGGTAGGACATACGCGCTGCAAAGACTGAAGTAAGGGATAGAAGCCACGGGGCCGCCTCTGCCAACGCCTGGCCCGGCAGTTTAGTGCGTGGCGGTGGAATGCGCTTCCGGGGCCGGGGCTTTGGCTTGCATTCCCTCCAGGAAACAGGGCCGACACCGCGCCTCATACAAATCGGTTTCGCCGAGCATTACCTGGCTTTCGTTGGCAACCATGCGATACGAGTACGAGGCAATTTCGCCGCAGCACACGCACACGGCATGCACCTTGGTCACGAACTCGGCCGTGGCCAGCAAAGCGGGCATGGGGCCAAAGGGGCGGCCCAGGTAATCCATATCCAGCCCGGCCACGATGACACGAACGCCGTTATTGGCCAACTGCTGGCACACTTCCACCAGCGAGCTGTCAAAAAACTGGCCTTCATCAATACCTACTACATCGGAACCGGCGGCCAGCAGTAGCATTTCGGAGGCCACGGCTACCGGCGTCGAGCGAATGCGAGCCGCATTATGGCTCACCACGTCCTCGGCGTGGTAACGGGTGTCGAGGGCGGGTTTGAAAATTTCGACCCGCTGCCGCGCAATGCGGGCGCGGGTGAGGCGACGAATCAGTTCTTCGGTTTTGCCCGAAAACATGGAGCCGCACACCACTTCAATCCAGCCCCGGCGGGGGGCATTGTGGCGGTTGCCGACGCGGGGTTCAATAAACAAGGTACTGGCGGGCTTGGATGGGTTTGGAAATCTAAAGTTAGGAACGAACCGCCAAGCGCGGCGCACGCATGGTCCGGGCAAACCAGCAAATTGCCTGACCACCTGCAAGTCGGCTCGCCAGGCCTCCGACCCAATAAAATGAGCGGGGTAGCGCTAGGGCGTTTCGCCGTACTGCTGATGGGGCAGTTGGGTGGCGGCAGGCACCCGGCCCACCACCGGCCCCGCGGGCAGCCGCGCCTGGCAGGTGAGGCGCTCGTGGGGCAGCAGCCGGCCGGCGGCGCGGTAGCGCAGCTCGGCCTCGGTGGGTGGGGTCAGGTTTTCCAGCCCGGCCACCACTTCCAGGCGGCAGGTGGTGCAGCGGCCTTTGGCTCCGCAGGCGTGCATCCAGTCGTGGCCGGCTGCTTGCAGCGCGGCCAGCAGCGTGGTGCCGGCGGGCACTTCTATGGTAGCGCCGGGCAAGTTTTCAATCGTCAACAGGGCCATTTGTGCCTAACTTCGGCCACCGAAACCCGGCCTTTTTATGAACGACAAATATAGCCCCACCAAGTGCGCGCAATACGGCCGCCGCTTGGCCGCCCGGCTCTGCGACCAGCACTTCGGCCCCCAGCCCACCGCCACCCTCGATGGTCCGGCGGTGCTCAAATTCACGCCCATTCGCCAGCTCAACCTGTTGGTAGTCCGGCAGCTGCTGGGCCAGTGGCAGGCCGAAACGGCTAAGCTTCGCAGCCCTTATTTCGACTTCGAGGCCGCGCCCGTGCAGGCGGCCCTCACGCAGTTCATGAACGTGCTGTCGCGTCACATTCGCCTGGGCCGCGCCGCCTACGAGCCGCTGCTCGCCCAGGCCGCCGCCGACACGCTGAACATTGTGGCCGACCCGGCCGGCAGTTTCCAGCGCCTGCTCCTCGGCCAGCTGGAAAAGCCTACCCTGGAGAGCCTGCGCGACAATCTGCGCTACCTCGATGTCGATAAAGCCTTCTTTCAGGGCTTCGTTGATAGTCTGCCTGTGGGCACCGAGCTTAGCCGCGACTTCCTCACTCACCGTTTCGGGCTTTATCATGCGGCCAACTACAAGGCTCACCAGCCTTTGCAGCGTCTGGTTGAAGAGTTGAGCACCTTGTTGCCCCTCACCACCGCCGATTTGCTCGAGGACGGCCCGGTATCGGCCATTTCACCCGCCCCCGCCCCCGAACCGCCGCTCCCGGCCGTTGCGCCCGAACCCAAACCGGAACCGGTGGTACCGCCCACCTTCGTAGCTCCGCCAGTTCCTATTGCTGCTGTTCCCGAGCCAGTTGCGACCACTGCAACGCCCGCTGCTACCGTCGCCGAGTCCGCGCCTGCACCATTTACCCCCGCTAGTCCGGCCCCGGCTCGCCCACTGCCCGACCTGGAAACCGCCAGCCTGCCCCTCCACGAGAAGCTGAAAGCTGGCCAACCCGCTGCCCCCGCCCTGGCAGACACGCTACGGGCGACAACCGTCCCCGTGTCGCTGGCCGAGCGGGCGGGCACCAAAGTCGAAACCCTACGCGAGGCCATTTCCATCAACCAGCGCTTTAGCTTTATCAATGAGCTGTTTGGGGGCGAAAACATGGATTACCACGCCGCCATTCAGCACCTCGACTCGCTCCCCACGGCCGAGCAGGCGCGGGCCCACGTTACCGAAGCGCTGTCGCCACGCTACGATTGGAGCCGCAAGGAAGAGCATGTCAATAAGCTCCTGAAACTCATCGAGCGCAAGTTTGCCTAGCCCCGCGCCCTCTGCGTCTCTACCCGACCGGAAGCATCGGGCCCGGCGCTGGCTGCTGCCGTGGCTGCTAGCTGTGGCGGCTTTGGCCAACCTGGCCTATCCGATGTACGTGCATTTCGATTTTTCGCACTCGCCTGATACCCGCAGCTACCTAAGCATGGCTGCCGGCCGCTTCGACAGCATTCGGGTCACCCACCGCTACCGCGTGCTGGTGCCGGCCGCCGCCGCCGTGGTAGCGGCTCCGGTGGCGCAGCTCTACGGGCGCGTGTGGCCCCAGCGCCCGGCGGGGCAGTGGCCGCTGCGGTTCGCGTTTTACCTAGTCAACTGCCTGGTGCTGGCGGCGGCCGGAGCCTGTTGGTACAATGCCGCCCGCCAGGCTGGAGCTGCGCCGGAAGCCGCCATTTTGGCTATGCTGGCCGTCCTGACCAGTCGCTGGGCAGAATACGCGGCCGGGCTTCCCCTCACCGATAGCCTCTACTTACTGGTTTTTGGTCTCGGTTACTACGCCGTTCGGCGTGGCCCCCGCGGTAGCTGGGCCTTACTACTAGCGCTTGTGTTGGGCCCATTATCGAAGGAATCGTTTCTGTTTCTGGTGCCCTGGCTACTCTGGTTTGGTCGCCGCACGCTTGCCTGGCCCCGCCAGCTGCTGGCACTGGCGGGCGGTGTCGGGGCCCTGGTGGCGGTTCATTATGCCATCGACACTCACCTTGGAGCACCAGCCACGCAGTCCGTTTCCAATGCCCTCGAGCATTTCACGAATATCCTCTATTCGCTGCAACGAGCGGTTTCACCCAAAGGCTTAGGCGAGCTGCTCAGCATATTTGGCCTGTTCACACTACTCGTTCCCGTAGCTTTTTGGCTGGAGAAACGCCAACGCACGAGCGAATCCGCCACTTTCTACGCCTCCCTAGGCTGGGCTGAGGGTGGCTTACTTGTGGTTGTAGCCATCCACATGCTCTTGTCCGGCGATTTGGGGCGAATGGGCTACCTCGCGGCCCCCGCATTCTGCTCAGCGCTGGCGTTGGTCTTCACGCATTGGCGCCGCTTCGCCCGTACCTGACACCGCTCCGGCAGGCCAGCGCAGGCCCACCAGTGCCAAAGCCAGCAACAGCGGCCACACCGGCACCAGAAACCGCGCCGCCCCCAAAGGCCCGGTCAGCACGGCCACGTACAGCAGCAAGCCCACCGCTACCCAGCGGCCCTGGCGCAGCACCCGGCCCTCACTGCGTAGCCGCCAGAAACCCCGCACCGCCAACACCAGGCGCATTCCATTAGCCAGCATCACCATGCCCAGCACGGCCAGCAGGCCCAGTGGCAAGCGGCTCACCGCCCGCCAGAGGCCACCCGCGCGCGCCTGCGCCAGTAAGCCGCCACCCTTGGGCTCAGCCAGGCCCGCCAGGTGGCTCACGTCAAAACGGCCAGGGTCCAGAAACAAAGTCAGCATACCCTGCGCGTGCTGCCGCGCATACACTATTGGATGCGCCCAAAGTATCGCCCCCGCCCGCTGCTGAATAAGCTGCTGCCGGGCCGCGAAATCAGGCTGAGCTGCGGCCTCGTGCAGAACATTAGCCACCCATTCCTCTTCCACCGCTGGCCCCTCTATCTGGCGTACTACGCCTGCGGCATTGTAATGCAGGAGGTTAATTTCGGCAATGCTTGAGAAATGCAGATAACCAGTCCGCTGCTTATTCCAACCCATATACAGCGCCACCACTACTACCGGCACCAGGCCCAGCAGTGCTAAGCCTTTTGTAGTCCGCTGCCACGCCAGCACCACTCCTAACACCGCCGGTACTACCGCTAAGGGGTAAAAAACCGGCTTTATCAACAAAGCTGCCACCACAGCCCCAATACCCGCGGTAAAATAGCGCAACTCCCGCGTTTTAATAAACGCCAAAGCCGCCCAGGTCATCAACAGAACTGCTGTCTGTAACAATATCTCGCTCATCACCGCATGAGCATAGATGAACTGCGCTGGGAAAGTCACAATACCCAGTAAGGCTAGCAGCCACTGCCCATTTGTTGGCCGCGCCCGGCGAGCCCACCATGCCAACACCAAACCGATATTGAGCAGGCTCAACAGGCTCTGAAACACCAGCAATGCGCTCACACCTTTTGCCCACGCCAGGCTCATCACCACCACCGGATAGCCCAACGTCCGGATTGTAAACTCCTGCATAGCCTGCCCCTGGGGCAATACTCCCATCCAGGGCCGCGCATATAGCTGGCCGTGCAGCCGGATATTTTCCGCCGCTTGCAGGTACCGGTCCGAATCAGGAAAGCTCCAATTAGCGGTGCGCAGTACCCAGCAAAGGGTTAGTAGGTGCCCTGCCACCAGCACTGCCCACACCCACCCCGGCACCCGTGGCCTCTCCATCAGCGCAGCAAATCCTGTTTGCGGTAGGCATCTAATGCCAACAGGCTAAACAGTAAAATGGTGAATGACCACAACGACGACCCCCCATAACTAAAAAACGGCAGCGGAATGCCCACCACCGGAGCCAGGCCGATAGTCATTCCCATATTCACCGTAATGTGAAAAAACAGCACACTTGCCACGCAATAACCATAAGTGCGTCCGAACACTGACTTCTGCCGTTCCGCCACATAAATAATACGCCACAATAGGGTCAGGTACAGCCCAATTACTACCAGGCTACCCATCCACCCAAACTCCTCTCCTACCGTACAAAAAATAAAATCAGTGCTCTGCTCCGGCACGAAATCAAACTTCGTCTGAGTACCCTGCAAAAAACCTTTACCCAGCAATCCCCCCGACCCAATCGCAATTTTACTCTGCGTTACGTTCCAGCCCTTGCCTAGGGGGTCCGCCGAAGGATTTATCAGTACTTCAATGCGTTGGCGCTGGTGCGGTTGCAGAACTTTATTATAAAAAAAATCAACCCCTACCACCATCCCAATAACAGCCAGCCATACCCCCAGTGCCAACGGCAAATGATGCCGCAACACCCGCCTGTTCAGCCCCAATACCGCCAGTAATATTCCTGTAAAAGCCGCTACCAGCCACAGTTTCGGCACCAATAGCGCCAGCAATAATATCACTCCCGATGCTGCCAGCAACAGCAGTATCAGAGGCGACATACCCTCGCGGAAATATGCCAGCAGTAATGCTCCAAACACCAACGCCTGTCCCGACTCATTTGAAGCCACAATCAACAATGGTGGCAACAATGTAATCCCTGCCAGCACCAGTTGGTCCCGCCAGTCCTGATAGCGCAGGTTAATGCTCGCCATAAACCGCGAGGCCGCTAATGCCGTCGTAAACTTCGCAAATTCAGCCGGTTGCAAGCGTACCGGTCCGATTTCCAACCACGACCTTGAGCCCGCAATTGGCCGGGCAACAAACATTGTCACTACCAGCAACAAAATCATCCCACCATATAAAGCATAAGCCAAGGTATCGTAAGCCTTATAGTCAACCACAAGCAACACAACAACCAGTACAACCGCTGTCGCAATCCACAAAAGCTGCTTAAACCAGTTGAAAGCCATAAGCTTATCAAAACTCAAGCTTCCCAGTGGATTCGCCGGTGCATCAGGCGAATAGCTCGATGCATAAATGCAAACCCAGCCTATGCCAACCAGCACCACATAAAGTAGAACCGTCAGCCAATCAATACTACGACTATAACGTGCCGGTGAAACTTGCACAGCTAATGATACTACAAACCTATAGACAAAATTATAACCAGTTAGCACCTACTTATCAAGCCACTGTAGCAAAACTGCGACGTTGAACTGTCTAGCACTAATTACAAAGCAAAACCCCCTGTGCGGCTGGTAAAAGCGGCACAGGGGGTTACTCAAATAAGGTTGGCGGCGACCGACTCTCCCACCGGTGAAGGCAGTACCATAGGCGCACCGGGGCTTAACGACTCTGTTCGGAATGGGAAGAGGTGAACACCCGGGCTAAAGCCACCATTGCTGGC
>NZ_BAABDI010000015.1:0-114897 GCF_039539545.1 Hymenobacter antarcticus | reverse complement strand
TACAACTTTGCCAAACGCCTCAAACGGCTCAAGGGATTGACACCCTACGAATTTGTTTGTGCGGAATGGCGGAAAAATCCTAGTAGCTTTATTCGAGAACCGACCCACCATACTCCGGGACCATACATCTAGGCGGTCCGACCGGTTGTCGTTGGACCGAAATCGTTGGTACTTCAACCGGTCAGACCGCCCAGGGCGGTCGGACCGGCAGGCCCGACTCGAATACGGTTACTTCTGCACCAGTACTTACTTCAGCACCTGGGCCCGCCACACGTTATTGCCGGGGTTGGCGTCGGGCAGCAGCTTGGTGGGGTTGAGGCGCACCAGGGTGAGCGGCGTGGTGGAGTTGTAGCGGAACGTCCAGGTGCCGCTGCGCTGCCACACTTCCACGGGCAGGCGCACGCGGGTGGTTTTGCCGCCGGTTTCGGTCACGTCGGCGATGACGGGCATGGCGGCCTGGCCCCGGTTTTCGACGGTGATGAGCGCGCCCTGCTTGGGGTCCTGGTTCACGTAGGCCACGGCGGTCACGGCCTGGTCCAGAATCCAGTTGTTGTACACCCATTCGCGCCAGAACCAGGTCAAATCCTCGCCGCTGGCCTCGTTCATCGTCCGGAAAAAGTCCTTGGGCTGCGGGTGCTTAAAGGCCCAGCGCTTGATGTAGGTGCGGAAAGCGTAGTCGAACCGCTCCGGCCCCAGCACCTCGGCGCGCAGCAGAAACAGGCCGTAGCCCATTTTGGCGTAGGCGGCGTAGCCCAGCATGTTGGCCGGGGTCACGTCGGGCACGGTGTAGGGCGGTACCGTGGAAGGGTCCATCATGTAGCGGATATTACCGGCCACCAGGCGCGTGGTGTCGTTCAGCTGTTTCGCATACTCGCCGTTGTTGAAAGCGTTGCTGGAAAGGATGTTGATAAAGGTGTTGAACCCCTCGTCCATCCACGGGTACTTGCGCTCGTTCGAGCCCACAATCATCGGGAACCAGTTGTGGCCGAATTCGTGGTCCGTCACGCTCCACAGGCTGGCTTTGCGGGCCTTCGCGCCGCAGAACACGATGCCCGGATACTCCATGCCGCCCACCACGCCGGCCACGTTGGTCGCCACCGGGTACGTGTATTCGTACCACTGCTTCGAGTTGTATTCGATGCTTTTCTTCACGTATTCCGTCGAGCGGTTCCAGGCCGTATCCTGGGCCGCTTCGGTGGGGTAGAGCGACATGGCCAACGACTTGCGGCCGCTGGGCAGGTTCATCTTCGCCGCATCCCAAATGAAGGAGGCCGAGGCCGCCCAGGCCACATCCCGCGCCCGCTGGCAGCGGAAGTGCCAGGTCAGGCGGCCGTTTTTGCCGCCGGGCCGCGAGCTGGCCTGCGTCACCTCATCGGCCGAGCGCACCAGCACGGTTTTGTCCGAACCGGCGGCTTTGGCCAGGCGGCTTTGCTGGGCGCTGGTCAGCACTTCGGCGGGGTTCACGAGCTCGCCCGAGCCGCCCACGAGGTAGTTGGCGGGCACGTTCAGGGTGTAGTCGAAGTTGCCGTATTCGAGGTAAAACTCGGCCGTGAGGTAAGGCAGCGTGTTCCAGCCCTCCACGTCGTCGTACACGGCCATACGCGGGTACCACTGCGCCACTTCGAAGATTTCGCCGTTCTTGGTCTGGAGGCGGCCGAGGCGGTCGGAGCCGTACTCGGGAATGCTGAAGCCGTAGGCGATATCGATTTTCAGCTTGTCACCGTT
Source organism: Hymenobacter antarcticus (assembly GCF_039539545.1). Classification (NCBI taxonomy): domain Bacteria; kingdom Pseudomonadati; phylum Bacteroidota; class Cytophagia; order Cytophagales; family Hymenobacteraceae; genus Hymenobacter; species Hymenobacter antarcticus. Next base: position 113,172 of record NZ_BAABDI010000015.1, on the reverse strand, counting down.
GGGCTTCAGGGCCTCGGGCAGCATGATTTGCATGCGCGTGTCGGTCACGCGGTAATTGGCCTTCAGCTTCTTGCCGTGCAGCTCGATGGTCACGGTTTGCAGCGAGTCGCCGCCCCGAAAGCCGCGCGAGTTGTTGCCGAAGCGCCCGCCGCCCACCGGCGTAATGGCCGCCCCGCGCGAGTCTTCGCGGTACAGGTTCTGGTCGACTTGCAGCCACACGAAGGGCAGCGCATCGGGCGAGTTGTTGGTGTAGGTGATGGCCACGGTGGCGCTCACGCGGGCCGTTTTCTCGTCGAGCCGGGCATCGATTTTATAGTCGGCCGCGTTCTGCCAGTAGTCGGCCCCGGGCTGCCCGCCGGCCGTGCGCGTGGGCGTCGAATGCTGCTCAATAAACGAGGGATTGAACAGCGTGCGCGAATCGTAGGCGGGGCCGGTGTTCACGGTTTGGGCCAGCGCCGGGCCGGCTGCCAGTAGGGCCGCGCCCAGCAGCACGCCGGACAGGAATTGTAGTTTCATGCGAATCATAAAGGGGAAAAAGCGAAGAAGAATCGCACAAAAGAACGTCACGCCTCAGCTACGTTCGGCATGACGTTCTTTTCACGCCCTTTTTTGCCGCCCCTGCCCCTACAGCCGCTCCCGCACCAGCTCCATCAGTCCGTTCAGGTCGGCCGCGTCCATTTCGGGCGCTTCAATAAATGGGGTCAGCGCCCCGGTTTCGGCAGCGGCGAAGGCGGCCGGCAAGGGGTGCGTACGCCACCGCGGGTAGTCGCGCACAAACTCGTCGCGGTGCAAAAACGCCACCGGTACGGCCAGCTGCTGAATAAACTGCTGCCACTCGGGCCGCATCGAGGTTGCTCCGTAGGTCACGGCACACAGCGAGCACGGGTAGGTGGCCGGCGAAAGAATCTTGTGGAACATATCCTTCAGGCCGGCCAGGCGGCCGCCGTCGGCGTTGTACACGAAAAGGAGGCGTTGGTATACCATCGAAAGCGTAAACAGTAGGTAAGACAACCGATTCGGCGCGGCTATTTTTCCGCGTACTGATACGGCACGTAGTTCTCCCACTGCCAGGGCGTGGCTTTATCGCCGAGCAGCTTCTCCAGCAGCGCTTTAAAAATCTTGTCCGCGTTCGAGCTGTTGCCCATCAGCAGCAGGCCCAGCTTGCGACCGGCGAAAACGACGCTGTGATTTTCCCAGCCGTCGTCGTGCCCTTCCTTGAAATAAGCCGGGCCGTAGGGCGACTCAAACGTGCCCCAGCCCAGCCCGTAGCCCAGGCGGATGGCGCGGTTGCTGTCCGGCGCGGCCACCGTCGCCAGCGGCCCAAACTGCGCTTTGAAAGGAATGCGCACTTGCAGGCGCGTCATTTCGCGCTTGGCGGTCGGCGTGAGGCCGCGTCCCTGCATCACGGCGGCCATAAAACGGGCGTAGTCGGCGGGCGTAGTTTCCAGCGAGCCGGCGGCCTGGGGCTTGGTGCGGCGGCGCTTTTCCAGGGACTGGCCCTGCTCGTCGTAGCCCAGCGCGTAGTTTGCCTCGAAAGCCGGCTGCCACACGTAGCTGGTGTGGGCCATGCCCAGCGGCCCGAAAACCCGCGCTTCGCTCAGCTGCGTCAGAGTTTGCCCGGTGATGGTTTCGACCACCAGCTGCAGCAGCTGCAAGCCCTCGCCCGAGTAGCCGTAGCGGGCACCGGGCTCAAACTTGAAGCGCAGCTTTTTATCGGGCTCAATCCAGCGCCAGTTGGGCAGGCCCGTGGTGTGGGTGAGGGCCATGCGGGCCGTGAGGCGCGGCCAGCGGGCATCGCCGGCCAAGTCGCGGTAGGCCTCGTAGTCGGGCAGCGGCCTGGGCAGGTAGTCGGCCATCGGCTTATCGAGGTCGAGGCGCTGTTCCTGCACCAGCTGCATCACCAGGTAAGCAAAGACAGCTTTGCTGAACGAGGCCCCGTACATGGCCGTTTCGGATTCCAGGGGGGCTTTGGTGGCTAGGTTGCGGTAGCCGTAGGTGTGCAGGTAGCGCACTTGGTTGTTTTCGAGCAGCGCCACCGCCAGGCCCGGCACGTTGGCCGAATCCATGAGCTGCTGCACGGTGCGGTCGATGTCGGCCGGGCGTAGGGTGCGGCCATCGAGAGTGTGGAACGCCGGGGCGCGCTGGGCCAGGGTGGGCACGGCGGAAACCGCAACCAACAGAACCGATATCGGCAGGAAAGTCTTCATTGCTACTGAATTTCCAGTTTGGCGTAGGTGAAGGTGGTGCCCGGGCTTTTGCCAGTCCACATAGTACGGCTCAACAGCAGTGAGGTGGCTGAAGTCCAGCAAATACGGTAGGGCTCCCCGGTTTTCGGCTCAAGCCGCCACACCTGGCGCAGCCGCCCGTTGCTCATCTCCAGTACTTGTAAGCTGTTGGGGTGCCCGCCACCGTACTCTATTCCCTGACAGATAGCTGCGATATGCTGGGTATCCGGCGCAAAAATGGGCTCACCCGCCAGTGCTATCTGAGTTCCTGAATTATCAATCAGCACATACTCCGATGTCTCGTCGTACTCAACTTTCACCAGGTGACATTTGAACTCCGGTAAATAGCCTAAGTACTGATGAATAATTAACTCGGCTTCGCTAATCCCTCTTTTTATCGTTGCTTCAATCGTGATGTCAGCGAACACCTTCGGGCCTTTTGCCGTGGGAATTGTAATTCGTCCCTCCTGCTTTCGAAGCGGAAAGGCAACCTGTGGCTTGGTTGAAACACAGGCTTTCCCAGCCGCCAGGTACGCCGCCCTCGTCAGCGGGCTGAACGTGACGCGCATGGCCGGCGGCCCGGCAGCCGGAAAACGGCTCAGTAGCGGCAGCAGCCAGATTAGCAGAAGTTTCATTAAAAACATGGGAGCGGAATGTAGCGGCAAGGTACTGCCGGCCCCACCTTTGTCATCATGCCCAACGCCGCTGCCCTCCTGCCCTACCTCGTTTTCGATTTCGACAGCACCTTCACCCAGGTTGAAGGTCTCGATGAGCTGGCCGACATTGCCCTGGCCGGCCGCCCCGACGCGGCCGAGCGCGTGGCCCAAATCCGGGCCCTGACGGACCAGGGGATGGCCGGCGAAATCGGGTTTCAGGAGTCGCTGGCGAAGCGGCTGGCGCTGCTCGGGGCCAACGAGCGCCACCTCGCGCCGCTCATTGCCCGCCTCAAAACCAAGGTGAGCGAGAGCATCCGGCGCAACGGCGACTTCTTCCGGCAATTTGCCGATAGGATTTACGTGGTGAGCAGCGGCTTTCGGGAATTCATTGAGCCGGTAGTGGCCGAGTTCGGCATTCCGGCCAGCCACGTCCTGGCCAATACCTTCACGTTTGATGCGGCCGGCAACATCACTGGCTGCGACCCGGCCAACGTGCTGAGCCGCGACGGCGGCAAAATCCGCCAGCTCGTGCTGCTCGATTTGGACGGGCCGGTGTACGTGCTCGGCGATGGCTACACCGACTACCAAATCCGCGAAGCCGGCTTGGCCCACCGCTTCTACGCTTACACCGAGAACGTAGCCCGCCCCACCGTGGTGGCCCACGCCGACGAAGTGCTGCCCACCTTCGACGAGTTTTTGTACCAACTAGGACTTCCCATGACTTTATCATACCCCAAAAACCGCATCAAAGTCCTGCTGCTGGAGAATCCGGATGCCCGCGCCGCCGAGCTTTTCCGGGCCGAAGGCTACCAGGTGGAGGAAGTGAAAGGCGGCCTCGACGAGGACGAGCTAATCGAACGAATCGAAGGCGTGAGCCTGCTCGGCATCCGGTCCAAAACGCAGGTGACCCAGCGCGTGCTCGATGCGGCCAATCGGCTGATTGGTATTGGCGCTTTCTGCATCGGCACCAACCAGATTGACCTGGCCGGAGCCATGAAAAAGGGCGTGGCGGTGTTCAACGCGCCGTTTTCGAACACCCGCTCCGTGGTGGAGCTGGCCCTGGGCGAAATCATTGTGCTGGCCCGCCGCATCCCCGAGAAGAATCCCAAAATGCACGCCGGCGAATGGGATAAGTCGGCCAACGGCTCGTTCGAGATTCGCGGCAAAACCCTCGGCATCGTGGGCTACGGCAACATCGGCTCGCAATTATCGGTGGTAGCCGAAGCCGTGGGCATGAAGGTGGTGTACTTTGACGTGGCCGAAAAGCTGCAGCTTGGCAACGCCGTGAAGTGCCGCACGCTGGCAGAGCTGCTGGCCCAGGCCGACGTGGTGACGCTGCACATCGACGGACGGCCCGAAAACGAGAACTATATCGGCGCGAAGGAATTCGCGCTGATGAAACCCGGCGCCCTTTTCCTCAACAACGCCCGCGGCCATGTAGTAGACGTGCCGGCGCTGGCCGCCGCCCTGCGCAGCGGCCACCTCGGCGGCGCGGCCGTGGACGTGTTCCCCTACGAGCCCAAAACCAACAGTGAGAGTTTCGAGAGCGAGCTGCGGGGCCTGCCCAACGTACTGCTCACGCCCCACATTGGCGGCAGCACGGCCGAGGCCCAGCGCAATATCGCCGAGTTCGTGCCCGAGCGCCTGATGCAGTACATCAACACCGGCAACACCCAGCAGTCGGTCAATTTCCCCAATATTCAGCTACCGGTGCAGCAGGCGCATCGCCTCATCCACATCCACGCCAACGTGCCCGGCGTGCTGGCCGACATCAACAACGTGCTGGCCGCCCACCAGGTCAACATCCTGGGCCAGTACCTGAAAACCAACGAGCACATCGGCTACGTGATTACCGATATTGATAAGGAGTACGACCTCGACGTGATTCAGGCCCTGCGCGCCGTGGAACACACCATCAAGTTCCGGGTGCTGTACTAGCCGCGCTTGCGCGCCCGGCACCTGGCGGCAGTCTAAGGCAACGCAGTTGCCAAGACTGCCAGCCACGGCAACGGATGCAGTCTCCCGACTGCCGCGTTGCCGCGTTGCCGCGTTGCCGCGTTGCCGCGTTGCCGCGTTGCCGCGTTGCCGCGTTGCCGCGTTATTCCAATCACAGCAGCCCTCAGTATTTCCCCAAGCCGACCTCGGTCAATTGTTCTTACACTATTCTCACCCCCATGGGCTACCAAATCCGCGACCAGCAGGCCCTGTATTTCCTCACGTTCACCACCGTTGGCTGGGCTGATATCTTCACCCGCCCTCACTACAAGGATATCATCATCGACAGCCTGCGCTACTGCCAGGCCAACAAAGGCCTGGAGCTGTTCGCCTACTGCCTCATGACCAACCACCTGCACCTCATTGCCCGCGCCGCCGAAGGCCACGAGCTTTCCAACATCGTGCGGGATTTCAAAAAATTCACCGCCAATCAGCTTTTCAAGGAAATAGTTAATTCGCCCACCGAAAGCCGCCGCAACTGGCTGCGGTGGCTGCTCACCCAGGAAGGCGAACGGAACCCCAGTAACCAGAATTTTCAGCTCTGGCAGCAGCGCAGCCACGGCGTGGAGCTGCACAGCGAGGAGATGGTGCGGCAACGCCTGGCTTACACGCACGCCAACCCGGTACGGGCGGGAATTTGCTACCGCGATGAGGATTATGTGTATTCCTCGGCCTCGTTTTATTCGGGGCTGGAGGCGGTGCTGCCGGTGTCGTTGCTGTTTTAGCTGTTTTGGTTTCGGCAGTCTGGAGACTGCACTTGTGGTCGTGGCTGGCAGTCCCGGCAACTGCGTTGCCTTGAGACTGCCGCCAGAGCGTACCAGACCGTACCAGAGCGTAGTGCCCCGCCATTCCTGCTCTTACAGCCGCTCGCGCACCTGGCGCAGCACCCGCTCCACCTCGTTGCGCATGTCGCCGCTGTCTACCACGTGGTTGTTGTTCAGGAAGCTGACCGCCAGCAGCCGACCGCTTTTGGTGCGCAGGTAGCCGCACACGTTGAGGTTGTTGCTGAGGGTGCCGGTTTTGCCCCACACCCAGGGGCCGGCCGCGTCGTGGTAGCGCTTGCGCAGGGTACCCTGGCCCCCGCCGGCCGCCAGCAGGCTGAGCAGGCGCGGCTCGGGCACTTCCTGGTGCAGCTTGAGCAGCAGGGCCGTGAGGGTGCGCGGGGTGATGAGGTTGAGCCGCGAGAGTCCGGAGCCATCGACCCAGAAAACCGGGTCGGGCAGGCCGGTGAGCAGGTTTTTGCGAGCGTAGCGAATCACGCGCTCGGTGCTGAGCGAGTCGTGCCGGCCGATTTTGGTGCTGCACATCAGCAGCAGCTGCTCAGCCAGAAAATTGTCGCTCACCCGCAGCATGCGGCGGTAGAGGGAGTCGACGCGCAGCCCGTGGAGCGTGCGGATGGAATCCTGACCGGGGCGCGGCCGCCATGCGGCGTTGCTGGTGGCCCGGCGCAGGGTGTCGCCCAGCAGCCGCAGCATCAGCCCGCGGCTGGTGATGAAGGGTGTTTCATCGACCCATTTTTTGCCGGAAGGCAGCACGTAGAAGCGGTTTTCGCTGGTGGCCCGCAGGACGTGGGTGTCCTTGTCGAGGCCGGGCGTGAGCAAATCGGACGTGGCCGGCCCCACCAGCGGCGCGAAAAAGCGCGGCAGCACCCGCACCCGGGCCGCCGGGGCCAGCGCCGGGCGCACGGCTGCTACGCCCCCGGCGCGGGGCCTGGCCGGCACCGGCGCGGCCCCATAAAAGCGCACGGTGTGGCCGTAAATCGGGAAAGCGCCCCGCTCGGGCTGGAAGTAGTAGCCGTAGTCGTCCCAGGTCCAGCTGGGGCCGAAGGGCGTGACGCAGGCAATGTCGCAGTAGGCCAGCTTCGTTTCCGGCCGCTTCAACAGAAACTCATAGGCCCGGCGGCTGGGCACGTCGCCGTGCAGCAGCGTGGGGTCGCCGGTGCCCTGGAAAAACAGCGTGTCATTGCGGCTGAAGTAGCGCAGGCTGGGCAGCGAGTCGCCGAGCAGGTGCAGGCCAGCGTAGAAGCTGAACAGCTTCATGTTGCTGGCCGGGGTGAAATACTTGGTTTCCTGGTAGCCAAACAGGTCTTCGCCGGTGGCGGCATCGGCCAGGCTCAGGCCCACCTGGTGCTGGCGCAGGATTGGCGAGGCGGCCAGCAGCGAATCGAGCCAAGGCAGGCGCTGGGCGACAGGCGGCGCGGTGGCGGGCAGTTTTTCCGGAGCCTGGGCACAGGCGGCCAATTGGGTACCCAGGGTGAGCAGCAGAAAATAGAGGGGACGTAGCATCGGCCGCAACTTACGCAGCATTCGGGGCTGGGGTGGCTTTTTCAGCAAAATTGCTCCCTGGATACGGGACCGCTCAACCTTTTTTTCGGGTTCCAATTTCGGGTGCCGTACTTTTGACCCCCGTCATGCCCGAACGCCAAAACCCCTCCCCCCCCGCGTCGGCCGCGAAATACATTTTCGTTACCGGCGGCGTCACTTCTTCACTCGGCAAAGGAATTATTTCCGCCTCGCTGGCCAAGCTTTTGCAGGCCCGCGGATTCCGAGTCACCATTCAGAAGTTCGACCCCTACATCAACATTGACCCCGGTACGCTGAACCCGTACGAGCACGGCGAGTGCTACGTGACCGACGACGGGGCCGAAACCGACCTCGACCTCGGCCACTACGAGCGGTTCCTGAACACCCCGACCTCGCAGGCCAACAACGTGACCACCGGCCGTATCTACGACCACGTCATCCGCCGCGAGCGCGAAGGCGCGTTCCTCGGCAAAACCGTGCAGGTGGTGCCCCACATCACCGACGAAATAAAGCGACGCATGCTGCTGCTGGGCCAAACCGGCCAGTTCGACGTGGTGATTACCGAAATCGGTGGCTGCATTGGCGACATTGAGAGCCTGCCCTTTGTGGAAGCCGTGCGCCAGCTGCGCTGGGAATTGCCCGACGCCGACTCGCTGGTGATTCACCTCACGCTGGTACCGTACCTGAAGGCCGCCGGCGAGCTCAAAACCAAGCCCACCCAGCACTCGGTGCGCGATTTGCGCGAGGCCGGCCTGCAACCCGACATTCTGGTGTGCCGCTCCGAGTACCCGATTCCGCTGGAGATGCGCCGCAAAATCGCGCTGTTCTGCAATGTCAAAATCAACTCGGTTATCGAGTCGCTCGACGCCGACAGCATCTATTCGGTGCCCCTGCTAATGCGCAAAGAGGGCTTGGATGAGCGGGTGATTAAGCGCCTGAAGCTGACCGGCGGCACCGCCGTACCCGACCTCGAAGCCTGGAAAGATTTCCTCGGTAAGCTCAAAAACCCGACCGAGGAAGTGACCATTGCCCTCGTGGGCAAGTACGTGGAGCTGCCCGACGCCTACAAGTCCATCAATGAATCCTTCGTGCACGCCGGTGCGCAGAACGAGTGCAAAGTGACGTTGCGCAGCGTTCAGTCCGATAACATTACGCCCGAAAACGTGGCCGCCCTGCTCCACGGCTGCGACGGCGTGCTGGTAGCCCCCGGCTTCGGCGAGCGCGGCTTTGAGGGCAAGATTGCGGCCGTGCGCTACGTGCGGGAAAACAACATTCCGTTCTTCGGCATCTGCCTGGGCATGCAGGTGGCCGTGGTAGAGTACGCCCGCAACGTGCTGGGCCTGCTCAACGCCAACTCGACTGAGATGGACGCGCTCACGCCCAACCCCGTGGTGGCCATGATGGAAGAGCAGAAAAACATCACCCTCAAAGGCGGCACCATGCGCCTCGGAGCCTACGGCTGCGACCTGCGCCGCGGCTCGCGCGCCGCCAAAGCCTACGGCCGCAACCACATCAGCGAGCGCCACCGCCACCGCTACGAGTTCAACAACGACTACCTGGCCCAGTACGAAGCCGCCGGCATGCACATGACCGGTACCAACGCCGAAACCGGCCTCGTGGAAGTAATTGAGCTGCCCGCGCACCCCTGGTTCGTGGCCGGCCAGTTTCACCCCGAGCTGAAAAGCACCGTGGAAAACCCGCACCCGCTGTTCACGCGGTTTGTGCGGGCGGCCATCCAGCACCGCAAGGGGTAGAGCGTTGCGCTTGCTGAAGAATGCACGTCATGCTGAGCGCAGTCGAAGCATCTCTACTGTCCAACTAATCCTGTTGATTGGATTTAGTATTGCGGTAGAGATGCTTCGACTGCGCTCAGCATGACGTGCGTTCTTTGTACCTCATTAAGCACAGCACAACGTACCTTTGCCCCTTCGCAACTTAAAATAGTAATGGATAGAAATCAAGCAACCGGCCTATTCCTCATCTCGGCCTTGCTCCTCGTGTACTTGTTTTTCTTCAGCCCGAAGACGGACGAAAAAGCCACTGGCAAAACTCCGGCCGCTACTACTGCTGCCACCAAGGCCCCGGCGGCCACCGCGCCCGCTTCGGTAGCGGCCCTGGCTCCGGAAATGGCCCTTGACACCACCGCCGGCGCGGCGCAGGACCTGCACCTGACCAACGAAAACATCGACATCACGCTCTCGACCCGCGGTGGCCGCGTGACGGCCGTGCGGATGAAGAACTACAAGACGTTCTTCGGCCAGCCGCTCGATTTGTTTGATGCCAAAACGGCCCGGATGGATACCCGTTTCCGCACCGTGGACGGTAAAACCATCAAGTTTTCGGACCTGAACTTTCAGGCCGCAACTTCGCAGGACAGCGGCGCAACGAAGCTCACCTTCACGGCCCCGGTGGCCGGTGGCAGCATCGTGCAGACCTACTCGCTGCCCGCCAATAGCTTCGAGCTGAAGTACGACCTGCGCCTGAACGGCCTGGAGCGCACGGTGGCCCAGGAGCCGCTCACGTTCACGTTTGTCGACCAGGTGCGCCAGACCGAGCAGGACCTGCAGCAGAACCGCAACCACACCACCATCAACCATTACCTCGCCGCCGGCGACCAGGGCTCGCTGGCCGAAGCCAGTGAAACCCCCGAAGAATACAAGGCGGCCGGCCCCGTGAAGTGGGCCGCCCACAAGCACGACTTTTTCGTGGCCGGCCTCATTGCCGACCAGCAACCCTTCGCGGGCGGCGCGTTCAACTCGACCGTAAACCTGGCCGATTCCACGACCATCAAGACGTTGAGCACCATGCTCACGCTGCCGGTGGCCGAGGTGACGCAGGGCCGGGGTCAGTACCGCTTTTTCTTCGGTCCGAACTCGTTCAACCTGTTGAAAAGCGTGGCCCCCGAGTTCGACCGCAACGTGTACCTGGGCTGGGGCTTGTTCCGCTGGGTGAACCGCTTCGTGGTGCTGCCGGTGTTCCACTTTCTGGAGCAGTTCATCAGCTCCTACGGGTTGATTATCGCGCTGTTGGTGCTGCTAATCAAGCTCGTAACCTGGCCGCTCACCTACAAAACCTACGAGAGCCAGGCCCGCATGAAAGTGCTGAAGCCCGAGATTGACGAGTTGAAAGCCAAGCACGGCGACGACTCCACCAAGGTGCAGCAGGAGACCATGAAGCTCTACTCCACTTTTGGGGTGAGCCCGCTGAGCGGCTGCGTACCCACGCTGCTGACCCTGCCGATTCTGTTCGCCATGTTCCAGTTCTTCCCCAATGCTATCGAGCTGCGCCAGCAAAGCTTCCTGTGGGCCAAGGATTTGAGCAGCTACGACGTATTCGTAAAACTACCTTTCTACGTGAAATGGTACGGCGACCACGTCTCCATGTTCACGCTGATGATGACGGCCTCCACGCTGCTCATGACCTGGCAGAGCAACCAGACCAACACGGCCATGCAGGGCCCGATGAAGACCTACAGCTACCTGATGCCCATCATCTTCCTGTTCGTACTGAACAGCTTCGCGGCCGGCCTCACCTGGTACTACTTCGTGTCGAACGTCATCACCTTCGCCCAGCAGGCGCTCACCAAGGCTTTCGTGGACGACACCAAAATCCGCGCCCAGCTCGACGCCAACAAAATCAAGAACAAGGACAAGAAGCCCGGCGGCATCCAGAACCGCATTGCCGAAGCCATGAAAGCCGCGCAGGAGCGCGAGGCCCAGGCCAAGCGCAAGTCGTAGTAACGATACTGGAACGCAAATAGGCCGTCATGCTCATCTGGCGTCCGCGAAGTCGAAGCATCTCTACCGCGTAAGTAACTAATTACTGTTGCGGTAGAGATGCTTCGACAAGCTCAGCATGACAAACGAAAACCGGCAGAACGAAACCCCAGGCACGGTTTTCGTTCTGCCGGTTTTTTGTTTGCCTACATTCACGGCTGCTTCCCTGCCGTTTCACCTCTCAACAAATACCACCATGCGCTATTTCGCCGCCTTTCTGCTCTTGTTCGCCTTTGCGTTTGCGCTGCCCGCCTGCGCTCAGAAAAAGACTACGACCCAAAAGGTAAAAATCAAGAAAGCCCCCAAAAAGACCGTTGCGGCCAAGGCCCCTATCAAGCCCCTGGCCGAACCGGGCCCGGTGCTCACCTTTGAGCGCACGCCCTGCTTTGGCACCTGCCCGGCCTACACCATGCAGGTTTTTGCCGATGGCCATGTGGCGTACGAAGGCCGCCGTGGCGTGCCCATGATGGGCAGCAAAGAGCTGAAGCTGCCCGCTTCGGCCGTGACCGATATGCTGAATCAGGCCAGGGAAGCCCACTTTGAGCAGTTCCAGGCCCGGTACTCACAGAATACCACCGACCTGCCCAGCACTATTATCGGCGTGCGCCAGCCCAATGGCAAACTCAAAACCGTGGTACTGGAAGAAGGCGCTCCGGAAAACGTGCGGCAGTTCTTCACCTACATCGGCAACCAGCTCGATACCCTGGCGCAGCTTAACACGGCTACCCCCAGCGCCGACCGGTAGCCCCGCGCCTGCACGCTGCGCTCCTCAGCGGCTACCTCTGCGGTAACTTGCCGAACGATGACCAAACGCGGCTCTGCTACTCTTTGCGCACCCGCTCCAGCAGCAGCTGGTTCATGGGGTTGGGCGTGAGGCCGCGCACGTTATTCTGCGTAAGGCGCACTACCTCATCGTAATACAGGCTGATAACGGGCGATTCCTCCACCACAATCCGGTCCATGGCCTGGTAGAGCGCCGTGCGTTTGGCTACGTCCTGGGTGCGGCGGGCTTCGTCGTACAGCTTATCGTAGGCCGCGTTTTTGAAGTGGGTTTTATCGGGGCCGGCGGGGCTGAAGTTGGGGCTGTAGAACAGCGCCAGGTAGTTTTCAGCATCGGGATAATCGCCGAGCCAGCTTTTGGCGAAGAAAGCCACCCGGCCGTTGTCCACCAGGTCCTGCTGGGCGGCCGATTGGTTGATGTCAATCTGAACCTGGGCGCCGACGTTGGCCCACTGCTTTTGCAGGTATTCGCCTATCTCCTTGCGTTCCAGCACGGTGCTTAGCCGTAGCTTCAGCGGGCGCTGCGGCCCGTAGCCGGCCGCCCGCAGCAGCTGGCGAGCTTTCTGGGGCTGGTAGGTATAGCCGGGCACCTCCTTTTCGGAGAACGAGGGCAGGGCCGTGGGCACGAAGCCCGAAGTACCGGCGTGGCCTACCCGGTTGAGCAGGTAGGTCAGCATCTCGGGCTTGTTGAGGGCGTAGTTCAGGGCCTGGCGCACGCGCTTGTCGCGCAGGGCCCGGCCCTGAATGGCCTGCTCGCCGCTCAGATTGGCCGAATCGAGCTGAAAACCCAGGTATTCGGTATTCAGGTAGGGTGCTTTCTGCACCGTGAATTTGCCCTTGAAATCGTCCCGGATAGTGCCATCGGGGTGCATAATCAGGTCGCGCGAGCCGGCCCGGATGCCCGAGAGGAAATCCAGCTTGCCCTGCATGAAGGTCAGGAACTCAGTTTTGCGGTCGGGCAGGAAGCTCACGGCTACGGCATCGAGGTAGGGCAGGCGGCGGCCCTGCCGGTCGGCGCGCCAGTAGCCGGGGTTGCGCTCGTAGAGCAGCACATTACCCTCGTCCCAGAGCTTGAACCGGAACGGCCCCGTGCCTACCGGATGCTCGCGGAAATCTTTGCCGTATTTCGCCACCGCCTCTTGCGGCACCACGTAGGCATAGGGCATGGTGAGGATGCCCAGAAACGGAATGAACGGCTCCTTGAGATGAATCCGCAGCGTGGAGTCATTCACCGCCACGAATGCGGTGTCGCTGGGGCTACCATCGGGCTGCTCCAGCACCTTGCCCCGGAAAATCCAGCCGCCGGAGCTGGCCGTGGCCGCATCCAGAATGCGCTTGAAGCTGTAGACGAAGTCGGTAGCCGTAATGGTGCGGCCCTTGCCGCCGGCAAACACGTCGCTGTCATGGAACCGCACGCCGGGCCGCAACACAAAAGTGTAGAGCCGCCCGTCGGGCGAAATCGTGTAGCGCCGGGCCAGCGCCGGCACCGGCAGCAGGGTCGAATCCAGCTCCATCAACCCATTAAACAGCTGCGACACCGCCCAGGAATTGGCCTGGTTGCGGGCAAAAGCGGGGTCGAGCGAGGACAGGGCCTCGGGCTGGTTGTAGCGGAACACGCGGCGCTCATCGGCGGCCGGGCGGGCGGCATCGTGGCAGCCGGCCAGCAGCAGCAGCGCGGCCAGGGGCGCGGCTGGCCTTGCCAATGCAGCGGCCCAACGAGCCAAAAAAGCGGACATACGAACAGGGAAAGAATGTATCTTTGTGCGGAACCTGATGCAATGCTACGGCAAAAGTTATTAGTTATTGGTTGCCAGTTGGTCGTTGTCAGTTGTTAGCCGGAAGGCGTAAAAAGTCCCGAGAGCTGATACTGAACACCCAATACCAAACAACTGACAACTGACAACGACCAACTGACAACTATAGAGACTCATGGGAAAAATCATCGCGGTAGCCAATCAAAAAGGTGGGGTGGGCAAAACCACTACCTCCATTAACCTAGCGGCGTCCCTGGCCGCCCTGGACTACCGGACCCTGCTCGTCGATGCCGACCCCCAGGCCAACGCCACGTCCGGCGTGGGCTACGACCCCAAGGACATCCAGAACAGCATCTACGAGTGCATGGTGGACGGCATCAACGCCCAGGACATCATCCTGCCCACCAACATTCTGCCCCACCTCGACCTCATGCCCTCCCACATCGACCTGGTGGGTGCTGAAGTGGAGATGATAAACCTGCCCAACCGCGAAGAGAAAATGAAGGAGGCCCTGCGCCCCCTCGCCGAGCAGTACGACTTCATCATCATCGACTGCTCGCCCTCGCTGGGCCTCATCACGGTCAACGCCCTCACGGCCGCGCACTCGGTTATCATCCCCGTGCAGTGCGAGTATTTCGCCTTGGAGGGTTTGGGTAAGCTCCTGAATACCATTAAGATTATCCAGAGCCGCCTCAACACCGAGCTCGAAATCGAAGGCATTCTGCTCACGATGTACGATGTGCGCCTGCGCCTCTCCAACCAGGTGGTGGAGGAAGTGCGCATGCACTTCCAGCAGCTGGCCTTCGACACCATCATCCCCCGCAACGTGAAGCTGAGCGAGTCGCCCAGCTTCGGCATCCCCGTCATCCTGCACGACGCCGAGAGCAAAGGCTCCATCAGCTACCTCAACCTGGCCCGCGAAATCGTGGAGAAAAACAGCGTGGAAGCCCGACCCGAGGAAACGGCGGAGGACGAGCGGATTTAGGACTTGTGCGGCAAAAAGGTCTAATGTGTTATCGATGGCAATTTGGGGAGCGTGTCTGAAGCTACGAATTGGCTCAGCTCACTTCCGGCATACTCGCGTTATAGAAGCATCCTTTCCGCAGGAAATATATTGCGCTCGTCTACTTTAGAACAACTGCTATGATTAGGAGTGAATTATTTTCTATATTCGCCCTCCACATTACCTAATTCATACTGGTTTGAAAAATTCTACCCCCCCCCCCGCAAGTATTCGCTTCTGTTTGGCGCGATAGCCACGTGTGCTATTGTCTCCTGTTCGAAGGTTTCACCGGAAGTGGCTCCTGACCCCAGGCCGGCCACGCCGCCAACGGCTTACCTGGTAACTGAGCCCGCGGCCCGGCAAGTCGCAGAAAATATTGCGCGTAGCGCCGAAATGTATGCGCAATACCGGCACAACGTGACGACAGGCGATACGCAACGGGTTTTCCGGGGCAAGCAAGCTATTTTGCGCTTCACGGCCGTGCCTGCCACCGACGGAAAGCCCGCTTTTTACGCTTGTGATTACCAGAACGGCGGGTTTGCTTTGGTAGCTGCCGACTGGCACATGCGCCCCATTTTAGCCTTTTCCGAACACGGTTCCTTTCGCTACAGCGTCGTTTCGACTGCCAACCGAGGAGCGGCGGCCCCGGCCCCGGCAATGCCCGACGGCTTGTTGACGTGGGTAGAAACGACCACGGCAGCGGCCGTGGCCCTGCGGCGATACCCCGACGCTAAAAACACGGTGCCGGGCGCATCGGAAGCCTGGCAAAGTCTGGAATCCCTTGTTTGCCCGATAAGCGGCGACCCCGACATTGACTTTGCTTGCGAGAATCAGCCCTCTGTTATCACCACGCAGCGCGGGCCCCTGTTGACTACCTCATGGGGACAGCGTACTCCGTACATCGACAATTGCCCCGTTGTGTCCGGAGTTCAATGCCCAACGGGTTGCGTGGCCACGGCGATGGCGCAAATCATGCGCTACTGGCAACGACCCACCTCCTATTCCTGGACGGCGATGCCCGATGGCCCACTTAACCCGTTCTCGGGAAGTTTCCCGGCTTTGGCACAGGTGATGAGCGACGCAGGGCAGCGCATTTCGACGGACTACCAACCCCAGAGTTCGGGTGCCAGTTCGTATCGAATATGCCCGGCTTTTAACAACAGCTTTGGCTACAGCTCGGCCGACTATCGTGCTTACCCCAATGCTTCGAACGGCACCAGTGCAACCACCTTGTTACTGCCCAACTGCTCGTACATCGACATCATGAGCAATTTTAATCAGGGTCAGCCCGTTATTTTCGGTGGTTATACCCAGCAAGGCAGCTTTCTCGGCGTGAAATGGCCTGACGGAAACGGCCATGCCTGGGTGAGCGACGGCTACCTCCAGACCGCTTATGTGTTTACCGGCATCACTTTCCTGCAGTTTCACATGAACTGGGGGTGGGACGGACGATTCAATGGGTGGTATTCATTCAACAACTGGCAGGTAAACACGGGTAATGGCACCACCACGAATTACCGGTACTGCCAAGATGCGGTCATCAATATTCGCCCTTAATGTTATGAAACGCGCCCATTTATTCCTTATGCCGCTGCTGGCGCTCACCGCAAGCTGCGAAGAGCCGGTCAAGCCCAACGGCAACGTTATGCCTGACCCACTTGTCTTTGTGCTGCTGGACAAGCAAGGTAACGAACTGTTCACCAGCGAAGACACCCCCATCAGAGTTTCTTCTTTTAATAGCAGGGGGCAGCGGTTTTACATAGAAAGCCAAACGGAGTACCCCGATGGCAAGACCAAAATGATACAGCCTACGTCACCCAGCGCACCTTACCGTTTTGTATACTCTTCCTTGGGAATACCGCTGGCTAGCAGTCAGGGCAGTAAGGAATGGTACCTGGAGTTGAATGGCAAAACGGACACGCTACACTACGACGTGCGGCACGCCCGGCCCAAGGCGCTTTACAACCAGTTCGATGTCGTGGCCGTTTCCTTCCACGGCAAGCCGGTAGCCGCCAGCGGGGACCCGCTCAAAAGCGTTTACTACGTGTTGCGCCGGCTGCGCTAGGCGGCCGGCCACCGCACGAGCCGGGACTGGCCGCTGGTCAAAATGGCAGGTGCGCATTCCGACCGGGTGCTGGGGTTGAGGCGGCTGCCGGAAGGTAGCTGCCTCTTTCGTTTTCTTCTCGTCGCCTGCCTGTGCCAACTGCTGAGTGTTCTGTTCCTGCTGTTGTACGGCTACCCGTTCTCATTACCAATGCCGACAACCGCTGGCAACCCGTGGAAAAGAACAGCGTGGAGGCCCGCCCCGAGGAAACGGCGGAAGACGAGCGGATTTAATTATCCATAAAGATGTACACCTCTCCTACTCACCCGCTCATCGGCATTGACCCGGAAATCCGTTTCGGGCGGGCCTTATTGGTACGCGCATCAGCGTGGACGACGTGCTGGGGTGGCTGGGCAATGGCACGAGCAACGCGGATATCATCGGGGAGTTTCCGGAGCTGGATGAAAACCTGATTCGGGCCTGTTTGCGCCACGCGGCTGACCAGCCTACGGGCTTGTTTGAACCGCAATAATTGCTGGTTTGGCTCGTTGGAGCGTTTATGAAAAATTTCCTCACTCAGGCCGGGCTGGGACTTATCATTCTATCGGGCTGCGCCTCGGCGCGCTTTACACCGATACCCGAACCAGCGGCAGCCAGCGTTTTTTTTTAGCAAGCTACCCGACCGCCCCTACCGGGAAGTGGCCCACATCGAATACACCGGCAGCATCTTCAGCAGCCGCACGCAACTGCTTCGTCGGCTTCAGGAGCGCCAAACCAAGGCGCAGGGCGATGCTTTGGTGCAAGTCCGCTACGATTTTGTGCTCTGGTACCCGCACGCCAGCGCCATCGTTATCAAGTACCAGTAGCGTATAGCTGGCACGGCCGCTTTCCGGCGCGGGCTCACCTCCAAACTTCGCGGCTTGCCCTTCGACCAACAATCCGTAAATTTGAAGTTCCGTATGCGCCGACCTTTCGGCCAACAGGACCTTGCCGAGATGACCCCAGAGAAGAACGACGAGAAAAACGCGCTGCCCACCCCGTCCCAACTCGTGCCCAAGCGCAAGATTGGCGGCCTGGGCCGGGGCCTGAACGCCCTGATTGAAGGCAGCTACGAGAAAAAGGGCGACCGCCCCGGTCCCGGCGACCGGCTGCTGGCGCACCCCGTCAATTCGGTGGGCTTCATCTCGGTCGAGCACATTGAGGCCAACCCCTACCAGCCCCGCACCCACTTCGACAAAGAAGCCCTGCAGGAACTGGCCGACAGCATCAAAATCCAGGGCATTATCCAGCCCGTGACCCTGCGCCAGCTCGGCACCAACGCCTACCAGCTTATCTCGGGCGAGCGCCGCCTGCAGGCTTCCAAGCTGGCGGGCCTGGAGACGATTCCGGCCTACATCCGCAAGGCCGACGACCAGCAGATGCTGGAAATGGCCCTGATTGAGAACATTCAGCGCGAAAACCTGAATGCCATCGAAATTGCCCTCAGCTACCAGCGCTTGCTGAGCGAGTGCAACCTGCGCCAGGAAGAGCTGGGCGACCGGGTGGGCAAAAACCGCTCGACCGTGACCAACTACCTGCGCCTGCTGAAGCTGCCGCCCGATGTGCAAATCGGCCTGCGCGACGCCGAAATCAGCATGGGCCACGCCCGCGCCCTCATCGGCCTCGACGACCCCAAGCTGCAAGTGGAGCTCTACCGCAAGATTGTGGCCGAGGAGCTGTCTGTGCGCCGCGTGGAGGAGCTGGTGCGCGGCGGCTACGGCCGCAACGCCGACGACAAAGGCAACGCCGAGAAAGACAATACGGCCCCCACCCCATCGGCGGTGCCGGTGGCCGAGCTGCGCCGCGCCGAGCGCCACCTCACCGACCGGTTTGGCTCGCGGGTGCAGGTGCGGCCCGGCCCCAAGGGCAACGGCGAAATCAAAATTGCCTTCGATTCGGTGGAGGACATGCAGCGCATTCTGCATATTCTGCAGCCGTCGTAGCGTAGCCAATGACGGGTTTCAATACCTGCTGCGGTTTGTTTCAAATTTCAGTTTTGAGATATAGCCGCAGTGATGTGCTAAAGCCCGGCATTTTCCGTTAGCAGATTTGCTATGAAAAACTCGTTTGCCTACTTGCTGGCCCTGCTGGTTTTCGGCTGCCTGCTATTGGCTGGCTTCACCAGCCGCGCCCAGGTGCTGGGCCCACCGCTGGAGCCCACGGTGGTGGTGTCCGACACGACCGAAACCCGCGTAGTGGTGGTGACGCCCGAAGCCAGGCGGCGCAAGGAAGCGGCCGACTCGGCCAAGCGCACGGAGCACATGTTCCGGGCCTTTGGCTACAAGGGCATTCGCCTCACGCGGCCCGGCAAGGCGGCGCTGCTGGCCGCGCTGCTGCCCGGCGCGGGCCAGATTTATAACCACAGCTACTGGAAGCTGCCGCTGGTGTATGGGGCGCTGGGCGGGGTGATTTACGGTGAGTACCACTATCAATCACGCTACCGGGAGTTTGCTGATGCGGTTAACGCCGTGGAGGTTGACCCAAGCAACTTACAAAATGCCAATGGCTCGGGCCTGGTACGTTCCAACGCCGCAAAAGTGCGCAGCCTGGATGGTTTGCGTAGCGGCGTCGTGTTTTTCCGCGGCAACCGCGACATTTTTTACCTCTACATCGGCTTAGCCTACAGCCTGCAGATTGTGGATGCGCTGGTTGATGCCCACCTCAAAGATTTTGATGTGAGCGACGACCTCACCTTTCACTGGGAGCCCACGCTCATGGCCGTACCCGGCCGGGCTGCGGCGCTGCCCACTGCGCCGGGGCTATTATTTGCGTTGCGGGTGAAGTAGGGGCGGGTGATTTTTTCCCAGTAGGACTTTTTTATAAAGTCAGCTAAAAATGGCCGCCCTTGCCAGCCCACAACAAACTCCTGACAACTACCCTTCTACATGAAAATCCTTCTCATCGGTTATGGCAAAATGGGCCAGACCATCGCTGCCCTAGCGGCCCAGCGCGGCCACGAAATTGCCGGCATCGTCGACCTGCACGCCAGCCAGCTAAACATCACCGACTTCACCCCGGCCACCGTCGATGTCGCCATTGAGTTCACCCATCCCGATTCGGCTTTTGCCAACGTAGCGGCCTGCCTGCGCCAGGGGTTGCCCGTGGTGTGCGGCTCCACCGGCTGGCTCCATCATTTCGATGAGGCCCAGGAATTAACCCAGGAATTGGGAGGCAGCCTGTTTTACGCTTCCAACTACAGCGTGGGCGTAAACCTGTTCTTCCACTTCAACGAGTACATAGCAGCCAAAATGAGCCAGTTTGGCGGCTACGACGTGGCCGTGCGCGAAATTCACCATACCCAAAAAATCGACCAGCCCAGCGGCACCGCCCTCACCGCGGCCGAAGGCATCCTCCGGCATTTCCCCGCCAAAACCACCTGGCGCAACGCCCCCGCCGAAACCCCGGCCGAGCTGGCCATCATCAGCGAGCGCGCCGGGGAAGTCGTGGGCACGCACATCGTCGCCTATACCTCGGCCGTGGATACGCTGGAAATCAAGCACGAGGCCCACAGCCGCGAAGGCTTTGCGCTGGGTGCCCTGCTGGCGGCCGAGTGGCTGCCCGGCCGCCAGGGCGTGTTTGGAATGAAAGAGCTGCTGGGATTGTAGCCTTGCCAGCAGTAGCACGTACTTCGCTGCCGTTCTGCTGCGTTTCTTTGCCTGATATTCATTGCCAAGCCCAAGCTTGCTTCCCCCATGTCTTTGCTCAAAACCGACCACACCACCGCGCCCAAGGCACCCAAGACGAAAACCCGCGAGTGGGCCGATTCGCTGATTTTCGCCGTTGTGGCGGCCACGCTCATCCGCTGGGCCACGTTTGAGGCGTATACTATTCCCTCGCCCAGCATGGAAAATTCCCTGCTGGTGGGCGACTACCTGTTCGTGAGCAAGCTGCACTACGGCCCCATCACGCCCCAAACGCCGCTGCAGGTACCCCTCACGCACCAAACCGTGTGGGGCACGGGCCTGAAAAGCTATTCCGAGCTGATTCAGCTGCCGACGTACCGGCTGCCGGGCTTCTCCGAAATCAAGCGCAACGACGTGGTGGTGTTTCACGTGCCCCACGAAACCCAGTTTCCGGCCGACCTGCGCACCAACTACATCAAGCGCTGCGTGGCCGTGGCCGGCGATACCCTCGAAATCCGCGAGGGCCAGGTGTTCCTCAACGGCAAGCCCGGCGTGACCCCGCCCGGCCTGCAAACCACCTACTTCATGCAGGTGGACAACCCCAACGACGAAGTGCTGGCCGCCCTGCGCGCGCAAGGCGTGGTTGATTACGACCAGCCCGGCGGCATGCCCCAGGCCGTGGCCGACGCCGACGGCAAGTTTGGCTACGCCATCAGCTGCACCAAAGCGGCGGCTGATTACTTCAAAAAGCAGCCCTACGTGCGGAGCATCACCGTGATTCAGCCGCCCGTGCAGCTGTTCCCCGATGCGGCCGACTTCCGCAACTCCGGGGCCATGAGCGCCACCCCGCGCAACTGGAGCCTCGATGACTACGGCCCGCTGCCCATTCCCAAGAAAGGCCAGACCATCACCCTCTCGCCCGCCAATGCCGCCATCTACTTCAAAATAGTGGCCCGCTACGAGCGCAACCTCGGCGTGACCTGGAAAGACGGCATGATTTACCAGAACGGCAAGATGCTCACCAGCTACACCGTGAAGCAGAACTACTACATGATGATGGGCGATAATCGCCACAACTCCGAGGACTCGCGCTTCTGGGGCTTCGTGCCCGAAGACCACGTGGTGGGCAAAGCCGTTCTCATCTGGCTTTCCATCGACCCCAACGCCGACTTCTGGCACAAAATCCGCTGGAGCCGCCTGTTCAGCCTTATTCACTAAAGGCCGGCTACCTGTTGTCATTGCGAGCGCAGCGAAGCAATCCGTCCTGTTCTCAGCGACAACCCTAGTAATGCGAAACGCCCCGGCTCTGCTCAGAGTCGGGGCGTTTCGCATGAAGATATTTATCACATTTCAAGGCTGGGCGCAGATAGAGGACGGATTACTTCGTCGTCCCTCCTCGCAATGACAATTACCACTCAATCGGGGTCAGCCCTTTACTCTCCAGCCAGGCATTGGCTTTGCTGAACGGCTTGCTGCCGAAGAAGCCTTTATCAGCGGCGAACGGCGATGGATGCACGGATTTAATAATCACGTGCTTCCGCTCGTCAATCAGTTCCGATTTTTTGCCGGCGTAAGCGCCCCAGAGAATAAATACCACGTGCTGGCTTTCCTCCGAAACCTTGCGGATAACGGCATCGGTGAATTCTTCCCAGCCCTTTTTTTGGTGCGAAGCCGGCTCGGCGGCGCGCACGGTGAGCGTGGCATTGAGCAGCAGCACGCCCTGCTGCGCCCAGCGGTCGAGGTTGCCGTTGGGGGCGGGCGGCGTGCCGGGAATATCCGCTTGCAGCTCCTTGAAAATATTCTGAAGCGAGGGCGGCGTGCGCTGCCCATCCTGCACCGAAAACGACAGCCCGTGCGCCTGGCCCCGCCCGTGGTAAGGGTCCTGGCCCAGAATCACCACCTTCACCTGGCCAAACGGCGTGGCTTCGAAGGCGTGAAATATCTGGGAGCCGGCGGGGTACACGGTAGCCGTCGCGTATTCACCTTTCACAAAGGCAATCAGACGCTGGAAATAGGGTTTTTCAAATTCATCGGCCAGCACCGGCTGCCAGCTTTCGGCTATCTTTACCATCGAAATTTGTTTGAAAATAACTGGGCATTTGCGGCGTTTTATGGCCACTTTTGCGTAAAACCAATTTTGGCGGGCCGCTGTTATGCCCGCAGCTACGCTTAGCTCCGCCGACTATGCCCACCACCACTACGCAAGGCGTCACCGTTTCGGTTACGACCAACTACCTACCCGACTACTCCAGCCCCGGCCAGGAGCATTTCGTGTTCGCCTACAAAATCGAAATTCGTAACAACAGCGAGTTCACCGTGAAGCTATTGCGTCGCCACTGGCACATTCACGACGCCAACGGCGTGGTGCGCGAAGTGGAGGGCGAAGGCGTGGTAGGCCGCCAGCCCGTGCTGGAGCCCGGCGAGGCCCACCAGTACGTGAGCGGCTGCAACCTGAAATCAGGAGTGGGCAAAATGCGCGGCACCTACCTCATGGAACGGGTGGCCAACGGCCAGGAATTCAACGTGGAAATCCCGGAGTTTACCCTCATGGTGCCTTACCGGTTGAATTAGGGTTTAGTTGTCAGTTGCTGGTTGTCGGTTGTTAGTTTGTACCGTGGTTGTCGTTTCAGCCGAACAACGGACAACTAACAACCGACAACTATTTTGTTTCAACTCCTCGCTTACCTCCGCTTCTGGCTCCGTTCGGGCAATGCCCACGGGCTGCATTCGCCGTTTGTGTTCGGCCTCTACACGTCGGTGGTGCGGCACACCGGCATTTTTGGGGCGTATGCCGCTGTTGAGGCCCGGCGGCAGCAGCTGTTGAATAGCCCGGCCCGCATCAGCGTCACGGACTTTGGCGCGGGCTCGCACACCGGCGCGGGCCAGCAGCGCCGCGTGGCCGATATCGCCCGCACGGCGGCCAAACCTACGCATCTCGCGCAGCTGTTGTTTCGACTGGTCAATTATTTCCGGCCGGCCACCATTTTGGAGCTGGGCACTTCGCTGGGCCTCACCACGGCCTACCTGGCCGCCGCCGACTCGCACCACCGCGTCATCACCCTGGAGGGTTGCCCCAATGTAGCCGCCGTAGCCCGCGAGACTTTTGCGGAGCTCCAGCTGCGCAATATTGAAATCGTGGAGGGCAACATCGACCACACCCTGGCCCCTACCCTGGCGGCACTGGGTGCGCCCGTCGATTTTGTGTTTTTCGACGGCAATCACCGCTACGAGCCCACGCTGCAGTATTTCGAGCTGTGCCTGGCGCACCGCACCGACGAATCGGTATTCGTGTTCGATGACATTCACTGGTCGGCCGATATGGAACGGGCCTGGGAAGTCATCAAAGCCCACCCCGATGTGCGACTGACGGTGGACTTGTTCTACATCGGGCTTGTGTTCTTTCGAAAGAACCAGCCCAAGCAGCACTTTTCGTTGCGGGTGTAAAAACGGTCATGCTGAGCGCAGCCGAAGCATCTCTACCGCTGTACTAAATCAGATTAGTTGCGCAGTAGAGATGCTTCGGCTGCGCTCAGCATGACGTTCTATTGGGCATGACGGACTTTTCTACCGCACTGCGTCCCGCACCCGCGTTAGCTTCACCAGCAGCGCTTCGAGCTGGTCGAGCGGCAGCATATTGGCGCCATCAGATAACGCGGTAGCTGGTGTGGGGTGCGTTTCGATGAACAGGCCGTCGGCTCCCACGGCGATGGCGGCTTTAGCGATGGTTTCGATGAGGGCGGGCTGGCCGCCGGTTACGCCGCTGGCCTGGTTGGGCTGTTGTAGGGAGTGGGTCACGTCCATCACCACGGGCACTTCGAAGCGGCGCATGGCGGGCAGGTTGCGGAAGTCCACCACCAGCTCGGAATAGCCGAAGGAATTGCCGCGCTCGGTGAGCATGACGTTGGGGTTGCCGGCTTGGCGTACCTTATCCACGGCGAATTTCATGGCCTCGCCGCTCAGGAACTGGCCTTTCTTGATGTTGACTACTTTGCCGGTTTGGGCGGCGGCGATAAGCAAATCCGTCTGCCGGCACAGGAAGGCCGGGATTTGCAGCACGTCGACGTACTCGGCGGCCAGCGCGGCTTCGGTCGATTCGTGGATGTCCGTAACCGTTGGCACCCCGATTTCGCGGCCTACTTTCTGTAGAATACGCAGCGCCGTTTCGTCGCCAATGCCGGTGAAGGAATCCGCCCGCGAGCGGTTGGCTTTGCGGTAGGAACCCTTGAAGATGAAGGGAATCTGCAGCTTATCGGTCATGTGCTTAATGCGCTCGGCAATGCGCAGGGCCATGTCCTCGCCTTCGATGACGCAGGGCCCGGCCATGAGAAAAAACTGGCCGGAATTGGTGTGGCGGAAGTGCGGGAGGGTGTTGGCGAGGGCAGTCAGCATGAGGAATTTAATTGCTTATTTCTGGTTTTTCTTCTGATTGTGAGCAGAACGTCATGCTCATCTGGCGTCCGCTTGTCGAAGCATCTCGACCGCGCAATGCAATTAGTTACTCGCGCGGTAGAGATGCTTCGACAAGCGGACGCCAGATGAGCATGACGTTCTATTCTAATATCAGTGTGTCTTTCGCTTCAAACAGATAAACAGCTCCCGCCCCTGCCGGGGCTGCAGCGAATTGGTCGCGGTTTCGAAGTGGCGAAACTCGAAGTACGGCGCGAAGTACGCCCGGTATTCTTCCTTGGTGCCGCCAAAGGGCGGCTCCTGCACTGGTCCAAAATCGGTATCGAACAGCAGGCCCATGAGCGTGCCGCCGGGCCGCAACAGGGCGGCGCACTGCCGGGCATACGCCGGGCGCAGGACGGGGTTGAGGGCGCAGAAAAAGGTCTGCTCCACAATTAAATCAAACGGCGGGTCGTTGGGCAGGGCAAAGAAGTCGGCCAGCAAGAGGTGGCCGGCGGGGAAATCGGGCACGCGGGCGGCCAGCGCAGCGAGGGCTTCGGGGGCGATATCGGCCACGAAAACCTGCCGACAACCCCGCTCGTGCAGGTATTCGGCCTCGTAGGCGCGGCCGGCCCCGGGAATGAGGATGCGCGGCTGGCTGGCCACGTCAATTTGGTCGAAGTAGGCGCGCAGTGGCGGAGTTATGGTGTGGGCATCCCAACCATCGCGGCCGGTAGCGTAACGGCCTTGCCAGTAGGCACTATCAAAGTCGGCAAAAACCGTTTCCATGGGGTTGAAGTATAGAATAAACTTGCCAGGGCAGCAAACTCCCCTATTTTTACGCCAAAGGTACATGCTGCATCGCGGCGCATACCCCGAAATTACTTCCGTTTCTTTTGCTTAAACATTCCCCTATGGACCCCAACGAAACCCCCGAACCCCGCTCCAACAATAGCCGCGTCCTGCTCTGGGTAGCCCTCGTATTGGTGCTGCTGGGCATCAACGGCGTCTTGTTCTACCTGAATCAGCAGAAGGGCACCCAGAACGAGGCCCTGACCACCGAAGTCCAGGCCAAAGACAGTAAATTGCAGGAGCAGATTAAGCAATACGAAGCCCTGAAAGCCGATTTCGAGCGCCAAAGCCAGGAGCTGCAAGCCCTGGGCCTGAGCAACGACTCGCTCGAATCGAAGATTGCCAGCGTCAATTCCGACCTGCTCAAGCTGCGTTCCTTCAAGGCGGGCAGCTTCTCCATTGCCCAGCAAAGCCTGTTTAAGCAGCGCGCCCAAAACCTGGAGGGCCAGCTGCGCAAGAAGGACGACGACATTGCCCAGCTGAAGAAGGATAATGAGACGCTCTACACCGAAACCAGCACGCTGAAAGAAAAGCAGAACAAGCTGACCGACACCATCAGCACCATCGCCCGCACCAACCGCGAGCTTTCGGATAAGGTAACGGTGGCCTCGCACCTACAGGCTGACAACATCAAGATAGCCATCATCACCTCCAAGAACAAGGAGAAGGAAGACGACAAGGAGGAGTTCAAAGCCAAGCGCGTGGAGAAGGTGAAAATCACCGCCAACATGGCCCGCAACGACGTTTCGCCCAAGGAAACCAAAGCCATCTACCTGCGCATTCTGGAGCCCGATGGCGCGGCCCTCTACAACCTGAGCACCGGCGGCGGCACCTTCACCGTAGACGGCCAGGAGGCGTTCTACACCCAGAAGCAGGACGTGGTGTACGACAACACGCGGCAGAAAATGGAATTTATCTATGCCAAAGGCGCCGAGTACAAGAAGGGCCTGCACACGGTGGAGCTGTATGAAAGCGGCCAGCTGATGGGTAAAACGACGTTCACGCTCAAGTAAATCACCGATTACGCGGATTTAAGCGGATTTCACGGATTTTGTGGACGATTATTCAAACGACAAAAGGCCACCCAAGCGGGTGGCCTTTTTTTATGGCTACTCTTTCGTGTTCGTTGAACAGAATCGTCCACAAAATCCGATGAATCCGACCAATCCGATAAATCCGCGGTTCTGACAATGGCCGCCCCTACTCCACCAGCAGGCGCTGGGCCGGGCCGGCACCGCGCAGCAGGTAGAGGCCGGCGGGCAGGCCCCGCAGGTCCAGCGCGGCCTCGGACCCGGCCGGGGCGGGGTAGCGGCGCACGGCCCGGCCCCGCGCGTCGGTGAGGGTGAGGGGCGCGGGGGCGGTGCCGGCGGGCAGGCGCAGGGTGGCCGTGCGCCGGGCGGGGTTGGGGAAGAGGGCGGCCGGGGCGCGGCTGGCGGTGGTGGCCGTGAGGGTGGCGTCGGTGAGGGACGCCAGGAAGCCGAGGGTGGAGGCGTTGAGGGTTGGGTTGGAGAGGGTGATGGAGCTGAAGCTGGCCGTGGCACTGCCAAAATACCCAGCCACGTACACGCTGGTGCCACTCAAGGACAGCGCGTTGGCTTCGTCGTCACTCGTGCCGCCGGCCCGTTGCGCCCACCCGAAGCTGCCCGTACTGCCCGCGTCGGCGAGCTTGGCCACGAACACGTCGCGAATGCCCACCCTACTGCCCGCACTGGTCAGGGTGGTGGCACCGAAGCCCGCGACGTTGCTGAAATATCCGGCCACGTACACGCTGGTGCCGCTCACGGCCAGCGCACCGGCTAAATCGTTGCCCGTGCCGCCGGCCCGTTGCGCCCACGTGAAGCTGCCCGTGGGGCCCGCGTCGGCGAGCTTGGCCACGAATATATCCTGGCTGCCCGCATTGGTCAGAGTGGCGGGGCCAAAACCTGCCGTGGCGCTGGTGAACGACCCGGCCACGTACACGCTGGGACCACTCACGGCCAGGGCGAGAGCAGTTTCGCTCCCCGTGCCGCCGGCCCGCTGCGCCCACCCGAAGCTGCCCGTGCTGCCCGCATCGGTGAGCTTGGCCACGTACACGTCATTAGAGCCATTAGCGTTTGTATTGGTCAGGGTGGTGGCACCGAAGCCGACCGTGAGACTCTGAAAATACCCCGCCACGTACACGCTGGTGCCGCTCACGGCCAGCGCGAAGGTTCCATCGTTGCCCGTGCCGCCGGCCCGCTGCGCCCACCCGAAGCTGGCCGTGCTGCCCGCGTCGGTGAGCTTGGCCACAAACACGTCGTAGGAGCCCGCACTGGTCAGAGTGGCGGGGCCAAAGCCCGCCGTGGGGCTGTCGAAAAAGCCGGCCACGTACACGCTGGTGCCGCTCACGACCAGCGCGGTGGCAAAATCGGTTTCCGTGCCGCCGGCCCGCTGCGCCCACACGAAGCTGCCCGTGCTGCCCGCATCGGTGAGCTTGGCCACGAACACCTCGAAAGAGCCATTGGAATTCGCATTGGTCAGGGTGGTGGTACCGAAGCCGACCGTAAGACTGTAAAAATGCCCGGCCACGTACACGCTGGTACCACTCACGGCCAGCGCGGTGGCTCGGTCGTCGTTCGTGCCGCCGGCCCGCTGCGCCCACACGAACTGGTTGCTGGCCGGGTTGAACTTGGCCACGAACACGTCATTGAGGCCGAGGCTGGTCAGCGTGGTGCCGCCCAGCACCACCGTGTTCGTGAATTCCCCGGCCAGATATACGTTACCCGCCGCATCGACGGCCGTGGCTGTCACTGTCGAGTTGTTGCGCATGACTGCCGCCGTGGCCACGGCCACGGCCCGCGCCGACTGCCAGGCCGGAGCCTGGGCCGCCGCCGGCCGGTGCAAGGTCAAAAAGAGCAGGGCCAGCAGGCCCATGGGGAACCGGGAGGAAAAAGCTTTCATGGGAATGAAAAAGTGTATTCCCAAATATATGCTTATCCTAATTCACCACCAAACGCCGGGCGGGGCCGGCACCGCGCAGCAGGTAGAGGCCGGCGGGCAACCCGCCCAGGTCGAGGGCGGCCTCCGGGCCGGCCGGGGCGGGGTAGCGGCGCACGGCCCGGCCCAGCGCATCGGTCAGGGTCAGGGGCGCGGGGGCGGCCCCGGCGGGCAGGCGCAGGGTAGCCGTGCGCCGGGCGGGGTTGGGAAAGAGCTGCGCGGGGGCCAGGGCGCGGGCGGCGGCGGTGGCCGTCAGGGTGGGGTCGGTGAGGGCGGCCAGGTAGCCAAGGGAGGTGTTGGCGTTTGGATTGGAGAGGGTGGTGGGGCTAAAGCCCGCCGTGGGGCTAAAAAAAGCCCCGGCCACGTACACGCTGGCGCCGCTCACGGCCAGTGCGCTGGCGCCGTCTAAATTCGTGCCGCCGGCCCGCTGCGCCCACGCAAAGCTGCCCGTGCTGCCCGCGTCGGTGAGCTTGGCCACGAACACGTCACCAGCCCCCGCAGTGGTCAGGGCGGCAGGGCCAAAGCCTGCCGCGAGGCTGTCGAAAGTCCCGGCCACGTACACGCTGGTGCCGCTCACGGCCAGCGCACCGGCAAAATCGTTGCCCGTGCCGCCGGCCCGTTGCGCCCACGTGAAGCTGCCCGTACTACCCGCGTCGGTGAGCTTGGCCACGAACACGTCGGAAGCGCCCGCGGTAGCCAGGGTGGTGGGGCCAAAGCCCGCCGTGGAGCTTCTGAATTCACCAGCCACGTACACGCTGGTGCCGCTCACGGCCAGCGCGGTGCCTGCGTCGTAGCCCGTGCCGCCGGCCCGCTGCGCCCACGCGAAGCTGCCCGTGGGGCCCGCGTCGGTGAGCTTGGCCACAAATACATCGTAAGCGCCCGCACTGGCCAAGGTGGCGGGGCCAAAGCCCGCCGCGGGGCTGGCAATACCTCCGGCCACGTACACGCTGGTGCCGCTCACGGCCAGCGCGGTGGCTTGGTCGAAGCCTGTGCCGCCGGCCCGCTGCGCCCACGCAAAGCTGCCCGTGCTGCCCGCGTCGGTGAGCTTGGCCACGAACACGTCAAAAGCGCCCGCATTGACCAAAGTGATGGCGCCGAAGCCTGCCGTAGGGCTGTCGAAAAACCCCGCCACGTACACGCTGGTACCGCTCACGGCCAGCGCGAAAGCATAATCGCTGCCCGTACCGCCGGCTTGCTGCGCCCACGCGAAACTGCCCGTGCCGCCCGCGTCGGTGAGCTTGGCCACGAATACCTCGGAAGCGCCCGCACTGGTCAGGGTGGTGGGACCAAAGCCCGCCGTGGCGCTGTTGAGAGTCCCGGCCATGTACACGCTGGAGCCGCTCACGACCAGCGCGGTAGCTTCATCGTTTCCCGTGCCGCCGGCTCGCTGCGCCCACACGAACTGGTTGCTGGCCGGGTTGAACTTGGCCACGAACACGTCACGCTCTCCGAGGCTGGTCAGCGTGGTGCCACCCAGCACCACGCTGTTGGTAAAGGACCCGGCCAAATACACGTTGCCCGCCGCATCCACGGCCGTGGCCGTCACTATCGAGTAATTACTGGCCGCCGCCGCCGTGGCTGCGGCGACAGTCCGCGCCGACTGCCAGGCCGGGGCCTGGGCCTGGGCCGACAGGCGAAAGACCAGGAGAAGAATGGCCAGCAGGATGCGAACCACAGCAGCGGGCGGTGGGAAAGAGGAAAGGTTGAACATAGAAAGGCAGGCAGTAGAGAAATAAAAGCAGCGGTACGGTGTAGGGTGCGGGGCATTCCCCGCCCGTCGTTGAACGAAACCGTTGTGTCGGTCCCAACGACGGGCGAAGGCAAGCCCCGCACCTTACCCTGCCGGATTCGTGGTTTCGAATTCTTCCAGCTGGGCCAGTACGGCCGCGATATTCTCCGCGAACATCGTGATGACGGCCCCTTTAGGAGCGGTTTTCAGGACGTGGCTCACGGCTTCGGGCTCGCGCTCGATGTAGGTGATTTTCAGGTCCGGCTTGTCGAGGCGCAGGCCGCGCTCCATGATTTCGCGCAGGAATTCGGCCGATTTGCCGCGCAGGTCGCGGTCCTGCCGCAGAATCACCTCGTCGAAGATGCGGCCGGCGATGCGGGCGAAGCCCAGGGTATCCTCGTCGCGGCGGTCGCCCAAGCCCGACACTACGCCGATTTTGTGGGTGGCCGACGTGGCTTCCATAAACTCGGCGAATTTGGTAATGCCCGCCGTGTTGTGGGCGTAGTCCACGATGACTTCGAACTTCGGAAACTTGAAGGAATTCATCCGACCCGGCGTTTTCGAGCCCGAAGGCACGAAGGTGCGGAAGGCGGTTTTGATGTCGTCCTTGTCGAACCCGGCCAGGTAGCCCGCCAGGCCCGCCGCCAGGCAGTTCTCAATGTTAAAGCCCGCCCGGCCCTCGAACGTGACCGGAAACTCGGCCGCCCGGTCGATGCGCACCTTATAGCTGTTGCGATAAATCGTGACGTAGCCTTCCTCGTACACCGCCGCCACGCCGCCGGCCTCCACGTGCTCCTGAATGCGCGGGCTATTCTCATTCATGCTGAACAGGGCCACCTGGCAGTCTACGGTGCGGGCCATGGCGTACACCAGGTCGTCGTCGGCATTGAGCACGGCCCAGCCGTTTTTGCGCACCGTGCGGGGCAGCACGCCCTTCACGGCCGCCATTTCCTCCACGGTGTAAATGTCGCGCATGCCCAGGTGGTCGGCGGCTACGTTGGTCACTACCGCAATGTCACAGGTATGGAAGCCCAGGCCCGAGCGCAACATGCCGCCGCGCGCCGTTTCGAGCACGGCGTAGTTTACGGTCGGGTCCTTTAGCACGAACTCGGCGCTCTGGCCGCCAGTGCAGTCGCCGGTTTGCAGCTGCACGCCTTGGATGTAGATACCGTCGGTGGTAGTGAAGCCGACTTTATGGCCCTTGCTGGCCACGAGGTGAGCAATGAGGCGCGTGGTGGTGGTTTTGCCGTTGGTACCCGTCACGGCGATAATTGGAATACGGGCCGTGCTGCCGCGCGGAAACAGCATGTCCACCACCGGCGCAGCCACGTTGCGCGGCAGGCCGTCGGTGGGCGCGATGTGCATCCGGAAGCCGGGCGCGGCATTCACTTCAATCACGGCCCCGCGGCTTTCATTGAGCGGAATGGAGATATCCGTCGCCATCAGGTCAATACCGCAGATGTCGAGGCCCACGATGCCGGCGGCGCGCTCGGCCATCAGCACGTTGTAGGGGTGCATCTGGTCGGTCACGTCGGTAGCGGTGCCGCCGGTGCTGATGTTAGCCGTGCTCTTGAGGTAGAGCGTTTCTTTGGCTGGCAGCACCGATTTCATGGTCAGGCCGCGGCCTTTGAGGATATCCAGCGTGTGCTTGTCGGCTTTGATGCTGGTGAGGACTTTTTCGTGACCAATGCCCCGGCGCGGGTCCTCGTTTACGTTGGCAATGAGCTGCTGAATGGTGCTTTTGCCGTCGCCCACCACGGCGGCGGGTGTGCGTTTGGCGGCCGCAATCAGCTTCCCGTTCACCACCAGCAGGCGGAAATCAAAGCCTTCAATAAACTGCTCCACAATCACGGCCCGCGAGTACTCCTGCGCAGCTTTGAGGCCGGCGGCAGCATCCTTCCAGTTCATGATGCGGATGGTGGCCCCCTTGCCGTGGTTACCATCGAGCGGCTTGGTCACGATAGGGAAGCCCAGCTCGTCGATGGCATCGCGCAGGCCGGCCTCCGAGTACACGGTGGAGCCACGGGGCACGGGTATGCCTGCATCGTGCAGCATGGCCTTGGTGCGGTTCTTATTGCCGGCTACCTCCACCCCGGCGTGCGAGGTCAGGTTGGTAGTAGTGGCCCAGATGCGGCGCTGGTTCACGCCGTAGCCCAGCTGAATGATGCTGGTGTTCTTGAGCTGGATGTAGGGAATGTTGCGCGAAGCGGCCTCGGCCACGATGCTGTAAGTGCTCGGCCCAAAAAACTCGTCCTCCCGGATTTCGTGCAGCTCGGTGATGATGGTCTTCAAATCCACCTTTTCCTTGCGGCACAGGGCTTCTACCATCTCCACGGCGGCCTCGGCGGCCCGGCGGCCGGCGCGCTCTTCCTGGTAGGCGAATACCACGTATTCCACACCGTCTTCGCGGGCGGGGTAGCTCTTGCCCCAGAATACCGGCATGGCCGCCTGCCGCTGCAGCTCCAGCGCTACGTGCTGAATCACGTGGCCCAGCGGCTCGCCGTCATTCAGCTGCTCCAGGCCAAGGGGCGGGTGCTTGGCGGCCTGCTTGCCACTCATACCGCCCGGCTGCATGGTCCCGATGTTGGGAAAAAGCTTCATCAAGCGGCCGGCAAATCCGGGAATGGCATTCGACCACTGACCGGCAAATTCCTGTAGGTCTACTTTGGCAACAATGAGTTTGTGGTGTTTAACAGACCAATAGCTCGGCCCGCGCATGGTGCGGAGGTCAACAATCTTCATAAGGTGGTGGGGTGGTAAAGGGCGAGTTTAGCGGCAAGTACGGCCAATGGCCCAGCTTGGCTACGAAATGTAGGCATAATGCCGCCTAAAACCCGCGAACTGCCCTTTGTAGCACAAAAAAAGCCCCGCTTGCCAGTTGGCAAGCGGGGCTTTTTTCAATTAATCAGAGGTGACGGGCGGATTCGAACCGCCGTAGGAGGTTTTGCAGACCTCTACCTAGCCACTCGGTCACGTCACCGGTTAGTGGTCTTTTGGGAGCGCAAAGGTAAGCAGCCCGGTTGGGCCCGGCAAGGTTTCGGGCACAAAAAAAGCCCCGACGCACGCGCCGGGGCTCTTCTCATTTGCCGAAGCAGCTAAGCACTAGGCTTTAGCTTCGTCGTCCTTTTTGTCGGCAGCAGCTTCGTCGCTACCAGCAATCAGGTCTTTGGCTTTGTCAACCAGGTCGCCAGCTACTTCCGAAGCCTTGGTGAAGGCTTCCGAGTGGGTTACGGCATCCACAGCGTCGGTGGCAGCGTGCTTCACTTTGTCGAAGGTTTCGTTCTGCGAAACAGCTTCGGCAGCGTCAGCAGCCACTTCCTTCACTTTGTCGAATGCAGCCGAAGCAGCACCGGTGATGCCGGCCAGCAGGCCACCTTCCTCAACGGCGGGAGCGTCAGCCTTAGCAGCTTTGTCCTTAGGAGTCTTGGCAGCAGCGGCGTCAGCGACGGGAGCCTCGGTAGCTTCAGCAGCCGGAGCAGCTTCGGCGGCGGGAGCGGTGCCTTCGATGGTAGCAGCAGCCTTAGCGGCAGCTTTAGGGGTGGCAGCAGCCGAGGCACCTTTGCCAGCGGCAGCACCGTCCTCCAGCGCCTGGGCGTTGTCGGGGCCAGCAGCTGGCACGTCGGCGGGCTTGGCAGCGGCAGCAGTTTTCAGCTTCTGCTCACCAGCCTTGCGCTCGTTGCCCATCATCTGGTCGCGCAGGGCGCTCAGGGCGTCGAGGTCACCGAGGGTCGACTTCTCTTCCGTCTTCTTCAGGTCGCTGATTTTGCCTTCACCCTGGGTTTCGCCACCCTTGGCGTTGGTTTTCTTCTTGAACTTGGAGTTGCGGTTGTCGTCCTCAGCAGCGGCTTCTTTGTTGAAGATGGCCGTGTGCGAAAGCACGATGCGACGGTCGTCCTTCGAGAACTCGGTCACGCGGAAGTCCAGCGCTTCGCCGTTTTCAGCGTTCGAGCCGTCCTCTTTCACCAACGATTTGGGGTAAGCGAAGCCCTCGATGCCGTACGGCAATTCGAGAACAGCGCCACGCTCCGACTTCTCGGTGATGGTAGCACGGTGTACCGAGCCGGGGGTGAACACCGACTGGAACGTATCCCAGGGGTTCTCTTCCAGCTGCTTGTGGCCCAGGGCCAGGCGACGAGCGCCAAGGTCCATCTCCAGTACCACTACGTCGAGACGGTCGCCCACCTTCACCATTTCGGATGGGTGCTTGATTTTCTTGGTCCACGACAGGTCCGATACGTGCACGAGGCCGTCCACGCCCTCTTCCAGCTCAACGAACAGGCCGAAGTTGGTGAGGTTACGCACAAGACCGTTGTGCTTGGTGCCCACGGCGTACTTGTCGGCGAAGTCGCCACGCGTCCATGGGTCTTCGGTCAATTGCTTGATGCCGAGGCTCATCTTGCGGTCTTCGCGGTCGAGCGTCAAAATCTGCGCCTCTACGATGTCGCCCTGCTTGATGAAGTCCTGCGGGTTGCGCAGGTGCTGGCTCCAGCTCATTTCCGAAACGTGGATGAGGCCTTCCACACCGGGTACCACTTCCATGAAAGCGCCGTAGTCGGCCACGTTCACGATGCGGCCCGATACTTTCGAACCCGGCTGCAGGTCGGCGGGCAGCGAATCCCATGGGTGGGGAGTCAGCTGCTTCAAGCCCAACGAAATACGCTTCTTGGCTTCGTCGAAGTCCAGAACCACGATGTTCAGTTTCTGGTCCAGGGTCAGCACTTCGCTCGGGTGAGCGATGCGGCCCCACGAGATGTCCGTGATGTGCAGCAGACCGTCGACACCGCCGAGGTCGATGAACACGCCGAAGTTGGTCATGTTCTTGATGTTGCCTTCCAGAATCTGGCCTTTCTCCAGGTTGTTCAGGATAGCCTCACGCTGCTTCTCGAGGTCTTTCTCGATAAGTACTTTGTGCGAAACCACCACGTTGTCGAACGCGGAGTTAATTTTCACCACTTTCACTTCCATGCGACGACCAACATAAATGTCGAAGTCGCGGATGGGCTTCACGTCGATTTGCGAGCCGGGCAGGAAGGCTTCTACGCCGTCGAGCTCCATGATTAGGCCGCCTTTGGTGCGACGCTTCACTACACCTTCGAGGATGGTATCCAACTCGAGGGCATCGTAAATCGACTTCCAGGCCTGCTTGATTTTAGCTTTCTTGCGGCTCAGGATGAGCTGGCCGTTGGCATCTTCCTGGTCTTCGATGAACACCTCCACCTCGTCGCCGATTTTCAAATCGGGCAGGTCGCGGAATTCAGTAATCGACACCAGACCATCGGATTTGAAGCCGATGTTCAGGATAACGTCGCGGTCGGTGATGCCAACTACGGTGCCCTTCACTACTTCTTCTTCCTGAACAGTCGTCAGCGTGTCGCCGTACATCTGCTCCATCTCGGCGCGCTGGTCAGCCGAGTAATTTCCACCAAAACCGGTGGCTCCGACATTATCCCAGTCGAAATCGTCAATCAAATCTGCCATAATAGCTATTTGGGCACCGCTTAGGTAAACGTAGCGGCCGATGCCCGGGCCCTTACGCGGTTCTTGTTGAACACCTTGCCGTTAGTCAGCAAGGCCCGCCACCCTGGCGGGGCCGCAAAGGTACGGATTTTGGGGCAGTTTTGCTAGGCTGTTTTTTTAACCAGCTCATAGATTCTGATACCACTTACAATCAGAATAGCTGGCCATAATACAAGCACCGAACTGATGAGCCCATATCTGGCCCAGTTTGCATCTCCAGATTCAAAGGCAGCAAGCACTGCCATTAGCCCAATACCAATTGGCGTGACAAACCTAGCGTACAGCCACTCCGATACTTTACTTCCCTGTCGAACATCATCCATTGCCTCAAAAAATGTCCGCACTCCCCAGTATGCTTGGAATGACCACGCCAAAACAAGAAGCGTAACCGTTAGCAGGAGGGTAGTTGAGGATAAGCCGAACATTGATAACGAAGGTTTTTCAATAGAAATAGGTCGGCTTGCTAATCGTCTTTACTGGCTTATTTATTACAGTAAGCAGTAAGCAGTAAGCAGTAAGCCACAATATTAACATCCTTCGGCACAACCTCGGCGAGGATGCATCAGTAAAGGAAAGCTCGACTTTCACAATTCTCTTTTCTAATGGCTCACATCAAAGCAGGCAACGATGCCGCCGGACACCCGGTCAATATTTTCTATGAAGACTGGGGGCAGGGCGCGCCGGTGGTGCTCATCCACGGCTGGCCGCTCGACCATACCATGTGGGAGCACCAAGCGGTGGCGCTGGCCAAGGCCGGCAAGCGCGTGATTGCCTACGACCGGCGCGGTTTCGGTCGGTCGTCGCGCCCGTGGGGCGGATACGACTACGATACGCTGGCCGCCGACCTGAACGCGCTGCTGACGGAGTTGGACCTGACCGGCGTGACGCTGGTGGGCTTCTCGATGGGTGGCGGCGAAATTGCCCGCTACATCGGCAATTACGGCCAAGCCCGTGTGGCCCGTGTAGCATTTGTGAGCGCCGTGACGCCCTTTATGCTGCAAACCGCCGACAACCCCGACGGGGTGCCGCAGAAAGTGTTTGACGGCATGCACGAAGGCATTGCCAAAGACCGGTTTGCTTTCCTGGAGAGCTTCGCCAAGGACTTCTACGGCCAGAGCCTCATCAGCCACCCCGTGAGCCAGGCCGTGCTGAACTGGAACCAGACCGTAACCACGCTGGCCGCCCCCAACGCTACTGATGATTGCGTAACGTCATTCTCAAGCACCGACTTCCGCGACGACCTGAAGAAGATAACCGTGCCCACGCTCGTGATTCACGGCGACAAGGACCAGACCGTACCCTTCCCGGTGAGCGGTGAGCGCACCGCCAAAATGGTGGCAGGGGCCGAGCTAAAGGTGTACGAAGGTGCCCCCCACGGCCTGTTCTTCACTGCTAAGGACCGGTTGACCAAGGATTTGCTCACCTTTCTGGGCGGCCAATAGCTCCTGCTAACTTCATAGCCAAAGAAAAGAGGCCCGACGTAAATACGTCGGGCCTCTTTTCTTTGGCTGTTTCAGCTACACTACGCAGCGCGGCCCATCTGGCGTAGGTAGCCTACATGCGAAGCAATGGCCGAGCGGGTGTGGCGGTAGTTGTTGTATTTCACATCAAACTCGTCGCACACCTGCTGCACGATTTTGCTGATGGCCGGGTAGTGTACGTGCGAGATTTTGGGAAACAAGTGGTGCTCAATCTGGAAGTTGAGGCCACCTACCAACCAGCTTACCACTTTGTTGTCAGTAGCGAAGTTGGCCGTGGTGCGCACCTGATGGATGGCCCACTCGTCTTCGAGCTTGCCGGTGGTGGCGTGGGGCACGGGGAAGGCGGCATCCTCTACGGTATGGGCCAGCTGGAACACCATGCTCAGGACCAAACCGG
The DNA here is from genome assembly GCF_039539545.1 of Hymenobacter antarcticus. Taxonomy (NCBI): domain Bacteria; kingdom Pseudomonadati; phylum Bacteroidota; class Cytophagia; order Cytophagales; family Hymenobacteraceae; genus Hymenobacter; species Hymenobacter antarcticus. The sequence goes on along the minus strand of NZ_BAABDI010000015.1, from coordinate 75,657 downwards.
CGACGGCCGTGCTCAGCATGAAGCCGGCAAACCACGGCAGGAAGCCCACCATGTAAATAGGAAGAACTACGTAAAGCAAGAGGTTCAGCACTTTGAAGCCCCAGAAGCTGACGTGCTCGCTGGTGCTCATCGGCTTGAGGCCAATGGCTCCGATTTGACGCGTGAAGTACTTCTGGTAGTCCATGGCAAAAATCCAGGACGTGTAGAGCATGCAGTAGAGGGCCCAGAAGTAGAAGTGCTGGTAGCGATGCAGCGGGTGCTTGGGCTGGTCGGGCGTCATGCGCATCCAGGGCTGGATGTTGATGTCGTCGTCGTGGCCCTCGATGTTGGTGTAGGTGTGGTGGATGAGGTTGTGCTTGGAGTTCCACATGTAGGGGCTGCCGCCGAGCACGCCCAGCGTGTAGGCCGCCATGCGGTTCATCCAGGGGTAGCGCGAAAAGCTGCCGTGGGCGCCATCGTGCATCACGTTGAAGCCAATAGCGGCAATAACGCAGCCCAGCAACGCACATTCGAGCAAGGCCCAGCCGGTGGGCGGCGTGAAAAACACCAAGTGAACGTAGAGCGCCACCATGATGCTCACGAGCAATACCGCTTTGAACAAGAGGCTGAAATTACCCGTCATCGGCCGACCGGACTCCTCGAAATACTGATTTATCCGGGTTTTTAGCTCAGTATGAAACGAGCGAGTAGCTGCGAATTTGGGTAAGGCCATGGACGGGATTTGGGAAGATGAGCGACAAATGTACTTCCGCCCAACCCCGTACCGCCGTACTTAGTTTAGATACGCGTGCCAGTTCTGGTCAATCGTGCCCGCCGAGAGCTTGAGAAAGCCGGCCAGGGTAGGCTTTTTGGGATGCTGCCGAATAGTTAAACCCGCCTCGCCGGGCGTGTGGTGGCCTTTGGCGTGGTTGCAGCGGGCGCAGGCCGTGAGCAGGTTGGTCCACGAAGATTCTCCGCCGCGGGAGCGGGGCACTACGTGGTCAAGCGTCAGGTTTTTGGGCGAGCCGCAGTACTGGCACTCGAAATGGTCGCGCTTGAAGATGTTGTGGCGGCTCAGGGCAATGCCTTTATAGGGCACGCGCACGTAGCGCTGCAAGCGGATGATGCTCGGCTTGGGGTAGGCATGCGAAATGGTGCGCAGCGTGCCGTGCTCCGACTTGGCTACCATCTCCGCTTTATCGAGAAATAAGAGCACAAACGCCTTTTGCACGCTGCACAGGGTGATGGCGGTATAGTCGCCATTCAGCACTAACACTTTTTGGTCCATACACGCTTGGGGGGTCGGATAACCCGCCGAAAGCTAGCGGTTTCCAAGCGAATAAACAAGCGTGGCGGGGTTAAGTTCAGTAGGCCGATAGTAGGAAAACAGAACGTCATGCTGAGCGGAGCCGAAGCATCTCGCATGCAGCAGTAACCCAATTGACTGAATTTACTACCCCACGCGAGATGCTTCGGCTCCGCTCAGCATGACGTTCTAAGTGCCAATGATTTGCCCGCGCCTATTCCGGCAGCAGGCGCTTTATCAGCCGTAGCTTGTGGGAGTAGCGCTGCCGCTCGCGGTTGTAGATGCCGTTGTGGTCGAGCGGGTCGAGGCGAACTTCGCCGTGAGCGTGCAGAATCTGTGCTTCGTCCATGACCATGCCCACATGCACGATGCGGCCTTCGGCATTGTCGAAGAAGGCAAGGTCGCCGGGCTTGGCCTGGGACACGAAATGCACCGTACGGCCGTGGTCAATCTGCTGGCGGGCATCGCGCGGGAGCTGAATGCCCACCAAGCCATAAAGCTGCTGGCAGAGACCGGAACAGTCGAGGCCGAAGATGCTTTTGCCGCCCCACACGTAGGGCGCTTTCAGGTACATGAGCGCCATTTTGCGCAGCAGTAGGGCCTGGCGCGTGGCATCGGGCGCAGCGCTGGGGTTGGTGGCGGTGCCGTTGAAAAAATACTGCTGGTCGCCGAGGCGCAGGTTCATGCCGTCGAAAAACGGCAGGCGGCAGCCCAGCGTGAGCGGGATTTTGGTGGTGGCGTCGCTCACGGCCTGCACCACGTCGAGGGCGCGGGGGTGGTCCTGGGCGCACCAGGCGGCGTAGTACTCGGGCGAAACGGGCGTGTGCTGCTTAGTGTCAATCCAGCCCACGTAGTTGTCGGCGGCCAATTGAACTTGCAGCCAGCTTTCCTGGGCAACCAGAATCTGGTAGCATTCGCCAAAAAGCAGCTGGGTGACCAGCTCGGCCCGGTCGTTGGGCTCGGCGCGGACGGGGACGGCGCTCAGCGCGCAGATACCGGGATTCAAAGGTGAAATAGTGAGGTGGTGAGGTGGTGAGTTGCTGCAAAGAACGGTAGCCGTTGTCATTGCGAGCGACACGAAGTGGAGCGCGGCAATCCTTCCTCCCTGTGCGACCAGCCCGGAAATGTGACAAAGCTTGTCTAAAGCAAGCCCCGGCACTGCGCAATATCAGGACTTGTCACATTATCAGGTTGGTCGCAATTAGAAGGACGGATTGCCGCGTTGCGCTGCGCTCCACTCGCAATGACAGGAGGGCTACATCCGCTCCATGTCGCGCTTCTGGGCTTTTTCCTTGAGGTCGTTGCGCTTGTCGTAGAGTTTTTTGCCCTGGGCGAGGGCGATTTCGATTTTGGCGAAGCCGCGGTCGGTCACGAATAAGCGCAGGGGGATGATGGTGAGGCCCTGGTCCACGCTTTTGCCGGCCAGCTGCTTCAACTCGCGCTTGTTGAGCAGGAGCTTGCGCTCGCGCATGGCATCGTGGTTGTTGTAAGTACCTAAGGAATAGGGTGCGATGCGAATGGAATGAATCCAGAGGCTGCCATCGGTGTGGAACAGGCAGTAGCCGTCGGTGAGGTTCACGTTGCCTTCACGAATGCTTTTTATTTCGGTCCCCTGCAGCATCACGCCCGCGTCGTACTTGGCCAGAAAGGTGTATTCGTGGCTGGCGCGGCGGTTTTTGATGTTGATGATGATGGGTTTATCGTCTTTGGCCATGGTGGGATAATTGTAGCACATGCTTTAGCTTGTGCCGGAAACGTGCAACGATGCACAAGCTAAAGCATGTGCTACAAGCAGTACGTTGCGAACGGGGCGCGAAGCTACGCCTACGTCAGCTTCAGGCGCGGGTTGGGGCTGCTGAGCTGGGTAGCAAAGTCGCCGGCCTCGTACTGGAAATGCGCGGTCATGGCCACCATGGCGGCGTTATCGGTGCAAAAGGCGAAGTCGGGGATGAAAACCTGCCAGCCCTGGGCCACGGCTTCGGCCTCCAGCGCGGTGCGCAGGCCGGAGTTGGCGGCCACGCCGCCGGCCAGGGCCACCTGGGTGAGGCCGGTATCGGCGGCGGCGCGGCGGAGCTGGCGCAGCAGCGTGGCCACGATGGTATGCTGAATGCTGGCGCAGAGGTCGGCCAGGTTTTCGGCCACGAAGTTGGGGTTGGCGGCGATTTCCTTTTTCAGAAAGTAGAGCACCGCCGTTTTCAGGCCGCTGAAGGAAAAATCGTAGCCCGGCATGGCCCCTACCGGAAAGGCAAAGCGCTGGGGGTTGCCCGTGCGGGCCAGCTTATCAAGGTGCGGGCCGCCGGGGTACGGCAGGCCCAGGAGCTTGGCGGTTTTGTCGAACGCTTCGCCGGCGGCATCGTCGATGGTGTGGCCGATGACGTCCATTTCCAGCGCCGACTTCACCACCACCAGCTGGGTGTGGCCGCCGCTCACGGTGAGGCAGAGGAAGGGAAAGTCGGGTTTGGGGTCGCGCAGGAAATGGGCCAGGATGTGCGCCCGCATGTGGTTCACGGCCAGCAGGGGCTTATCGAGGGCCAGCGCCAGGGTTTTGGCAAACATGCCGCCTACTAATAAGGAGCCGAGCAGACCGGGGCCCTGGGTCACAGCCACGGCATCCAAATCGGCTTTGGTGATGCCGGCTTCTTTGAGCGCGGCCGTGACGACGGGCAGCAGGTGCTGCTGGTGGGCGCGCGAGGCCAGCTCGGGCACCACGCCGCCGTACTGCTCGTGGACTTTCTGGGTGGCCACCACGTTGCTCAGAAGCTGGCCGCCGGCCAGCACGGCCGCGCCGGTGTCGTCGCAGGATGACTCGATGGCGAGAATAATGGGATGAGCAAGCATGGGGAAACGGTAAATCTGAAAGAGCGGCGGCAGGCGTTTTGGGGCCGGAGCCGCAGGAATGACGCGCCGCAACGCCGTGGCGTGGGCCCCGCAAAGGTAGCGGTGCGGGGGGCGGGGCCGGCCCGAAATGCCAGGCTGGCCGGCTGGCACGAGAGTTGAACCAGCGCCTGGCCCGGGCCGTTCCCCGGGTCGGCGACGGGCCGGCCGGGGCCAGCGGTTGGCTCAAATAGCTAAAAAACCGCAACTTTGCGGATTAATCTGCGTTTTTTCGCTCTCATTCCCTGCCCTGGTGCGTCGTTTCTTCTCCATTTTGCTGAAAGTACTGCTGGGCCTCGGGCTGGTGGTGGTGCTGGCCGTGGTGGGGGCGTTGCTGGCCCTGCGGGTGCCGAGCGTGCAAACGCGCATCGCCCACAAGGCGGCGGAGTTTCTGACCCGGAAACTCGGGCAGGAAGTAACTATTGGGCGGGTTGATGTGCGGCCGTTTTCGCGGGTGCTGCTGGATGGGGTGCGCGTGAAAGACCGGCGCGGGGGCGAGCTGTTCAGCGTTGGCCGGGCCGATGCGGATATCAGCCTGTTCTCGGTGTTCGACCCACGCCACCTGCACATCAGTACGCTCACGCTGAATGAGCCGCGCTTTGAGCTGAAGAATTTGCCGGGCCAGCCTGACTCTACCACGTTCAGCCAGTTTACGGCAGCCGTGAGGCGGCTGATTGGGCCGTCGAAGGATACGAGCAAGGCGGCCCCGTTCGATTTTCAGATTGCCGCCGTGGCCCTGCGCAACGGCCATTTTGCCATTGAGAAAGGCGATGCGCCCCGCTCGAAAACCTACGGCCAGAGCATCGACTACGACCATATGCAGGTTGACAGCATCTACGCCGACATCTCCAGAATTCAGCTAGCCGACACGCTGGCCCTGCGCATCAGCCAGCTCCACGCCGTGGAAACGCCCTCGCAAACGCAGCTGCGCGAAATCACGGCGGACATGAAATACGGGCCGCACTTCTGGGAATTTAAGGATTTGAGTTTGCGCGTGGGCCGGAGCCAAATCAAGGATTACCTGCGGTTCGAATTTCGGGTATTTGGCAACTTCTCCGACTACAACGACTCGATGAAGACTATTGCGCGCCTGCGCAATTCGCGGGTGTACACGGACGACATTGCCAAGTTTGCGCCGCAGCTGGCGACGTTGCACGAGTCGGTGGCTATTTCGGGCGATGCCTCGGGCTACGTGCGCGATTTCAAGGTGAACAACCTGGACGTGCGCTACGGAAAAGGCACGCACATTGTGGCCAAGCGCGCCCACGCCGACGGCCTGCCTAACTACCGGGAGAGCTTCATCGACCTGCGCCTGCTGCCCTCGGTGGTGCTAACCAGCGACCTGAAGAAATGGCTGCCGGCCTCGGCCAACAAGATTGTGCAGCGCCTGGGCACCGTGAAGCTGCAGGGCCAGATACTGGGTTTCTACAGCGACTTCGTGGCCAATGCGTCGTTCGATACGGCCCTGGGCTTTGTGGCCACGGACATCAACCTCAAGACCAAAACCGACCTCACCCACGCGACCTACGCGGGCACCATCCGCTCCAACGCGTTTCAGCTGGGCAAGTTTCTGGGCGATGAGTCGGTGGTTCGGGACGTGACGCTGAACGGGCGCGTGGCGGGCACGGGCTTCCTGCCGGCGTTTGCGCGGGGCCGGGCCAAAGTCACGGTGCCGGCTATCTGGCTGCGCGGCTATCGCTACCAAAACATCGCGGTCGACGGCGACTTCCGGCCCCAGCACTTCAACGGCCACCTGAGCATCAACGACCCGGCCGTGCGCCTGGTGGCCGACGGCCGCGTTGACCTGGAGCGCAAGCATGAAAATATCGACGTTAAAACCACGATTGACTACGCCAACCTGCGCACCCTGGGCCTGAGCAGCCAGCCCATCACCGTGGCCACCACGGCCGACGTCAATTTTAAAGGCGTGCAGCTCGACTCGCTGGTGGGCTACGCCTACCTGCGCAAGTCGCGCTTTGGTCTGAACGGCCGGGAGCTGCGCCTCGATACGCTGGACGTAGTGAGCACGCGCAACCGCCTGAACCAGCGCCGTGTAACGTTGCGCTCGGAAGCCGTGGATGCCAGGCTGGCGGGCACCTTCAACACCTCCGACGTGGTGCGCGACGTGCAGACGCTCATCACCGAGTACCGCCTCAACTTTGAGAGTAATGCCACGGCCACGGCCAACTACTACCGCCAGAAGCGTCAGCGGGTGCTGCCAGTGTATCAGGTTGACTTACTGCTGAATCTGAAGAAACCCAACCCCGTGCTGGCGCTGTTCGTGCCCGAGCTGCAGGTGGCCAACGGCAGCCGCATCGACGGCTCGTTCCGGAATGGCGAAACCTCGATTTTCCAGCTCGGCGGCCACCTCGACAGCCTGCGCTACGGCCCGGTGATGACGGTGAACGATGACTTCGACTTCCTGACGTCGAAGCTGCCCTACAAGCCCGACATTCTGGCCCAGGCCAGCATCACGAGCGACCGGCAGGTGCTGCCCACGCTGGGGCGCACCGAAAAGTTTGTGATTGAAGGCGTGTGGGACCAGCAGCGCATCAACTTCTCGACTTCCCTGGCCCAGACGGGCACCACCAACAAAGCCACCATCAACGGTTCGCTGGGCTTTTTGCCCCGTGCCGTGGAAGTGGTGTTCCGGCAGTCGGGCCTGCACTTGCTGGATAAGGACTGGACCATCGCGGCCGATAACTCGGTGCGAATTTCGGATTACGGCAAGGAGTTCGACATCAGGAACCTGACGTTCAGCAGCGGCGAGCAGTTTGTGAGTGCGCAGGGCTTTATCTCGCCCGACAACAGCAAGCCGCCGCTGCTGTTGCAGGCCAAGGATTTCGAGCTGGCGACCCTCAACAGCCTCACCGGGCAGCGCCTGGCCGGCCGCCTTAATGCCCAAGGCACCGTGAGTGGCGTGTACGGCCCGCTGGCCATCAGCAGCACGCTGGGCGTGGATTCCTTGAAATACGACGGCACCCTGATTGGCCAGGTAGCCGGGCGGGCCGACTGGGATAATGCCGCCAGCAAGCTGCGCCTGAACATGGACGTGGCCCGCGGCGGGCAGTCGGTGCTCACGGTGCTCGGCGACATTGCCCCGCAGGATGCCACCAACCAGCTCAACCTGACGGGCACCCTCAACGATGCGCCCATTATCCTGGCGCAGCCATTTCTGGGCTCGTTGTTTAAGAATCTGGGGGGCACGGGGCGGGGCGAGCTGCGACTCACGGGCCGCTTTGCCGCGCCCAACCTGCTGGGCTACGTCGACGTGAGCAACGGCCGCCTCACCTTCGGCTACCTGGGCACTACCTACACGTTTGCCAACCGCATCAGCTTCACCAACACGTCGATAGAGTTCCGCAACGTGAGGCTGCGCGACGTGCTGGGCAATACCGGCACCGTGGACGGCGTGGTGCGCCACCGGGGCTTCAAAAACATGAGCCTGGACATCGCGGCTACTTTCCGCAAGATGCAGGTACTCAACACGACGCGCAAAGACAACGAGATGTATTTCGGCACGGCCTACGCCACGGGTACGGCCCGGGTAAGCGGCCCCACCGACGACCTCGACGTGACGGTGCGGGCCAGCAGCGAGGCCGGCACCCGCATTTCGCTGCCGCTCGACAACGCGGCCAAGGCGCAGAAGGCGGGCTACATCAAGTTCGTGAACAACAACCCGGTGGGCGATACGGTCATCACGAAAAAGGCCATAACCATTGCCGCGCAGGACAAAGTTGACCTCTCGGGCCTGCGCCTGAACATGAACCTGACCATCACGCCCGAGGCGTACATGGAAATATTGCTCGACGAGAGCACCGGCGACGTCATTCGCGGCTCGGCGGCCGGGCAGCTACGCATGGCCATCGACACGCGGGGCGAGTTCAACATGTATGGGCAGGTCGAAATTGTGCGCGGGGCCTATAACTTCACCTTGCAGGGCCTGATTAACAAGGAGTTTGTGGTGCGCCCCGGCGGCGTTATTTCCTGGAACGGCGACCCGCTGGCCGGCGAGATGAACGTGACGGCCACCTATACGCAGCGGACCTCGCTGGCTCCCGTGCTGGGCGCCAACGCCGGCGGGGCCGCCGTGGTGCCCGTCACGGCCGTGATGAACCTGACCGGGCCGCTGCTGCTGCCCGCCATCAGGCTGAATCTGGAGTTTAATGACACGCCGGGCACCCTCCAGAGTGATTTGGCAAACTTCACTACCTCGCTGCGCAACGATGAGCAGGAGCTGAACCGTCAGGTATTCAGCTTACTGGTTTTTAAGCAGCTCTCGCCCTTAGGTTCGTTTGGCAATACCATTTCCATTCGGGGCCAGGACAATACGGCGTTTAAGAGCCTGGGCCAGGTACTGAGTACCCAGCTCGGCCTGCTCACTTCGCAAATCGACCAGAACCTGGAAATTGATTTCAATATCAACGGCATCACCGCCGACCAGCTGCAAGCCCTGCAAGTGCGCCTGAGCTACTCGTTTCTGAACGGCCGTTTGCGCGTGACGCGCGAGGGTGGCTTTACCAGCAATCCCAACCTGACGGCCCCGAATGTTGGCAACGGCGGGCCTGCCACCTCCGGCAATACCGCCGGCCAGGCCTCCCTCCTGGGCGACCTGAGCCTGGAGTACTACCTGCGCCCCGACGGCAAGTTCCGCACCAAGCTGCGCTACGAAACCACCCCGCGCGACCTGGAAACCATCAACCAGCCCCGCGCGGGCCTCTCGCTGCTGCACACCGAGCAGTTCAACTCGTTTGGGGAGCTATTCAGCCGCAAAAAACCGGGCAAGAAGGAGCGCAACACCCAGAAAGCCCGCGACTCGAAGGAAGTGCTGACCGTGGACGAAGACCCGCACACGAATTTTTAGGGTTGGATAAAGTGCCGGTCAACTCCCCTCCTTGGCTAAGGAGGGGAGTTTTTGCGCAGCAAAAACGGGGGTGGTTGGATTCGTTGAACGATGGACGAACGACCGGACGCGAACGGCGCGTTATTCATTGTTCGGCCATCGTTCAACGAATCCAACCACCCCAGCCAAACCTGCGGTTTGGCATCCCCTCCTTAGCGAAGGAGGGGAGTTGTCGTTCTACTAGCCTCGTTTGCTACCTTTGCCCGATATGGCCGCCCCCACCACTCCTTCCAGTCGCAAGAAAAAGCTCGGCTCTTACCCCACGCTGCTCGTGGTGTTCAGCATTACGCTGGCGCTGGTGGTCATTGGTTTATTTGGCTTGCTGCTGCTACACGCCCAGAAGCTGAGTGAAGTGGTGCGCCAGAATTTGGAAGTGCAGGTATATCTCGACCGCGACCTGCCCGAAACTGAGCTGCTGCGCCTGCAGCAGGATTTGGGCCAGCAGCCCTTCGTGGCTGAGCGCGAAGGCAAGCCCCAGATTCGGTTCGTGAGCAAGGAAGAAGGGGCCCGCCAGCTGCTGCAAAGCACTGGTGAGGACTTTCGCCAGTTCCTCGGCGACAACCCGCTCCGCGATGCCTACGTGCTCAAAATCAAGCCCGAATACACTGATACCATGCACCTGCGCCAGCTGGAGCGCAGCGTTTCCACGCAGCGCGGCGTGTTTGAGGTGCAGTACCCGCAGGACCTGTTTGCCAGCATCAACCACAACCTGACCCGGGTGAGCCTCGTGCTGCTGGGCTTCGCGGCGGTGCTGGTGCTGGTGGTGGTCATTCTGATTAACAATACGATTAAGCTGGCGCTGTTCTCGCAGCGTTTTCTTATCCGGTCCATGCAACTGGTGGGGGCTACGCGGCTCTTTATCCAGCAGCCATTTTTGCGGCGGGCTACGTGGCAGGGCCTGGCCAGCGGCGTGCTGGCGGCGCTGCTGCTAATCGCGCTACTACAATACGCCTACCTCGAAGTGGAGCCGTTGCGCCTGTTGCGCGACGACCTGCGGCTGGGCCTGCTCCTGCTGGGCGTGGTAGGGCTGGGCGTAGTAATCGGTTTTTTCAGCTCGGCCCGCGCCGTGCACAAGTACCTCAAAATGTCGCTCGACGACCTGTATTAAATCAGTGAACAGTTGTCAGTGAGCAGTTAACAATTTTGCTCTCTCTTAACTACTAACTGCTCACCGTCAACTGATAACTGCCCTATGCAACCAACCACCTTCCGCTTTGCCTTTGGTCCCCGCAACTACCGCCTGATGTGGATTGGGCTGGCCGCGCTGGCCGCCGGCTTCATCACCATGATGTTTGGCGACAAGAGCAACTACGGCGAGGATTTCGTCGGCATCACGCTGGGGCCATTGCTGCTCATCGCCGGGTTTGCCATTGAGTTTGCGGCCATTCTGGTGCGTGATAAATCGGTGGTGGCCGCCCCGGCGGCCCCGGTTAACGCTCCTTTCACGGTTGAATTGCCAACCGCCGCTCCCGCCGCCCCAGCCGCCGCTCCGGCCTACAAGCGCCTTTAATCTGGTGGCGAGGGCTTGGTAGTCGTGGGTGCTTGTGCTCACCACTTACCACTCATCACTAACCATTAACCACTAAAAATGACCTACTGGCACGCGCTGCTCCTCGCCATCGTGGAGGGCCTGACTGAGTTTTTGCCCGTTTCCAGCACCGGCCACATGATTATTGCTTCGGCTTTGCTGGGCATTCCGGTTACGCCGTTTTTCAAGCTCTATCTGGTAGTTATTCAACTGGGGGCCATTCTGTCGGTATTTGCGGTGTACTGGCGGCGCTTTTTTCAAAGCATCGACTTTTACCTGAAGCTGCTGGTGGCTTTCCTGCCCATTGTGCTGGTGGGCCTGCTCTTCAAAAAGCATATCGACGCATTGCTCGAATCGGTGACGACGGTGGCTGTGATGCTGGTAGTGGGTGGCGTGGTGCTGTTGTTTATCGACCGCTGGTTTCCGCAGAAGGACCCCAACGAAGGCGGCCACCCCGTCACCAACCCCGGTTTTAAGGAGGCGCTGATGATTGGCCTGTTCCAGTGCTTGGCCGTGGTGCCGGGCACCAGCCGCTCGGCCGCGACCATCATCGGCGGGCTTACCCAGAAGCTCACGCGGCAGTCGGCGGCCGAGTTTGCGTTCTTTCTGGCCATGCCAACCATGGCGGCCGCCGCGGTCAAGGACGTGTACGACTACTACAAAGACGCCAAAGCCCAGGGCGGGGACCTGAGCCACCTGTTTTCGGCGGAGCAGCTGAAGCAGCTGGCCCTGGGCAACGCCGTAGCCTTTGTGGTGGCGCTGCTGGCCATCCGGCTGTTTGTGGGCTTTGTAGCAAAATATGGGTTTCGGGCGTTTGGTATCTACCGCATCATCGCGGGGGGCATTTTGCTGATTATGTTGGCCCTGAAACTTCCTTTAAACCTGGTATGAGTATGAAAACACTAGCCGATTTTGACTTTGAGACGGGCGAAGTCCTGCTCCTCGACAAACCCCTGACGTGGACGTCGTTCGACGTGGTGCGCAAGGTGAAAAACGCGCTGCGCATCAAGAAAATCGGCCACGCCGGCACCCTCGACCCGCTGGCTACGGGCCTGCTCATCCTCTGCACGGGCAAGAAAACCAAGGAAATTGACCTGATTCAGGCGCAGGAAAAAGAATACACCGGCACCTTTCGCCTGGGCGAAACCACGCCCAGCTTCGACCTGGAAACGGCCGTGGACCTGGTGCGTCCCTACGCCCACCTCACCGATGAGGAAGTTGCGGCCGCCACGACCCAGTTTACCGGCCTCATTCAGCAAACGCCGCCGATTTTTTCGGCAGTAAAAATCGACGGCAAGCGCGCCTACGAGCTGGCCCGCAATGGCCAGGAAGCTGAAATCAAGCCCAAAACCGTCGACATCAAAGTCTTCGAGCTCACGCGCATTGCCCTGCCCGAAGTCGACTTTCGGGTGGTGTGCTCCAAGGGCACGTACATCCGCAGCCTGGCCCGCGACTTTGGGGTGGCTTTGGGCTGCGGCGCGCACCTCACCCGCCTGGTGCGGACCCGCATTGGCGAGTACCGCGTCGAGGACGCGTTTTCGCTCGAAGACATCGAGGCGTTGCGCCCGCCCCGCGCCGAAGGTGACCGGCCGGCCCGGCCCGAGCGCCAGCGCACCGCACCCAATCGGGCTGGTCTGCAATACTTTGCCGCGCTGCAGGCTGATGCCCTGGCCGCTAAGGAGCACGAGGCGCATGAAGCGGGCGAAACGCCGGCCGCCGCGCCCGGGAACGCGCCCGAATAGCGCGTCTTACCTTCGCGGCGCTTTTACAGCGGTTTTCAGGTTAGTGTACCCCTTTCAGAAAGTTAAAAGTTGAGAGTTAAAAGTTAAAAATCATTGTATCTGCTTTTCAACTTTTAACTCTCAACTTTTAACTTAGTACACAAAAAGCGAAACTGTTCTATTTCCTACTTTTTGCTTCTCCGGCGCCTTATGCACGTCATCCGCGACCCGGCCCAGTTTCCGTTCCTTGGCAATGCCGTGGTCACCAGCGGCACTTTTGATGGGGTGCACGTGGGGCACCAGCGCATTCTGGCCCGGCTGCGCGAGGTGGCCCAGGCCAGCGCCGCGCCCGCGGTGGTTATCACCTACTGGCCGCACCCGCGGCTGGTGCTGGGCCCGCCGCCCTCCCACCCCGAACTACTGGATTTGCAGCTGCTTAACACCCTAGACGAGCGAATTGCGAAATTGGCTGAATTGGGCGTTGATTACCTGCTCATCGTGCCCTTCACCCGGGAGTTCGCGCAGTGGACTTCGGAAGACTACATCCAGAACCTGCTGCTAACCACCGTGGGTGCTAAGCAGTTGGTAATTGGCTACGACCACCGGTTTGGGAAGAACCGCGAGGGTGGCTTCGACTACCTGCGCCAAAACGCCGACCGCTACGGCCTGGCCGTGGAAGAAATCCCGCGCGAGGACGTGGACGCCGTGGGCGTGAGCAGCACGCGCATCCGCCAGGCGCTGCGCCAGGGCGATATTGCCACGGCCAACCGCTACCTCGGCTACCACTACCCGCTCACCGGCACGGTGGTGCACGGCCGGAAACTGGGCCGCACCATCGGCTACCCCACGGCTAATCTGGACGTTCGGGAGCCGTTGAAGCTGGTGCCGGCGCGGGGTATTTATGCCGTGTGGGCCGTCACGGCGGCCGGCACCCGGCACCCGGCCATGCTCAGCATTGGCGTGCGGCCCACCATCGGGGCCGAGCTGGCCCAGACCATTGAAGTGAACTTGCTTGATTTCAATGGGGATTTATACGACCAGGAGCTGACGCTGGAATTCGTGGCGTGGCTGCGGGCCGAAGAAAAATACAACGGCCTGGACGCGTTAACGGCCCAGTTGGCGTTGGATGCGCAGAATACGAGAGCAGCGCTGGCCTAGTCCGCTGGCCTTTCAATCACCCTAATCCCTGACAATGAGCTATTTTAAAGCACTATTATTGCTGTGCGGCGCCTGGCTGCTTACCCTGAACGCCGCCCAGGCCCAGGGAAAACTTAGCGGCGTGGTGCTCGATTCGGTGACGCACGAGCCGCTGTCCTTCGCCAGTGTATTTCTGGCTAACACCACGCTGGGCGCGACCACTACCGAAAAAGGCGAGTTTGAGTTTCCGCGCGTGCCGAAAGGCACCTACGACATCGTGGGCTCCTACCTGGGCTACCGCCTTGGCAAGCAAACAATTACCGTAGAAGCCGCGCCCCAGCGCCTGACCCTGAACCTGGCCCCCACCGGCAACCAGCTGGGCGAAGTAGTGGTGAAGCCCGCGCCCAACAAGCCCGAGGAGTACCGCCAGTTCACCGAGCTGTTTATCGGGGGCAGCACGTTTTCGGAGCAGTGCCGCATCAGCAACCCCGACGATGTGCGCGTGATGCTCGACGACTCGACCCAGGAGCTGACGGCCCGCACCAAGGAATTCCTGCAAATCGACAACGATGCCCTGGGCTACCGCCTGAAATACTACGGCCTGTACTTCGCCTACGACAAAGACGCTCAATCCATTACCTACTACGGCCAGCCGGTATTCGAAGAAATGAAGCCGCGCGACGAGGCCCAGCGCCGCCTGTGGGCTGCCAACCGCCTCACGGCCTACACGGGCTCATTCATGCACTTTCTGCGCTCCCTCTACACCAACCGCCTGGCGGCCGGCAGCTTCCTGGCCCAGCAGGTACGCGTGGTGGCCAACCCCCGCTACGAGCGCAACCAGCAGCAGCGCACGGCCCTGCTGGCCGCCGGCGCGGCCGGGGCCTACTCGCCCGCTGAAAAGGACTCGCTGCGCCGCTGGAGCCGCGAGGCCCCCGAGCTGGCCACCCTCTACCCCGAGCCCCGGCCCATCGACAGCCTGCGCCGGGTGAAACCCAACGGCCGCGTCTACCTGCGCTTCAGCGGCCAGCTGCAGGTGGCCCATTTTGGCGAAGCTCCGGACCCGCGCTTCAAGCAGCGCATGAACACGCTGGGCCCCACCCGCACGCCCTACCCGCTGCAGCGCCAGGTGTCGCGCCTGCAGCTGGCCGACGATGAGGCCGAAATCCAGGCCGACGGCTCGCTGCGCAATCCGCTCGAAGTGGCCGTTGGCGGCTACTGGGGCTTCGAGAAAATCGGCGAGTTCCTGCCCTACGACTACGTGCCCACGGGGATGCCCACGCCGATGGCCCCGGCGCGCCCGGCCCCGGCAGCCCGCCCGGTTCGCCGCCGCTAGCTGCCGGCCCGAGCCCGCGCCGTGACGTACTTTTCGGCCCTAATCGCGGCCCGGCCGCGCCCAAATCCCACCCAATGATAGATAAAACTGTTCCCAACGTCGAAGCCGCCCTGCAGGGCATGGCCGATGGCATGACCCTGATGCTCGGCGGCTTTGGCCTGTGCGGCATTCCCGAAAACTCCATACAGGAGCTGCTGCGCCTGGGCGTGAAAAACCTGACCTGCATTTCGAACAACGCCGGGGTCGACGACTTCGGCATCGGCCGGCTGCTGCAGACCAAGCAGGTGAAAAAAATGATTTCGAGCTACGTGGGCGAAAATGCCGAGTTTGAGCGCCAGCTGCTCAGCGGCGAGCTCGAAGTGGAGCTGATTCCGCAGGGCACGCTGGCCGAGCGCTGCCGGGCTGGCGGCGCGGGCATTCCGGCGTTTTTCACCCCGGCCGGCTACGGCACCGAAGTGGGCGAAGGCAAGGAAAGCCGCGAGTTCAACGGTAAGATGTACCTGATGGAAACCGGCCTCACCGCCGATTTTGCCTTCGTGAAAGCCTGGAAAGGCGACACCGCCGGCAACCTCATCTACAAAGGCACGGCCCGCAACTTCAACCCGATGATGGCCACGGCCGGCAAAATCACGGTGGCCGAAGTGGAAGAGCTGGTGCCCGCCGGCGAGCTCGACCCCAACCAGATTCATACGCCCGGCATTTTTGTGCAGCGCATCTACCAGGGCCAGCACTATGAGAAGCGCATCGAGCAGCGCACGGTGCGGCAGTCGTAATCATTAATAGAACGTCATGCTGAGCGCAGCCGAAGCATCTCTACCGCTTCGTTGCAACAACTCAGGCGAAGCGGTAGAGATGCTTCGGCTGCGCTCAGCATGACAACCTCCCCCCTTCTCAACATCATGTTAGACAAACACGGCATCGCCCGGCGCATCGCCCAGGAAGTGAAAGACGGCTCCTACGTCAACCTCGGCATCGGCATTCCTACGCTGGTGGCCAACTATATTCCGGCCGGCATCAACGTCGAGCTGCAGTCTGAAAACGGCCTGCTCGGCATGGGCCCCTTCCCCACCGAGGACCAGGTTGACCCCGACCTTATTAACGCCGGCAAGCAGACGGTGACGACCCTACCCGGCTCCAGCCTCTTCAGCTCCGCCGACTCGTTCGGCATGATTCGCGGCGAGCACGTCGACCTCACCATCCTAGGTGCGATGGAGGTTTCGGAGCGCGGCGACATCGCCAACTGGAAAATCCCCGGTAAGATGGTCAAGGGTATGGGCGGAGCGATGGATTTGGTGGCCTCGGCCAAGAATATCATCGTGGCCATGCAGCACGTCGCCCGCGATGGCTCGTCTAAATTATTGACTGACTGCACGCTGCCCATCACCGGCCTGCGCTGCGTAAAGAAAATCGTGACCGAGCTGGCCGTAATCGAAATAACCCCCGACGGCTTTGTGCTGCGCGAGCGCGCCCCCGGCGTGACGGTGGAGCAGATTGTAGCTGCCACCGCCGGCAAGCTAGTAGTGCCCGAAGGCGAAGTGCCGGAAATGCAGGGCGTGTAGCGGTAGCTTCAACTGATGCAATTGGAACATTTTCTGCCTTGTTGAATGGAATTAAAAATGAAGAATTAAAAATTAAAAATCTGACAGTCAGTTTTTTTAATTTTTAATTCTTCATTTTTAATTCTAATACAAACGCTACACTGACCCTGAAACCGCTTTATCTTCGTAGCCACCCAGTTCACGATTATATGCGCCAACTCTTACCCCTGCTGTTTCTGACCACCGCCCCCGCGCTGGCCCAGACGGTTTCGCCCATCATTGACCGGACCGACATGCCAACGGCCACGGCCGCCGCGCCCGTCGATACGCTGCGGCTGAGCGCGGCCAGTCCGGTGCTACCGGCCACTGCCCCGCCCCTCAGCCGCCGGGGGGCCAACCAGACCTGGAACTACGCCGGCCTTATTGCCGTGTCGCAGCGCGTGGAGCGGTTTGTGACGGTGGCCAGCGTGACGGCCACTTCCCCGTTTTACCTCTTCACATTTGGGCCGCTGGGTGGCGTGAACCGCGCCACGGTGGCCTCGCCCCAGGCCTTACCGCTGGCGGGCGGGCTGCCCGTGCCCCTGCCGATTACCGATACCCACCAGTTTTACAGCGTATCGGCGGCGGCCGCGGCTACCCAGGATTTTCGCTCGGTGGGCTTTGGGGCCTCGCTGGCGGGCACGGCGGTGCCGGTCACATATACCAACCAGGCGCAGCAGGACGTCATTTACCGCTTCCCGCTGAGCTTCGCCAGCGCGGCTGATTCCAGCAGCTCGTTTTTTGCCACGCCGGCCGCTATTTCCACCGTGGGCTACCTCAGCCAGAAGCGCAAGCGTGTGAACAAGCCCGATGCCTGGGGCACGCTGGTCACGCCCTTCGGCTCGTTCCAAACGGTGCGCGTCGTCACCAAACTCATCGACCACGACAGCGTGGCCTTTGGCGGCACACCGGGCCAGGGCTTCGACCTGCCCGTGACCCGCGAGTACAAGTGGCTGGCCAAAACCCACCGCGTACCGGTCCTCACCATTACCACCCGCGTGCTGGCCGGCCAGGAAACCATCACCGGCGTGGAATACCGCGACATTTATCGCCGTATCGTGCGCCTGGGCACCCGCGACGCGGCTACTCAGGCTGCCCTGGCGGCCTATCCTAACCCTTCCGCCATTGGTACGGCGCTCCTGCTCACGGTGCCGGCCGGTAGCGGGCCGCTCACCGTGTCGGCCACCGATGTGGTGGGACGGCGGCTGTTTCAGCGCAGCTTTGGCGGTGGCGCGAGTGTGCTCAGCCTTCCGGCCGAGGCGTTTGGCAACTTCCGGGGGGTGGTGCTGTTGACCGTGCAGACGGCGCAGGGCACGGCCACGCGCCGGGTGGTGCGGGAGTAATTTTGAGTGGCTGCGGCACCGTTCCGCCGGGCTTTTCGTTTAAGGCCCCGTTGGCAGCGCCTGCCAGCGGGTTTTTTTACGGGTAATTTTGTGGGGCGGGCGGCTGCGCCCGGCATTTTCTACAGCATCGTTTTCAAAATAGTATGGCAACTTCATCTAACGGCAAATCGGCCGGGGCTACGGCCAACGGCCACGCCACTCCGGGTGGCACGCATCACAAGAAAGTAGGTAAGCCGGCTTCGGAAGAGCTCCTCACTCCTACCGCCGTGCCGGCCCACAAGCTGGTGCTGCGCACCCTGCGCCGCTCCGACTTCAAGGCGATTAAGGGCATTATGGACCAGGTGTATTCCAACATGGAAGGCGCGTGGTCGGCCGACGAGTTCAGCGCCCTGATTCGCAAGTTTCCGGAGGGCCAGATTGGTATCGAGGACAACGGCCGGCTGGTGGCCGCAGCTCTGGCCATCATCGTGGACTATGACAAGTACGGCGACAAGCACACCTACGCCAAAATCACGGGCAACGGCAAGTTCGACACCCACGACTCGGACGGCGACACGCTCTATGGTGTCGACGTATTCGTGGACCCCGAATACCGCAGCCTGCGCCTGGGCCGCCGCCTCTACGATGCCCGCAAGGAGCTGTGCGAAAACCTGAACCTGCGCGCCATGGTGGCCGGTGGCCGCATTCCCGGCTACGCTACCTACGCCAACGAGATGACCCCGGCCAAGTACGTGGAGATGGTGCGGAACAAGGAATTGGTCGACCCCATCCTCACTTTCCAGCTCAGCAACGAGTTCTACGTGCGGAAGCTCATCCGGGGCTACCTGCCTTACGACTCCGAATCAAAGGCTTACGCCACGCTGCTGGAGTGGATTAACGTGTATTACGAGGAAGAAGAAAAGCTCATCGGCAACACCAAATCCAACGTGCGCATCGGCATTGTGCAGTGGCAGATGCGCGCCACCCGCAGCCTGGAAGACCTGTTGCAGCAGATTGAGTTTTTCGTGGACACCGTGAGCGGCTACAAGTCTGACTGCGTGATGTTTCCGGAATTCTTCAACGCTCCGCTCATGGCCCTCACCAACGAGGATTCGCCGGCGGTGGCCATCCGGGCCATGGCGGCCTTCACCGAGCCCATCAAGGTCAAGATGATGGAGCTGGCCGTGAGCTACAACATCAACATCGTAGCCGGCTCGATGCCAGTTTACCTCGATGAAAAGCTGCACAACGTGGCCTTCCTCTGCCGCCGCGACGGCACCGTGGACGAGCAGTATAAGCTGCACGTCACGCCCGACGAGGCCAGCTACTGGGGCATGCGCGGGGGCGACAAGCTGAAGTGCTTCGACACGGATTTTGGCAAAATCGGCATTCTGGTGTGCTACGACGTGGAATTCCCGGAGCTCTCGCGCATGCTGAGCGACGAGGGCATGAAAATCCTGTTCGTGCCCTTCTGGACCGATACCAAAAACGCCTACCAGCGCGTGCGCCTCTGCGCCCAGGCCCGGGCCATCGAAAACGAGTGCTACGTGGCCATCACCGGCTCGGTGGGCAACCTGCCCCGCGTCGAGAACATGGACATTCAGTACTCGCAGTCGGCCGTGTTCAGCCCGTCGGACTTTGCCTTCCCGCACGATGCCATCGTGGCCGAAGCCACGCCCAACACGGAGATGACGCTGATTGCCGACCTCGACCTCGACCTGCTCAAAGACCTGAACACCAGCGGCGCGGTGCGCAACCTGCGCGACCGTCGCAAGGACCTGTACTCGGTGAGCTGGGTGAAGAAAACCGAGCGCGACGACGAACTGCTGGAGCAGGGCGTGGAGCGCGCCCCCAAAACGAGCTCGCGCCGGAAGGCCATCGCGGCCGGGTAGGTACATTTGGAAGATGAACGACCAACCAAAACTGTTTTTGATTGGCGGGCCCAACGGAGCCGGCAAGTCAACGTTCGCGCACGAATTTTTAGCAGACAACCCGGACTTCATCTTTTTGAATGCGGACGAAATAGCCTGGAGCATTCGCCCCGAGAACGTGCGTGATGCCCGCATCCCGGCGGGACGAGCCTTTGTAACCCGTCTGGCTGAATTGCGGACAATTCGGGCCAACCTGGTTGTTGAGTCTACGCTGTCAGGGCTTTCCCTGGCGCAACAACTTCGGCAGTTTGTAGCGGCCGGATACCGTATAACGTTGGTTTACGTGTTTTTGCCAACGTGGGAGCTATCCGCCGGCCGGGTAGCCGGGCGGGTTTTGGACGGTGGACATGACATTCCGATGGAAGATATCATGCGTCGATTTGCCCGGAGCAAGAAGAATTTTTGGCGCACCTACCGCCTTTTGGCCGACGAATGGCAAATGGTTTTGAATGCCGACGCTCGATTTGTGTACGTAGCCAACTTTCAAAACCATAACCTCACCGTTCAGGTGCAACCTGTTTTTCAAGCGTTTATCGAAGAACAAGAACTTAATTCATAGCTCATTATGAAATCAACCATCATCTCGGAAGCTCCGCAGGGGTATATTGAGGAAGTTCAGCGCATTGGCCAAAACGCCGTAATTAAAGCCCAGGAAAACCTGCGCCGCAAAGGCATCCCGCTGTGTTTCAGCCGCAACGGCCGCATCTACTACGAGATGCCCGACGGCAGCATCCAAACCGAAAACCCCTACCCGGAACTGTTGCGCCAGCGCGGCATCGTGCCGGCCGGGTAGCCGGGCCGGCTGGGCTTCAGGGGCGGCTTCCGACTCGTGAGGTTGCTAAAGTAGCGGCGGTCGTGGTTAAGTCATTTGGGGGCAGCAGCTTATAGTACACGGCCGTAGTGTGTAGCTGCCGGTCGCTGTTGAGAAAATATTCGGGTATCAGCCCTACAAACTGGTACCCCATTGCCTGGTACAGCAGCTCGGCGATGTCGCCGTGGCGGGTATCGAGCACCAGCGTGGTGCGGGCCAGCTGGCGGGCATGGTCCTCCAGTACTACTAATAGCTGGCGGGCCAGGCCCTGCCGGCGCGCCCGCCGATGCACCAGCAGCTTCGATACTTCGGCCCGGTGCAGGGAGTTAGGCCGGGTGGCCAGGTCGAGCTGCACGGCCCCCAGCAGGTCGGTTTCGCCGGGCTGGCGGGCCACGAGCAGCACGCGGGAGCCGGCTTCGATGGCCGCGACAACGCTTTGCCAGTAGTGGAGGGCCTCGGCAACGGGCAACGGCGGCAGAAAGCCGACGGAAGCGCCCGAATCGACGGCATCGTGAAGCAGCGCGTGGAGCTGAGGCAGCAGGGCCTGGGCTTCGGCCGGACTGAGGGAGGTGATGAGGGGAGCCATAGAAGCCGCAAGAAAACTATTTCGCTTCGAACCGGCTTGGCAGCAGGGCTTGCCGCTGCTGCCGGCTGCGCATTTTTTGCGTAAACTTCGGCCCCATTCTTCTCGTCATTTCCCACTAGCAACTATGCGCGCTTTCATTACCGGAGCCAACCGGGGCCTGGGCCTCGAACTTACCCGCCAATACCTGGAGCGGGGCGACCAGGTGTTCGCCGCCAGCCGGCATCCCGCCGAGGCTACCGACTTGCAGCAGTTGCGCCAGCAGTACGCCGACCGCCTCGTGCTCGTGTCCCTCGACGTGACCGATGACGCGTCCATTGCCGCCGCCGTGCTGGCCGTGAGCGCCGCCACCGATGCCCTCGATGTACTCATCAACAACGCCGGCGTGTACCCGCACGCGGGCTCCGGCGATGCCCACCAGCGCCTCGGCCAGCTCACCCACGCCGATGCCATCGAGGCCATGCAGGTGAATGCCATTGGGCCGCTGCTGGTGTCGCAGGCGCTGCTGCCGCTGCTGCGGGCCGGGCGCAAGGGCCGCATTCTCAGCATGTCGTCGGGCCAGGGCTCGCTGACCTGGAAAGCCACCGGCGACCCCTACCACTACAGCGCCAGCAAGGCCGCCCTGAACATGTACATGCGCAGCCTGGCCGCCGAAATCGGCAACCAGGGCCTGATTTCGGTGATTGTGGACCCCGGCTGGATGCGCACCGGCATGGGCGGCGACGCCGCCACCCAGGAACCTGCCGACTCGGCCCGCGGCATTATCCGGCTGGCCGAGCAGCTGCACGCCGAAGAAAACGGCAGCTTCGTGACCTGGCAGGGCCAGCCCGTGCCGTGGTAGCGGCCAGAAATTGCTGGTGCGTGTGTTGCAATCCGTCCGGCTTTTGGCCACTTGCTTTTGATTTTAAACTCGTTTTGAGCTAATTGCAGAAAGGCCCGACTCATCCAGAGTCGGGCCTTTCTGCAATTTATCCGGCTGCCGCCGGGCGCAGGTTGAACGGTCTGGTCTGACCGCCCGAGGCGGTCTGACCGGTTGTCGGGGGGGGCGAAATCGGGGGTTCTTCAACCGGTCAGACCACCTCGGGCGGTCAGACCGGAGCAACGAACCTGGAATCGGGCCTTTCTGCTTGAGACGACCTTGCGGATGAGCTAAGCCAGTGCGTCGCCTTTTCGCCGCTATTACGTGAAAACGCTAATTGCCAGTGGCCAGGTGGACGTAGTCGCGCAGCACGGTTTTCAAAAAAGGCTCGTCCTGCAAGTCGGTTTGAATGCCGGTAAGCGTTTTTACCTTGTTGGCTATCTGATTCAATACCTCGTAGTTGCCGCGGGCGCTGGCTTGCTGCAGCAGCTGGCGCACCAGGGCCACGTCGTGGTCGGCCAGCACGGCTACTTGCGGAAACACCACCTGGTAGCCCGCAATCGAGCTCAGGCCGCCCAAGGTGGTTTCAAAACCAGTAGTTGGGCGCACTTTCACCACGGTGGTACCGGCGGCCATGTCGCCGAGGCGCTGCCCGCGCTGGCTGGCCGCGATGGAAATAATGGCCACCAGGCCCGCAAACTGTAAGTCGATGATGCGCAACAGCCAGCGCAGCAGGTAGTCACCGATGCTCGGAGCCGTGCCATCGAGGCGCATCACCTTGATGTTACGGGCCTTCTTGCCGATGCTCTGGCCGTTGAGAAACACCTCGCATACCAGGTTATAGAAAACCAGCGGGGCGTAAGCCAGAAACGCAACCAGGATGACCAGAGGACCAAAACTGGATTCAGAAGGGCGACCACCCGAAACCAATGGCACTACCAGCAGCATGGCGCACAGCATAGCCCAGGCTATCAGAATGACATAGTCGATGATGGCCGCCACAATCCGGTCGCCCAGGCTGGCGATTTCGTATTCGAGGGTGACGTTTTGGGCGGTGTGGACGCGGATGGAACTCATACAAAGAGTGAAGGGCAGATTTCAGCTCGAAAAATAGGGCTTAGCCAACGGATTCCGGCTGGGCAGCCAGCAGGCGCAGCAGCTCGGCCTCCAGAGCCGGCACCGAGGCAGCCAGCTGCTCGTAGGAATCGATGATAAAGTACACGTCCTGCATCCGGTCCTTCACGTAGGGCGTGGCCAGAATGTCGGCCACGTCGAAGGGGCGGCGGGCGGGCTCATCGCTCAGGCAAAACTTGGTTTCGCCGGCCGACGACAGGATGCCCGCGCCGTAGATGCGCAGCCGGTCACCTTCGTTGATGAGGCCGAACTCGACCGTGAACCAGTAGAGGCGCGAGAGCAGCTGTATGGCCCGGGCATCGTGGAGGTGGAGCAGGGCCAGGGTGCCCACGGCTTGCAGGAAATCGGCAAAAAACCGGTCCGTGAGCAGCGGTACGTGGGCGAATACGTCGTGGAACATATCGGGCTCCTCCAGGTAATCGAGCTGGGCCGGGGTGCGCAGCCAGGTGGTGGCCGGAAAGCGGCGGGCGGCCAGCAGCTCGAAAAACGTGCGGTCGTCCACGATGCCGGGCACGGCCACCAGGCTCCAGCCGGTGGCTTTGTCCAGCAGCGGGTTCACCTCGGCAAAGTCGGGGATTTTGGCGGCCCGGAAATCGATGCGGGGCAGGCCTTCGAGAAAGCGTCGGGAAGCCACGGTGGGCAGCACCTGCATCTGGCGCTCAAACAGGGTGCGCCACACCCACTGGTCGTCGGCGGTGTAGGCGGCATAATCCTGGGGCAGCAGGGTGTCAGACGTAGTATCGGGAGCGTGGTTCATAAAAAACGAGAAAGTGAGTAAGGGTGAAACTGTAGCGCGAAGCGGTGCTTCGCGTCCCCGAGCCATAAAAACGAGAAAGTGAGTAGGGGTGAAACTGGAATTAGCTTAACAAAAACTGCCTGCCTCCGGGGTCGGAAGCAGGCAGTTGCAAAATTTGCAAGTAGGAGTGCCGGGACTAGCCGGGCTACGCCAAAGCCGCTTCGCCCCGGGAGGGTGCGTAGGTGCAATAGCGATAATAGCGGCGGGCTAATGATGCGAACATGGTGCAAAGATAGACGCAAATCGGAAAATATCGCATTGCCCCTCTTTCATGGGCGCGGCGTGGGGCAGCGGCTACTTATCTTTAAGGCCTTCAACTCTGAGCCATGCGAGAAGCCGTTTTTTTGCGCCAGAACCAGGAGCGCTGGCAGCAGTACGAAAAGCGCCCTCCCGCCGGGCCCGACGAGCTGGCCGCCCGCTTCGTGGCTCTGACCGACGACCTGGCATACGCCCAGACCTTTTACCCCTCCTCCCCGACCACGGCCTACCTCAACGGCCTCACCAGCAAGGTGCACCAGCGCCTGTATGCCAACAAGCGCCAGGACCGCGGCCGCTTCGTCCGGTTCTGGGCCCTGGAGCTGCCGCTGGTGGTGGCCCGGCACCATGGCACGCTGGCCTTCACAGCGCTGCTGTTTGTACTCTTCACGGGGTTGGGCGCGCTGTCGGCGGCTTACGACGACTCGTTTGTGCGGGTGGTGATGGGCGACAGCTACGTGAACACGACCATTGAGAACATCCGGCGGGGCGACCCCATGGCGGTGTATAAGCAGGAGGGCGAAACGCTGATGTTTCTGGGCATCACGGCCAATAACATCTACGTGGCCCTGAGCATTTTCGTGCAAGGCGTGACGCTGGGCATCGGCACGCTCGTGCAGATGTTCCGCACGGGGCTGATGCTGGGCTCGTTCCAGTATTTTTTCTACCACTACCACGTGCTGCGGGCCTCGGTGCTCACCATCTGGATTCACGGTACGCTGGAGATTTCGGCGGTTATCGTGGCTGGCGCGGCGGGCTTCGTGATGGCGCGGGGAATATTGTTTCCGGGCACGTATGGGCGGGGCGAAGCGTTCCGGCAGTCGGCCCGCGACGGCCTGAAAATGGCCATCGG
Source organism: Hymenobacter antarcticus (assembly GCF_039539545.1). Taxonomy (NCBI): domain Bacteria; kingdom Pseudomonadati; phylum Bacteroidota; class Cytophagia; order Cytophagales; family Hymenobacteraceae; genus Hymenobacter; species Hymenobacter antarcticus. Next base: position 50,755 of record NZ_BAABDI010000015.1, on the reverse strand, counting down.
GCTGGTACCCATCTTTATCGTGGCCGGCTTTCTGGAAGGCTTCGTGACGCGCCACACTGAAATGCCGGTGGCGGCCAGCCTGCTAATTATTGGCAGCTCGGCGGCGTTTATCGGCTGGTATTTCGTGGTGTACCCCCGGCAGGTGGCGCGGCGGCTGGCGGCTCCTTCTTCGCATTAATTTACCCGCGAGCAGCCTGACTGCCACGTTTTTATCTACTCTATCATCATGCAAGCAAAAGCTACCTACACCCGGGAAGCCGACTATCGCCGGGAGCGCGACTTCGGAGCCAAAGTTGGGGCTACGTTCGAATTTGTGACGGCGCAGTTCCGGCCGCTGGTGAAGTGCCTGGCGTATTTCGTGCTGCCGGGGGCCTTGCTGGCGGGCATCGGCATGGGGCTGATTATGAGTAATTTCCTTACAAAGATGCCGTTTGCGGGCTCGCGCAACCGCCTGGGCGGCCCGGTCGAAATCGCGCATCAATACAATAACAGCCCTTTTTCAGCGCTGTCCTTCGTGGGCATTGGCCTGGCGGCGCTGGGCTTCATGCTGGCGTTTCTGCTGCTTTCGAGCACCGTGTACGCTTTCGTGCGGGTGCGCATGAGCACACCCGCCGCCGAAACCGTGCGGCCGGGCCAGGTGTGGGCCTTTATGTGGCCCCGGCTGGGCCGCGTGGTGGGCGGCTGGCTGCTATTGGCCATCATTATGGTCATTGGCATGGGCGTGGTGGGCGGCGCGCTGGCGCTGCTGGGGCCGGGCTTCGTGGTGCTGCTGTTCTTTCCGATGGTGTGGGTGGTGGTGTGCCTCACGCTCTACTTTCCAGTCCTTTGGATGGAGGACGATGGCGTAGTGGCGGCTTTCCGGCGCTCGTTTTACCTGATAAAGGGTAAATGGTGGTCGTCACTGGGGCTGTACATTGTCATGTCGATAATTACCGGCATCCTCAACTACGCCTTTATCATCCCGTTTTACGGCCTGATTGTGGCGCGAACAATGCTCAAAATCCCGGGTTTCGACTCCGAAATCCTGAGTGTGGCGGCCATGTGCTTCTACGCCCTGGGCTGGATTCTGACGGCCATGCTGCCGCTGGTGGCCATGCTTTTTCAGTACTTCAACCTCGTGGAGCGCAAGGACGGCGTAGGCCTGCGCCTGCTGGTTGATTCGCTGGGCCGGACGGCCGCCCCGCAGGTGAGCGGCGGCACTTACCAGCCCGACGACGAAGGCGAATACTAAGTAGTCGTTCAAAAGCAAACGGGTTGTCAGTTACTCGTTACTTGTTGTCAGTCAGACGATTGTCATCCTGCCGACAACTGACAACTACAGCAGTTTCCGAGTTCATGTACAGAGTTAAAAGTTGAGAGTTAAAAGTTAAAACCCACTACGTCTGATTTTTAACTTTTAACTCTCAACTTTTAACTGTTTTCAAAAATGTACACTGACTCGGAAACTGCTCTAATGACCACCAACTTAACTTTCGGTTCCTATTTTACAACGAGTGGCATTGTTCGGCGTGCGTAAATTTCTGGTTCGGCTTCAGCCAATGCCCGTGGGCCAACCGGCGCGGGTAATTCGTGCGCTGCTGCTGGGGCTGGGCCTGCTGGCCCTGCCCGGCGTGCCAACCCTGGCCGCGCCGGCCCCCGCCGATTCGGCCAGCGTGGCCCGGCACCCGCGCTCCCAAGCCCTGCCGCCCGACCGCAGCATGGTCCTGCCCGTGCGCCGCGCCAATACCGTCCGGCTGCGCGAGTTGGCCGCCCAGCGCGAGTTCCGCTACGTGGAGCCCGATGCCAGTACCGATGCCTGGGATGCGTTCTGGGCGCGGCTGTGGCGCTGGCTGAGTGGGCTGATGGGCAGCCCCACCGGCCGCTTCACCTGGAAATATGGAATGTATGCGGCCGTGCTGGCGGCGCTGGTCTACGCCGTGCTCAAGCTGTTGCAGGTGGATATTACGGGGGCCTTCGGGCGCGCGGCGCGGCGCGGCCCACTGGCGTATGACACGGCGGCGGAGAACATTCACGAAGTTGATTTCGCGGCCCGCATTGCCGAAGCCGAGGACGCCGGCAACTTCCGCCTGGCCCTGCGCCTGGGCTACCTGGAGGTGCTGAAGCGCCTCACCGACCGGGGCCTCATCAACTGGCAGCCCGACAAAACCAACCACGCCTACCTGGCCGAGCTGGCTCCCGGCTCCCAGGCCGAGGCGTTCCGCGGTGCCACCCGCGAGTTTGAGTACGTGTGGTACGGCGAGCTGCGGCTGAATGCCGCCCTCTACCAGCAGGCCCGCGCCAGCCAGCGGGCCGTGGCTTCTCCTAACGCGCTACCCGCCTGATGCCTCAGCTCACCACCTTTCGCCTCTACCTGCTGGGAATCGCGCTGCTGTTTGGCGGCTACGTGGCCCTGGAATACAACCGGCCCAAGCCCCTGAACTGGAGCCCTACTTACGCCAACAAGGACAAGATTCCCTACGGCACCTATGCGCTCTACGACCAGCTCCCGCGCCTGCTCGGCACCGATTCGGTTGAGGTCGTGCGGCTGCCCGTGTACAATCAGCTCACGGGTCTGGGACCGGCAGAAATCCCCGAAAACCGGGCCAAACCGACCAGCGAGGAAACAACTGTTCCGGCTGCCGATTCGAAGGGTGACCCGGCCGCGACTGATTCAACGGCGACGGTGGCAACCACCGACGAATCGGAAGAAGTAGCCCTCGAAGAGCAAGCCGACGAAGACGATACCAATCGGGAAGCCATTCCGCTGCTCAGGCAGCAGGCCAACTACTTATTTATCAACGAGGATTTTGAGCTGAGCCGGCCCGATGCCCTGGCCCTGCTGCGGTTCGCGGCGCGCGGCAACGACATTTTTGTGGCGGCCCAGAACTTCAGCAGCGGGCGCGGCCTGCTGCGCGACAGCCTGGGCTTCCGCGTGGAGGATGCCGAAATTAAAACCCACAAAGGCCCTCAGGGCTTCCCGCAGCTCGATTCAGTGGACCTGCGCTTCACCAACCCGGCGCTGGCAGCGGGGCGCACCCGCCTGCCCGGCAGCGGGGCCCGGCAGCGCTTGGTGGTCGATTCGGGCCGGGTGGGCCGCACCCTGGCGACGGATGCGCAGGGCCGCGCCACGTTCGTGCGCCTCGACTACGGCCGGGGGCATTTTTACTTCTGCACCACGCCCATCGCCTTCACCAACTACTACCTGCTGCGGCCGCGCACCGCTGGCTTTGCCGCGGCAGCCCTGGCCTACCTGCCCGCTCGCCGCACTTTTTGGGATGAATACCAGAAGCAGGGGCCCGTGGGCGAGCAGTCGCTGCTGCGCGTGGTGCTGGCCCACGAGCCCCTGCGGCTGGCCTACTACCTCATTCTGGTTGGCGGGCTGCTCTTTGTCTTTATCGAGGCCCGGCGTCGCCAGCGCATCATCCCCACCATCAATCCCTTACCCAATACCACGCTGCTGTTTACGCGCACCGTGGCCAGCCTCTACCGCCAGGGCAGCAGCCACGCGCTCATCGCCGAGAAGAAAGTGGGCCTGTTTATGGATTATCTGCGCACCCGCTTTCAGGAAACCAGCCCAGACTTTGGCGATGCCGACTTTCGCGAGCGGCTCAGCCAGAAGGCCGGCGTGCCCCGGCCCCGCGTCGATGAGCTGCTGCGCATTGTGAACTTTGCCCGCACCGCTCCCCAAATGAATGACCAGCAGCTGCTGCAATTGAGCCGGGCACTGAGTGATTTTAAACGGGAAGTCAATCGCTGATTGACGCTGATTAACCGTGATTTCGCTGATTATTTTGATTTTTGACGGGGTCCTTTGTGGTTGCCTGCCGTTGCTTCTGGTGCTTGATTTTACCTATAACTTTTGCTCAATGAGCCGTTAGCTTTAGATGGAAAACGAAAATACTTTTCAACCGACTGAGGAGCAAGCAGCTATGGCAGCCGCCACCGTGGCTACTCCCGAGCCCGGCTTCGCCCCGCGCACCGACTTTGCCCGCCTCACGGCCCAAACGGCGGAAATTCGGGCCGAAATCGGCAAAATCATTGTCGGGCAGGCCGATTTGCTGGAGCTGCTGCTCACCGCCGTGCTGGCCGATGGCCATGTATTGCTCGAAGGCGTGCCCGGCGTGGCCAAAACCCTCATGGCCAAGCTGCTGGCCCGCACCCTGGAAGTGCCGTTCAGCCGCATCCAGTTCACCCCCGACATGATGCCGAGCGACGTGCTGGGCACGTCGGTATTCCGGCAGAACAAGGGCGAGTTTGAGTTTCGGCGCGGCCCCATCTTCGCCAGCGTCGTGCTGATTGACGAAATCAACCGCGCCCCCGCCAAGACGCAATCGGCGCTGTTTGAGGTGATGGAGGAGCGCACCGTGACCCAGGACGGCACCACCTACCTTATGGCCGAGCCCTTCCTGGTGCTGGCCACCCAAAACCCCATCGAGCAGGAAGGCACCTACCGCTTGCCCGAGGCCCAGCTCGACCGGTTCCTGTTTAAGCTGCACGTGGGCTACCCCACCCTGGCCGAGGAAGTACAGATTCTGACCGGCCACCACGGCGGCCAGGGCAGCACCAACCTGGAGGCCGTGCGTCCCATCCTGAGCGCCGCCGACCTCGCCCAACTGCGCCAGCAAGTGCGCCAGCAGCGCGTGGAGGCCAATATCCTGGAGTACATCGCCAAGCTGGTGGGCCAGACGCGGGCGCACAAGTCGCTGTACCTGGGCGCGTCGCCCCGTGCCTCGCTGGCTTTGCTGAACGGGGCCAAAGCCCTGGCCGCCCTGCGCGGCCGCGACTTTGTGACGCCCGAGGATGTGCAGTTTCTGGCCCCCAGCGTGCTGCGCCACCGCATCATGCTCACGCCCGAACGCGAGATGGAAGGCGGCACGCCCGATGAGGTGGTAAAGCAGATTATCCAGAGTGTGGAGGTGCCGCGGTAATTCAGTTAAAAGTTAAAAGTTGAGAGTTAAAACTTTTTAGAGTTTGAAATGAGCGCTGAGAATACTGTTCTGTACAAGAGCTACGCCTTTGCGCAACGCATTGTGAAACTGTACAAGTTGCTTTTAAAGAACAAGCAGCCACGCGCTATGGCAGAACAGCTTTTGCGAAGCGGAACATCCATCGGTGCCAATGTGGAAGAAGCTACTGGCGGATTTTCGCGCCGGGACTTTGCCGCCAAATGCAGTATTGCTTACAAGGAGGCCCGAGAGACGCACTACTGGCTGCGTCTACTCCGCGACACAGAATGTCTTGAGCCACGTTTGGCAGAATCCCTAATCGAAGGTGCTGAAGAACTGAAACGAATGTTAGCGGCCATTTTACTTTCCACACGCAACGACGAATTAAAAGAAGAAGAGTCACCCGTTTTTTAACTTTTAACTCTCAACTTTTAACTTCTTCCTTGACTCTTTTCCTCACCACCCGCTTCTTTCGCGCCCTGATTTTGATTATCACGGGTTTCGTGGTGGCCTTCTTCTTACCCTGGCTGCTGGGGCCGATGAAAATCGCGCTGGGTTTGTTTGTCGTGCTCACCCTGCTCGATGCGCTGCTCCTCTATGCGCCAGCGAAGGGCCAGGCCGCGCCCGTGTTCGGGCGGCGCGTACTGGGCGAAAAGCTCGCCAACGGCTCGGACAACGAGGTGCAGATTTACCTCGAAAACCGCTACCGCTTTCCCATTCAAACCGAGACAATTGACGAGATTCCGCACCAGTTTCAGCGGCGCAATGTGCTGTTCAAAACCAGTGTAAAGCCCGGTGAAACCCAGATTATCAACTACCAGCTGCGGCCTACCAAGCGCGGCGAGTACGAGTTTGGGGCGCTGAACATCTACGCGGCCTCGCCGTTGGGGCTGGTGCGGCGGCGGTTCCGGTACGAGCAGGGCAAGGTGGTTCCTGTTTACCCGTCGTTTCTGCAAATGCGGCAGTACGAGCTGCTGGCCATCCACAACCGCCTCACGGAAGTGGGCGTGAAGCGCATCCGGCGCGTGGGCCACAGCCTGGAATTCGAGCAAATCCGGCCCTACGTGGCCGGCGATGACCCGCGCAGCATCAACTGGCAGGCCACGGCCCGCCGCGCCGGCACCGGAGCTACCGACGAATTAGTGGTGAACCACTTTCAGGACGAGCGGGCCCAGCAGGTGTACTGCCTCATCGACAAAGGCCGGGTGATGCGCATGCCGTTTGAGGGCCTGAGTCTGCTCGACTATGCCATCAATGCCACGCTGGTCGTCAGCAACATTGCCCTGCTCAAGCACGACAAAGCCGGGCTGCTCACTTTCTCCAATAAGCCCGGCGCTGCACTGGCCGCCGACCGCCGGCCGGGCCACCTGCTGAAGCTGCTCGAAATTCTCTACCGCCAGAAAACCAAGTACCTCGAAACCGATTTTGAGCTGCTCTACGCTACGGTGCGCGCCCGCATCAAGCAACGCAGCCTGCTGATTCTGTTCACCAACTTTGAGACGCTGCAAGCCATGCAGCGGCAGTTGCCCTACCTGCGCCGCCTGGCCAAAGACCACCTGCTGCTGGTCGTATTCTTCGAAAACACCGAGCTGCGGGAGTTTCTGAACGCGCCGGCCGCGAGTACGGAGGAAGTGTACAACCAGACCATTGCCGAAAAATTTGCCCAGGAAAAGCGGCAGATTGTGCTGGAGCTGCAACGCTATGGCATCTACTCGCTGCTCACCGCGCCAGCGGATTTAACGGTGAATACCATCAATAAATACCTGGAGTTTAAGGCCAGAGGGTTGATTTAACCACGCGGCCTACTCATCAAAGCCGGCCAGCTGGGCATCATCGAACCGCACGGTGGCCTGGCCGTAATGCCGAAACGCCACGGTAACGTGGTCGAATTCCGCCCGGGGGGCTTTGATGTAGAATTGCAGCTCCTGCGGCACATTGGGCTGCAACACCCGCTGAAACTGCACGGTGCGCTCGCGCACTACGCGCGGACCCTGGCAAAACCGCACCACAAACTGGGTCATTTTGCCTTCAATCCACTCGGCCTGGCTGGTGCTGGCCACGGCCCGGCCCTGCACCCACCTGAACTGCCCCGGCCGGGCCGGAATATCGAACTCGGCGCTACTGGGGTGCGCGACATCGAGCAGCAGGGAGCAATTGCCGCGCAGGGCCGGCAGCCCGCAGTCGGCGCTGCCGGCCAGGGATTCAAAATCCTGTTTCCAGAGCACGCGGTAGTTGCGCGGCGTGCCGGTAAAATCGTAGTTCGTGTCGAGCAGCAGGCGGGCTTCGAGCGGTACGTCGTAGCGGCCCAGAATGCGCCACCAGTAGGCCCGCGTCATCTGGCCGGCCACCAGCAGGCCGCCCAGGTGGGCCTGATAGGTGAGCCACAGGTTGTAGTAGCAGCCCAGCACCGCGAAACCGGCGTAGGCCAGCAGCCAGGGCCGCCGGGCCAATAGCCACTGGTGGGCCGCCGCGAAAGGCCAGGCCAGCACGGCGTAGCTCTGCACCATGGCCCGCTGGCCGAGCGAGCCGCCGTACAGCCATTCGTCCCAGGCAAAGGTGACGTAGGTGAATAACACGATGAAAACGAGCAGCGGCCAGAACGCGGCGGGCTGCTGCCGGCGCAACGCGATGAACCCCAGCAGCGCCACCACCAGTAGCGGCGAGTACAGCAGCCAGCCACTTTTGAAGCTGAAGATACCATCCCACAAATGCGGACGCAGCCAGCTAAATCCCTGTTGCTGGTAGCTATACACTATCCAGTCGCCGCTCACGTAGTGCCAGTAAAGCGGCTGAATACTCAGGATGGCGGCCCCGGTCAATCCGGCGGCCAGTAGCAGTCCCCAGTGCTGCCGCCAGAACGCCAGTCGCTCCCGCACGGCCGGGCCGGTGGGCCGCAAACCCCAGAGCAGCGGAATGAGCCCGGCCAGCAGCTCGGTGGGCCGGGTCAGGGCCATCAGGCCCACCACGGACCCGATGGCCAGCGCCCGGCCCCGGCTGGGCTGCCGGTAGAAGGCCGGAGTGAGCAGCAACAGCGCGGCATACCAGGTAAAGAGCCAATTATGCGTCATGGCCCCGCCGATGGCGCTGTAGTCCAGATAATTGGTTCCCAACACGATACCCAGCAGCGTGAGCGCCGTGGGCCATTCGCCAAAGCGCGGGCGCAGGGCGCGGCGCAGCAGTGCCAGCCCCAGAATGGCCATCAGCACGCTGGCCCCGAGAATGGCGAGCTGATAGGGCGGTGAGAAGCCATCGGCCGGGTAGCCCAGCGGAGCGGCCACGGCGTGGGCCACCAGAAAAAATGGCAGGTACTGCACGGCCATACCGGCCGAATATTTCATGACGTAGTGCCCGCTGCCGGGGTGCCGAAACGCCTGCTGGAAGTCGGGCGTGGGCGCGTAGTCGCGCATCATCTGGTCCTTAAATTGAAGGTCCCTGATGTCGTGGTGAATGAAAATGGCCGGCAGGTAGAGGTAGTAGCCCGACACGTCCCAGCCAATCACGGCCCCCGAATCCTTCGTGTTCCAGCGCGGCAAAGGGCCAAAGGCGATGGTTGCGATAAACAGGCTGCAAAATAGCCAGGCCAGCCAGGACGGTGATTTCATACGTGGATAACTAGCCCGATTTTGGCGCAAGTTGGGCACAAAGTCACGTTCCCAGGCGGCGCGATGCCGTACTTTGGGCCGATGACAAGATTCTGGCTTACCCTTTTCTTTCTTGGCTGGCTTGGCTTGCGGGGCGCGCCCAGTAGTGCCCAGCCCGCCTCGCCCCTTTTGCCCCTACCCGCCGAAACGCGCTGGGGCAAGGGCCGCCTACTGCTAAAAACGCCGCTGAAGCTCCAACTCGCCGCCGACCCCAGCGTGCGCGATGCCGCCCGCCGGATGCTCACGCGCCTGCAAGGGCCAACCGAACCGGCCAAAGGCCCGGTGCTGCAAATCCGCTACGGCCGGGTGGGCCGGCCCGAGCAGCTTGACGAAGAACGGTACAGCCTGCGCGTGACCCCGATGGGCGTGAGCATCGACGCGCCGACGAGCCTGGGCGTGCTGCGGGCCCTGGCCACGCTGGAACAGCTGCCCATCACCGAGAAAAAGCAACGCTATTTGCCCGAGGTCGACATTCAGGACCGGCCGCGCTTTGCCTGGCGGGGGCTGTCGCTCGATGCGGCGCGGCACTTCCTACCGGTGGCCGTCATCAAGCGCACTATCGACGGCATGGCGGCCGTGAAGCTGAACGTACTGCACTGGCACCTGACTGATGACCAGGGATTTCGCATCGAAAGTAAGGTGTTTCCGCGCCTGCACACGGTGGGCAGCACCGATGGCCTGTATTACACCCAGGCCGAGGTGCGCGAGGTGCTGGCCTACGCGGCGGCGCGCGGCATTCGGGTGGTGCCGGAGTTCGACGTGCCCAGCCACACCACCAGCTGGATTGTGGCCTACCCGCGCCTGGCCTCCAACGATTCCACCTACGCGCCCTACCAGCTGTGGCGCACCACCAACGTGGCCATCGACCCCACCCGCGAAACCACTTATACCTTTCTCGATTCGCTGTTCACGGAAATGACGACGCTGTTTCCGGACCCGTATTTCCACATTGGCGGCGATGAGAACGACGGGCGCAACTGGCGGCGTACGCCGCGCATCGTGGCGTATATGCGGGCGAACAATATGGTGAAGGCCGACGGCAAAACCGTGGACAAGCACCAGCTGCAAACCTACTTCAACCGCCGCGTGCTGGCTATGCTGCAAAAGCGCGGCAAAATCATGATTGGCTGGGACGAAATTCTCGGCCCGGATTTGCCCAAGGAAGCTGTGATACAAAGCTGGCGCGGTAAAAAAGGCCTGAACGAGGCCGCCAAGCTAGGGCACCCCGTGCTACTGTCCAACGGCTACTACCTCGACCTGAACTACAGCGCCGCCACCCACTACGCCGCCGACCCGCTGCCGCCCGATACGCCCCTCACCCCGGCCGAGCAGGCCCTGGTGCTGGGCGGCGAAGCGGCCATGTGGACTGAATTCGCCGATTCCGTCATCATCGATTCGCGCATCTGGCCCCGCGCCGCCGCCGTGGCCGAGCGGCTGTGGTCGCCCCAGGCCGCCACCCAGAACGTGGCCGACATGTACCGCCGGCTCAACCTGACGTCCGGCCAGCTGGAAACGCTGGGCCTGCGCCACCGCAGCGCCCCTGCTTTGCTGCTCAAGCAATTAGCGGGTTCCAACAATGTTGCACCGCTCCGCATCCTGGCCGAGGTGCTGGAGCCCGTAAAGGAATACAAGCGCCATTTCCAGGGCTATAAGTACACTACCGCTACCCAGTACAACCGCCTGGTCGACGCGGCGCCGGCCGAGTCGGAAACCGCCCGGCGCTTCAGCGGGCTGGTGGATAGCGTGCTGACTGTGCGGCCTGCTGCGCCCGTATGGTTGCCGGCCTCGATGCGCCAGCTGGTGGCTTTGCGGGCGTTGGCTGTGCGCTGGCAGGCCAACGATGTACTGATGCAGCCGCTCTTCTTCAGCAACCCCGGCTTGCAGGAATACGCCCCGCTTTCGGCCCAGCTGGCGGCGGTGGGCGCTCTGCTGCTGGAGCGCCTCACGCAGCTGCAAACTGGCCAGGCACCCTCGCTCGCCTGGCAGAAAGCCGCCCGCGCCACGCTCGATGCCGCCCAGGTGCCCGCCGGCCAGGCCGAGCTGGCCGTGGTGCGGGCTGCCCGGAAGCTGGCGGGGCTGTGAGTTTCTTTGTAGTGGCCAAAAAGCGTCATGCTGACCGGCAGTTACCTTTTCTCTGATTTTGCTGAATAACCCCAAGCTGCGTCTTCTCCTCCTCCGGCTGGCCCTGTTGCTGGCGCTGGCCCCATTCCTGCTGCTCACGGCCTTCAACCAGCCGTTTTTCGACGACTTCCGCAACGGCTACTGGATGCGCGAGCACGGTACCTGGGGCGTGCAGGTGTGGCTGTTTCAAACCTGGACGGGCCGCTTCACCACCACGTTTATCATGACCGTGCTGAACCCCGTGGCCTACGGCTGGCTGGGCGGCGTGAAGGTGGCCGCCGCCGCCGCGTTTGGGGCGCAGTGGGCCAGTTTGGCGTATTTGCTGCGGACCCTACTGCACACCGTACTTAAGGCCACCTGCTCCCGGAGCCAGGCTTTCTGGGCCGCCGGGCTGCTGCTGGCGCTGTTCTGCAATGCCGCGCCGGTGCCGTTTTCCTTTCTCTACTGGTTTTGCGGCATCGTGGCCTACCAGCTGCCGCTGATGGGCCTGCTGACGTTTACGGCCCTGGCCTTGCGGGCGGGCTGGGGGCCGGCTCCGGCGCGCTGGCGCAATGCGGTGCTGGCCGGCCTCCCGCTCGTGCTAGCCCTTACTGGCAACGAGCTCACACTGGTGCAGGCCGGGCCGGTGCTGGCGCTGCTGAGTTTCGCCTTGCCCACCACAGCCCGCCCGAAGCTGGTGCTCTGGCTGCTTATCGGCGCAGCGGCCGTGACCATTGCCGCGGCCGCGCCTGGCAACTGGGCCCGCGCCGCCGCCATGGCTCCCCCTTCCGACCCGTATTACGCCTACCGCTGGCTGGTGCTTATTCCGCGCTCCATCTATTCAATGGTGCTTTTTCTGATAAAGCCCATAGTTGGCCTGAGTACGCTGGCGGCGGCGGTGGTTGGGCTGTGGGTGGGCCGCCAGCAGCGGGCGACGGGCCGTGCAATGGCTCCGCTGGCGCGCCGGCAGTGGTATGCGATGCTGCTGGCCTTTGGGAGCCTGAATTTCCTGGGCTTCCTGCTGTTCCGCTACCTCATTGTGGGTGCGCCACTCATGCGGGCGCAGAACGAGATTCTGCTCGTGCTCCTACTCTCGACGGCCGCGCTGGGCTGGCTGGTTGGACAACAGATGGCCGCAACGGCGGCCTCCGGAGCGGCACAGCGGCAGCTACTTCCGGCACTTCAGCTGCTGCCGCTGCTAATGGTACTGAGCCTGTTCGGGGCCGGGCATGTGCCCGAGGCCTGGCGCGAGCTGGCTACCAGCGCGGCTCCCTTCGATGCCCAGATGCAGGCCCGGTTTGCCGCATTGCGGGCGGCGCACCGCACCGGTACGCCCCAGCTCACGCTGCCGCCGCTACGCCTGCCCTACGGCCGGGTGCTCATTCCGCTGCGTCAATTCAGCTCGGATATTGAGTTTGATATTGACCTCAGCATTGGCTGCGAAGGCAACATTAACGGCGTGATGGAGCGCTACTTTGAGGTGCCCGACGTGTGCAGCCAGGCGACAGCGGCCGCGCTACCGGCAGCGGATTAAGCATCAGCCCATAGCTGGATTTGTGCCGCCAGAAGCTAACTTGCCTATTATGCAAGCAGAAATCACCCAGGCGTTGGCCAATCTCAACTTCACGGCCATCGACTTTGAAACCGCCAACGAGCGCCGCGACAGTGCCTGCGCCGTGGGCGTGGTGCGGGTGCGGGGCGGCCAGATTGTCGACTCCTATTACACCCTGCTGCGGCCCCGCGTGCTGCGCGTAGACTGGCGCAACCAGCAGGTCCACGGCATTGCCGAAGCCGACCTGCACGATGCGCCCTCCCTGGCCGATGCCTGGCCCGCGCTGCTGCCCTACCTGCACCGCCAGCCCGTAGTGGCCCACAACTCGTCGTTCGACGTGAGCGTGCTCGAATACACCTGCCGCGATTTCAGCCTGCCCATTCCCGCCTTCCACGCCCTGTGCTCGGTGAAAATGGCCAAGCTGTGCTGGCCGCAGCTGGAGCGCCACAAGCTCAACTACGTGGCCGAGCATTTCGGCATCGAACTCAACCACCACGACGCCCTGAGCGATGCCCGCGCCTGCGCCGAAATCACGGTGCAGGCCTTCCGCTCGGGCACGGCGCTGCCGCTGTGCTACAAGCAGCGCGAGCTCACGGCCGGGCTGGCGGCGCGGGCGGCCAAAGCCGCCAGAGTGCGCTGGTAAATTAAAAACCGGTTGGCTCTAAAAGCTTTCTATATTTGTTTACACTTTCAGCAGCAACTTCGTGTTCGACATGAGAGTTTAACTGCCTGAATCTGCTTAAAGCTCCTGCCATGAAAGCGCCAATGTCTCCTGAAATTGCAGCACTACTGCAAGACCCCCGTGCAGCTCGTAATCTCATGAATGCCGTATTGGAATCGCGCACCGCACTTGGCAAGCAATCCATAACCGTTCGTCAGGGCGACAAAGTCACCCGTTACAAATCGGTAACTGCCATTCATCGGGGCAAAAATAATTAAGCGGGGACCCCCATGAATTTCCTCTTTACAACTGTCCTGGTGCTCCTATTGGTGGCGCCAGGACTTTCTTTTTTTCGGTTTTATCACGCTGGACGTTTTTCAATTCGATACAGCAACCTGACCATTACGGACCAAGTGTTTCGGTCAATCGTGCCAGGGCTGCTGCTGCAAGCCTGTCTCATCTGGAGCATCAACCATTGGCATCCAAATGGGTACTCGGTTCGCCTCGATTTGCTAGGCATCTTGTTGTTGGGAGCAAAGGAAGACCGTACTGTTCAACTGGCCTTTCGCCTGCTGCAAGCCAATTTGGGTGGTACCATCTTGTACGAAATGGCTTTACTGGCAATAATGGCCACAACTGGTTGGAGCACCCGGAAGATTGTGCGGCATTTTAAATTGGACCGTCGATTCCGATGGTTTCGCTATGATAACGAATGGCACTATCTGCTGACTGGTGAGATTCTGGAAACCAGTGACATTTCCGCCATCATCCGACTGCACGAGGCCAAGCATATTGACTTTGTGGTGGTGGATGCACTGATAAAACTGGAAACGGGCGATATGCTTTACTCTGGCATTCTGGCTGGCTATGAGTTAGCGGTTGACGGAGGCCTGCGTACCCTTTACATCCACTCGGCTCAACGCAAACAGCTAACCACTCCTCAAGACGAAAAAGCGGCTTCCGACAACTATTACCCGGTCGAGGGCGACTTGCTTACACTACCTTACGAACAGCTGCTCAATCTAAACCTGAGCTATTATCTTGATGAGAAAGATGCTGCTAGTGAAGGCGACGACTCTGCGTCAATTACAGGCGAAGGCCCACAAATCTCGGTTAGCAAGTCCGAATAGCCTGCCAGGCAAAGCCTTACGCCTCCCCCTTAAAACAACACCGCCACCTGCATGCGCCCGGTGTGCACGGTGTTGAGGCCGCTGGACTTGCGGCCATCGTAGGCCAGCGTGATATTCAGGCCGTTGCTCAGGCGCTGCTCCACATTCAGCGCCCAGGTGAAGTTGCTGCCGGGGCGAAGCGCATTCAGGATTTCGATGGCCACCACCGAGTTGGGGTCGGTGCCGGCGAACTGCACGCGGGTGTAGCGCGTGACCGCCGTGATGGTACGCTTATTCACCTGGCTCAGGCGGGTTTCCAGGCCCAGCTCATCAAAAATACCGGGGTTGGTTTCGGCGGGCGTGGGCGGGAACGTGGCCAGCGGCGCATCCAGCGTATTCTGCTTGAAGGTGCGCAGGTACGTGCCCGTGAGGCGCAGCGAAGGCGTGGGCTGGTAGCTAATTTCGGGCTGCACCGCGTAAATCAGCAGGCGGTAGTTGCGGGTGGTGAGGTAGGTACTGGCCGATTCGCGGATATCGCGCGAGCCCGTGATACGGCCCGTGAACGACGCGGCCAGCGTGCGACGCACCAGCACGCTCTGAGTGCTGAAATTGCGGCGGTCGAAGCCCTGCACCAGCTGCGTTTTCTGCTGGGTTTGCTGCACAGTAAACTCGGCCCCGAAAATGGGATTGGACCGATTGAAATAGAGCGTGTTGCGAAACAGCTGGTTGAAGGCCAGCAGCTGGTTGTCCTCCTTGTCGTAGCTGAAGGGGCTGAGCCGCGAGAGCAGCGCGGGGTCGGTGGTGCGGCGGTCGACGGTGATGCTGCTGAGCGTGGCGAAGCGGGAGGCCACGGCGCGCCAGCCGCCGGCCTCGCGCCAGCCGCGCGGCGCGGCCATGGTGAGGCGGTAGCTCAGGCGGTTGGTGAAGGCGATGCGGTAATCGGCCGTGGGCAGAAACACTTTGATGAACGTGCGGAACTGCGCGTCCGGGGCCTGGGCCTCAAAAAATTCGTCCTTCTGCTGGATGCCGTCGCCGTTGCCATCACGCCAGAAGTGCGTGCCCTGCCCGGCGGGCACGGCCAGAAACGAATAGTCGCGCTTCAGCTCGCGGCCGGTGGCCACGCTGTAGCTCAGCTCGGAGCGTATTTGGTTTTGCAGCAAGCTGGCGTTGTAGAATACCTGGCCCAGGACAGTGCGGTTGCGGGCCAGGCCCAGCGAGTCGAGGTCGCGGTAGGTGGCAAGCACGCGCAGGTCCTGGGTTTTGCCGAGGCGAGTGGCCAGCGTGCCCTGCCAGGTTTGGGCGGTGCCGCGCCGCTGCAGGGCAGTTTGCTCGCGGTTGGGGGTTTGGTCACGCCGGTAGCTGTAGTCGAAGCGGTACTGGGTGCGGGCCGAGTCGCGGCTCTGCACAAACACATTGTGCTCATCAAAGTAATTGGCCGAGCGAATGGTATCGGTACTGGCCGAGCTGACGCGGTTTTTATCGAACCGGTAGGCGTAGCCCGGCACCACGCGGCCGCCCACATACCGCCCCGTGGCCTCGCCCCGCGCCCAGTCGGACCGGAAGCGCCCAGCGTCGGAATTCAGCACAAACAGGGAGCCACGCATCTCCAGCCCGCCCACTTTCTGGGCCGCATCCAGCCAGTGCTGCTGTCCGCTCACCTCGCCCGGCCGGAAGCGCCGGCTGAAGCGGTAATTGACGCTGTTGTTCACGTCCTTCATCACCCCCAGGCTCAGGTTGAAAATATTGTCCTCACGGGCCGTCGGCGTGATGCCCGTGACCTGCGTGGTATTCGCGTTGCTCCAATTCCGGTCAAATTCGATGTCGCGGTAGCGGTCAATCGGCGCGAAGCGCTTGCCCGTGTACTCGTAGTCCAGCGTGGAGCGCAGCCGGTAGCCGCGCAGCACGCTGCCGGCCAGGGCGGCGGGCAGGCGAGCGTCCTGCACCACGTAACCGACGTGGAAGGCCCCGTCCTGGTCGCTGGCCGGCGAGAAGCGGTTGCGCTCCAGGCGCGAGCGGGCGGCATCCACGAACACCGTCGTGCTACTGTCCAACTGGTAGCTCACGCCGCCGGTCACCAGCTGTTTCAGCAACGGCGTGGGCACGCGGCGCACGGGCAGGTAGCGGCCCTGGCCCGGTCGCAGGTAGTCGTACACCGAGCCGTTGGCGCTCTGGAAGCGCGGGTTGGTGCTGCGCTCGTAGTCGCCCCGGCCCTGCCCCACGTCCGTGAAGCGCACCGTGAACGACTGGCGCACCGAGTCAATCGGCGTGTCGGCTCCCACAAACGTAAACACCTCCACCGGCCCCGGCAGGCCGGGCAGCTGCCGCAGCTCGCGGTGGTACTGCACCAGGCGGCGGTCGTACGCCGCGGCATCGCCCCCGGGAAATTCGCCCACCGCCACGTTGCCCGCCCGCCCCAGCTGCGCCCGAATGGTGTCGTTGAGGTTGAGGTTGGGGGCGTTGTTGGGGTTGTCGGATTCCTGGTAGAGATTACCGTGCACGCTCAGCCGGCCCACCTGCTGGTAGTGGCTGGCGGCTACCAGCGAGCGGGCGTAGTTGAGGTCCGAATACTCAAAATCAATCTTAATGCGCGAGTTGCGCGTGATGAGGTGGCGCGGCGTGAACGTGACCTCGGCCAGGTTGTAGTCGATGATGTAGTCGGCATCGAAGCCCCGGGTTTGCAGGCGGCCATCGAGGTACACCTTCTCCGAATTGGCCAGCACGATGATGAACTGCTCGCCGTTGGGCCCGTTGAGGCGGTACGGCCCCTGCACGTTCTCAATAGGCGTCACGTCGATGCTGGCAAACTTGCCCTTGGCCACCCCGCCCGCGATGGCCGTGGACGAGCGCCACGCCACGCCCCGGCGCACACCCGAGCTGCTGGCGCTGCTGGCCGTCACGCCCGTGGCTCCCGTCAGGGGCGCACGGTCGCCGAGGGGCAGCGGCGCGGCGGTGCCGGCCACCTGCCGGTTGGGGTCGGTGAGCTGGGGCTGGCTGATGGCCGGCGGGTTGAGCGTGGCCGGTGCGGGACCATTGGGCAGGCCGTTGGGCAACTGCCCGGCCGTGCCGTTCAGAAACACCGCGTTCGACACGCCCGGCGTGGCCCCCAGCCCATACAGCCCCACGATGGGCGGGCCAAAATTGGCCTCCACGGCCGCGCCCTGAATGTTTTTGTAGTAGCGCAGGAAGTAGTCGGGCTTGTTGCGCAGCACCACGTCGCCGGCCGTCAGGTTCCAGTTGGGACTGGTGAGGGTGATGTAGATTCGGTCGAACTGCTGCAGCTGCTGGGTGTTGCCCTCGGGCTGAAACGGCACGTTCTGGTCGGAAATGGCCGCCGTCAGGTTGATGTTCTCGGTGAGCTGACCTTCGAGCTGCAGGTTCAGGGCCGAGTTCACGAACACGTTCTGGGTGTTGCCAAAGCTCAGCCCCCGCGACAGATTCCCCGTCTTACTGATGCCCGGCGTGCTCAGAATCTGCTCCTTCACCGAAAAATCCTCGAACCGCACCACCGGCTGCCGGAAGCCCAGGCTGTCCATCAGCCCGATGGGCCGGCGGTAGCGGGCCGCCGCCAGCCGCAGCGGCAGCACCCGGTAGCACACCAGTATCGAATCGGGCCGGGGCACGCCGCTGCTGTCGCGCGGGGCCGTCCGCACCCAGCGGAACCGGTCGGTGCGCCCGTCGTAGTCCACCCCGCGCCCCTGCACGAGCACGGACGACGGCACCACCGTAAGCGTATCAGCAAGGGCAAAGCCGGTCGTATCGCGGCCCGGCGCGAGGCGCACCCAGCGGCAGCGCCGGGTAGTGGGCGGCGGGGCCTCGCTGGTTTTAGCAGGCCGCGCCTGCGCCCGAGCTTGCAGATTTATAAGTAACAGCGCCGCAACGAGCAGGCCCACAAAGGGGAAGCACAGGCGTAAACGACGAATCATATAGTAAAGGTCGGGAGTAGTGCGGTTAACGCGGACAACCAGTGGTTTCGTGCCCGAATTAGCGGTGCCGGCCGACTTGATGAAGAAGCCGATACTTCCCTTGTGCCCTATCCTTCCAGCCAGCGCCGAAATTCCGGCGTTTGGGCGGCGCTGGTAGTCAGCATCGCAGCCGAGCCCCGCAACTTCACCACCAGGCGGTTGTTGAAATAAGACTCAACCCGGTCAATGAAAGCAATGTTAACCAGCTCGGAACGGTTGATGCGGCCGAAGCGGGCCGGGTCGAGCTGGCGTTCCAACTCCGTAAGCGTCCCGCTGAGCGGGTAGCGTTTGCCAATGCCGTCCACAGCAAAGGTTACGCCTTCATCAGCCTGCACGTAAGCCACCTCGGCCACTTGCAGGATGTAGAGGCCGCTCGGCATTCGCACCGAAAAGCGCTGTTTGTACTGCGGCTGACTACCCTGGCGCAACACCTGGTGCAGCTCGCGCACCACCTCGGCGCTTAGGCTGGCGCTGGTGGCGGCTGGTGCAGCCGTCAGGCTGCGGCGGAGCAGCTGGTACTTATCCAACGCGCCCTGCAACTGCTCAAAGCTGAAGGGCTTGAGCAGGTAGGCAATGCCATTGCCCCGAAACGCGGCCAGCAAAAACTGGTCGTAGGCGGTGGTGAAGATGATGGGGCAGCTCACCGGAAATTGCTCGTAGAGCGAAAATACGTTGCCGTCGAGCAGTTCGATGTCCGACAGAATCAGGTCGGGCATGGGGTTGACTTGCAGCCAGACCAGGGCTTTTTCCACGCTGCGCAACACGGGCGGTACCGTGGCCCCGAGGCCCGTTCGGGCCAGCTGCTGCTGCAGCTGCCGGGCCGCCGGCTCCTCATCTTCCAGAATCAGAATAGTCATGCGCAAGGGTTTGATGATGAGCGAGCGGCCCCGGCGGGCGGGCCTGGGGCAGCAGCGGCACGGTAACGACGAACACCACTGGCGTGGCCTCTACCCGAATTTCCTGGCCGAACAGAAGCCGGTACCGCTCCCGCAGATTGGTCAACCCAGTCCCGACCGAATCGACGGGCGTGCGCTTGGGCCGCCGGGTGTGGCGCACGCTGAGGCTGGTGGCCGTGGCCTCCAAACTGATAACCAGCGGCTCGTCTTCGTTGCCCGCATTATGCTTAATGGCATTTTCGAGCAGTAGCTGGAGCGTGCCGGGCACCACCAGCAGCCCGGCCACCACGGCCGGGGCCGGCAACTGCCAGCGGAATCCGTAGGCCGCCCCGAACCGATGCCGCAGCAGGTAGATGTACTCATCGGCAAACTGCAGCTCTTCGGCCAGGCTCACCACGTCTTCGTGCTGGTGCCGAATCAGGAAGCGGTAGAGGGCGGCCAGGCGGGTGAGGTATTCGTTGGCAGCTACGGGGTTTTCCAGAATCAGGCCCCGCAGCACGTTGAGGTTATTGAACAGGAAGTGCGGGTCGAGCTGGGCCTTGAGGCTGCGCAGCTCGCTTTCGGCCTGGGCTTTTTGCAATTGCAGTACGTGGCGCTGCACTTCAAAATAGCGTTTGCCGGTGAGCAGCACCGCCAGCAGCCCATAGCTTTTGGCGTGCAGCAGCAGGCCCGACAGCACCGCGACCAACGACCAGCGCACCGCCTCCTTGCCCAGCAGCCAACCGTAACCGCCGTGGTAAAGCACGGCGCTAACCAGCAAAAAAACCAACAGCCCCGCCAACGCCCGGCCCCGCCGCCGGGAATCAAGCAAGCCCGGCAGCACCCCAAACACCAATACATAGGCCGCCGCCGTATCGAGCAGCACCGTGTAGGCCATGCCCAACGCGGCCCGAGCCCAGCCAAAATCTATTACGTACGTCCACAGAATGAAGGGTGTGGCCACCAGCCAATACACGGCCGTCGTCAGTAGGTCGGAGCGCGAGGGGTGTTGCATGCGGGGGAGGGTGGTTGGTCAATGAGCGGGCGCAGCCCCGAAGGTGCCACTCTTTGACCAATATTGCGGATTTCGAACTTCGTTGACGCTTATTTTCCGGCAGTTTGCCCGGCAGCCGGCGGTGTCAAAGCCTGCACCGGCCCCGAGTCGCGCACCAGCACCAGGTACTGCACGTAGGCCGCCGCCGGCAACGCAGCCGAGAACTGAATCTGCTGCCCGGCCGGCACGCCGGGCGCGTATCGCACCTCAATGGGCTGGCGGGTAGTGGCGGCCTCCGGCGCGTTGAGTCGGAATAGGGTGGTGCTGCCCGGTGCCGTGCGCTGCTTCAGCTCTGATAGCCCGGTCAGTACCGATAGGGGGCCGTCGTGGTTGAATTTGTCGGTGACACTGTAAGGCTGCCCCGCCATTTGCCAGGGCGTGGGCAGGCCAGCCGTGGGGTACAGCATCTGGCACCCGCTGAACACGCATAGCACCGATACCACCTTACCGCGCAGCGGTACACCTTGCCCCAGTCGGGCCGCCATGCTCCGGAAATTACCCTGAATAGAGCTTTGCAACACGTGGGCCAGCCCCCACAAGCCGTATAGCTTCTCGTGCGCGAGCTGCTGCGTCTGGTATTGCACTTCGAAATTGGCCACCAGCATGTCTTCCCGCCCGAAGCCCGCTGGCCGAAAGATGTTGCCCAACAGCAGCGCCAGATTATCATAGGTGGCGGAGCCAAGTGCTTGCCGGTAGCGAACCGCCTGTGCGGCCAGCAACCGGGCGGCGCGTTGCCCCACAACGGCTAGTGTGCCGACATCGGCGCGGCGCAGCAGCGTCAGCACCGAATCAAGCGAAGCCCGCAACGGGGCCGGCACTGGGCGGGTGCCCAGCAGCGTTTGGGCGTAGTCGGCGGCCAGCGGTAGGTCCTGTATTTCGTCGAGGCCAATGAAGCGGATACGACGGGCCGCTGGCAGTGTTTGGTTCAGGGCGCGTATGCGTTGGACTTTAGTAAAGAATTCTTGGTTGCCCCATTGAATGGTGCCTGCCACCCAGCTTCGAAATACGAGGCGGAGGGTGCTATCCTGCCCCGTGCGCAAGTATTCATTCAAATAATACGCCTTAGCGCAGTCGACTTCGGCCACGTAGGTACGCACGCCAGCTCGTTGGTTGAGGTGCTTCAACAGGGCAAAATCCAGCTCCTGCGGCCGCGCCACGCCGTGCGACTCGCCCAACAGAAATAGCTGGTTATCGTAGAATTTCTGGTCGAACAGCTTAAATTCCGGCGCAGCTAGGGCAACGTTTTCCTGGGGTACGCCCGCAAAAATTGGCGTTGGCGCGGCGGGCATCTGTGCCTGCCCGGCTCCCGACAACAGCAGGAGTAACGGGCCAACCAGAAGACGAAGGGGAGAAAATAATTTCATGGGCTTGGGCTGAAAGGGTGAATGATGCCCAAAACAACCCTCCCCAGCCATCAAGTCCGCCCTTGATTTAGCCAACCGCCCGAAAATGCCTGTGAAGTGAGGCAAAAAATGAATAAACCACGTTGGCATTAGTTCAGCCGACCACTCGCCTTCCGGCCATTGCTCAGGGAATTTCCCTGCTACCCGGCCAGCGGCAGCTCGATAAAAAAGTCCGTCCCCTCCCCCACCTCGGTTTCAAACCAGATTTTGCCCCCGGCGCTTTCAATCCCGCGCTTGGCCACCGCCAGGCCAATGCCCGAGCCGGTGGCTTTGGTGGTGAAATTGGGCACAAAAATCTGCTCCCGCACCTCCTCGGAAATGCCCGCCCCGTTGTCGCGGATGGCCACCCGGACGCTGCCGGTGCCCAGCGCCTCCAGCGACACGTCGATGTGGGGCGCGCGGCCCTCAGGCACGGCCTGGCGGGCATTTATCAGCAGGTTATTGAAGGTGCGGACCAGCAGGTTCTCATCGGCATACACCAGGTAGCGGCCGGTTTCAGCATCGGGCGGCAGGTGCAGGGCCAGGGCGCCGTCGTCGGTATCGGGCTGGTGCAGGGCGGCGCAGCGGCGCAGTATGGCGGCCACGTCCAGCCGCTCGGGCCGCATGGCGGGCAGGTTGGTGAAAGTGCTGAAACTGGTGGCGATGTCGCTCAGCACGTCGATTTGGGTGATGAGCGTCTGGCTGATGCGGCTGATGAGCTCCTCGGCATTGGGGCGGCGCTCAGCAATGGCTTTTTGCAGAAACTGCAGGCTCAGCTTCATCGGTGTGAGCGGGTTCTTGATTTCGTGGGCCACCTGCCGGGCCATCTCGCGCCAGGCCGCCTCCTTCTCCTGGGCGGCCAGCTCGCGCTTGCTGGCCTCCAGCTTGGTGAGCATGGCATTGTACTCGCGCACCAGCAGGCCGATTTCGTCGTCGGAGCTGCGGTAGTCCAGCAGCTCGTTTTCGCCGGTGAGCGTGGTCTGGGTCAGCTTTTCGGTGATGAGCTTGAGCGGAGCCGTGAGCTGCCGCGCCGCCACAAACGCCAGCCCCAGAAACAACAGAAACATCAGCGTGAAGATGTTCAGAATCGTGGTAAACAGCTCCGTCAGCTTGGTATTCAGCTCCTTTTCCGAATCGAAGAACGGAATGCCCACGTAGCCCAGAATCGGACCGGTCGGCATGGCAATGTCGTCGGTCAGCGGCTCGCTGGCTGGCCGTTGGCCTGGAATCGAGCCCCCAGCAGCAGCCTTTGGCTTGCTACCTCTCGCATAGCCCAGCGCGTGGCCGGCCAGGTCCGCCACTACTGCCTCTCCCGCGCCAGCCCGCACGGGCAGGTACAGGGCATTGAACGAGAGCGTGCCCGCCCGCTCCGTGAGCAGCGCCCGGGGCCGGTTTCGCTCGCGCAGGCTCACCATGGCCTGCGGGTTGAGCAGTGGCCCCAGCAGGCCGGCATCGAAAATAAGGGGCTGACTGCTTGCCAGCAGCTCGCCGTGGGCATCGTAGAGGTTGAGGTCGGTTTCGGTGAGCGCGGCCACGTTTTTGGCCAGGGCCGCCAGCGTGGGCCGCGCCGTACTGTCGGATAGCAGGTGGCGCTGCCGGCGCAGGCTTTCCAGGGCCAGCTGGCCACGGCGCTCGTAGGTGCGGGCCAGGTCGCGCTGGTAGGAGTCAATCAGCTGGCTGGCCGTGGCCACGCTCACCACCACCAGCGGCACCACGATGCCCACGTTCAGCAGCAATTGAATGCGGGTACTGAAGTTGAGCCGGGGCACCGCCCGGCCACGTGCCAGCAGCAGCAGCCCGCTCAGCAATAGCCAGAGAAACGACGAAAGCAGAAACTGAAAGGAGAAATTCGCCAGCCAGTCGCTGAGCGAATACGTGGCCGTGGTCACCACCACGGTCCGGTCGAGGGAGCCACGCACGGCAAAGTGGTGGTAGCCCCGGCGGGCCAGGCCGGTGGTGTAGAGGCGGGGCTCGGCCAGCAGGGCGGTGGGCAGGCGGTTGGCGTAGTCAAAATCGCCCTCGCTGTACACCAGCCGGCCGTGGTTGTAGCCTGCGTAGCTCAGCTCGGTAGCCAGGCCGGGCTCGAAGAACTTCTGGTCGACCAGCAATTCGGGCAGCACACTGTACGAAGTCAGCTTTTTCAACGTCAGCTCCACGCGCACCGCGCCCAAGGGTAGCCCGATGCCGTTCACGCGGTTGCCGGGCACGGTGATGTGGGCCACGTACCGCCGCGAGCCAAACGGGTTATCCGACTGCACCAGAAACACGCCCGCCTGGTCGGTGGGCGTGGCAATGCGCGCCGTATTTGCGCGGGCGGCCCGCAGATTGGGGGTGCCTGGCGCGGTACCCACGGCATCGCCCGCGGCATCATAGAGCGTGATACTGCTCTCGTACTTGTCGAAATAGTCGCTCAGGTACTGCCGGGCAATGCGCTCGCGCACCGCCTCGGGCCGCCCAAAGGCCGCCGACAACGACCGCCGCACAAAGGGGTCAGCCGCGATTTTGCGCATCTGCTCGCCCAGCAGAAACTCCCCCTGAAAATCATTGTCGACAAGCAGGTTGCCAGCCAGCCGCTGCTTGTCGACCAGCAGCTGCTTCTCAAAATGCGCGTACAGCGCCAGGGCTCCCGTGGCCGAAGTCAGGGCCAGCAGCAGCACAATCAACACCGAGGATTGATAATTACTCTCCGCCCGCTCGGGGCGCAGGTTCACGGCCCGCACCAGCGAGGCAAACAGCAGCAGCACGCCCAGCAGCAGCACCCACGGTTGCCCAAAAGCCAGCCCCAGGCCCAGCACGGGCACGGCCGCCAGTGCCGGCCCCAGCAGCAAGGCCCGCCGGGGTACGTGCTGCAACAGCGCCCCCGCCACCTGCGTGAGCCCAAACAAGCCCACCACCCACACCGCCGTATGCAGCAGCACGGCCAGCGCCAGCAGCATCCACGGCCCGGTTATCTGAAGATTGTGGGTGATATCCAGGCTCAGCTGGGAGCTGCCGAACACCGTGGTGTAGTAGGCAAACAGCAGCGCCAGCCATCCGCAGAATGCCAGCCCCACGCCCACCGCCGCCAGGGCCTGCCCCAGTGGCGTGCGCGGGGCGGGCAGCCGGGTGGGCACCTCATCGCGCCGCCACAAAGCGGCCGCGCCGGCCGCCAGCAGCAGCAGCAGCAGCGCATTCAGCAGCAAGTCGCCCAGCGACGGGGCCCACCACGAGGCCGCGTACACGCGCGGGTCGAACAGCGGCAGCTCGATAAATGAATAGGGTAGCCCTAGGTACAGCAGCACGCCCCGCAGCGCCGCCAGCGGCAGCACCAGGGCCGCAACGGCCACCCCCGTCCGCCCGGCCTGCCACCAACGCCAGGCCAGCAGCAGCCACCCCAGGGCATAGAGCAAGCTGCCCAGCGCCAGCAGCGCCAGCGGCACATACTGCCCCGTGAGCGGGTTGGGCTGCAGCCGCTTGATGGAAAACAGGTAATGCCCGTCGGCTGCTTCGAACCGGGCCCGGTTGCTGGCGGCACTATCGGCCACCACCTGCAGCTCCATGCCCCGAAACAGCGCCTGCTCGCCCCCTTCCCGCAAATAGCGGTTGCTGATACCGTAGTGCCGTTCCAGAGGCAGGTAGGTGAGAATGAGATAAGGGCCCGCCATGCGGCGCAGCAGCAGGAAATGCCCCACGGGCGTTTCAATCAGACGTTCAGCCGTAGTGCTCACGGCCTCAGCTTCCGGCCGTAGCGTGGCATCGGACCAGTAGCGCAGCACCCCGTTTTCGAGTACGCAGGTGGGATAGGTTGTTTGGGCCAGCAGCTCCTCGAAGCTGTAGCCGCCGCGGGGCAGGTGAGCCGCCACGGAATCAGCCTCGCGTCGGGCCGTGGTTTCGGCGTCGCGCACCAGCTGCTGCAAGCGCATCACATCCGTACGCTGCACCACGCCCGGGGCCTGCGCGTAGCGGCTGGCCAGGTAGCCCCCCCCAAAGCAGAACACCGCCCCCAATAGCAACAGCCAGGGCCAGCGACGCCACGCCGGCGCTTGAGTCATGGAAGAGCTGGGGTACTGAATCGGGCGCAAAAAAGAAGGTGTCAGGTCAGTGATTCGGCGAAGCCAGGCAGCTGGCTCAAAGTAAGCAGGAACGCAGCTAACGGCCGTTTAGCCCCGAAGTGCCAATTAACAAGTACGCAGCAACCAGCCCACTAAGCACAATGCTTATTCTTTCCGGCACCCGCAAAATCCACGCCTAATAAAAAATGCTGCCCGGGAGCAGCATTTTTACACCAGTAAACAACTTTCCTTTAGTGGGTTAAGAAACGCGGGTCGAACCGGGTGCCGCCGAAACCATACAGCATCACGGCCCGCGAATAGCGGAACAGCAACGGAGTAACGGCCAGTACGGCCACGGCCACCGTGGTTACATACACCCACACCGGCGGGTCGTTGGCAAAGAAATAGAGCAGAAACCCAATGGCCAGCAGTATCCCCGTCGAAAAGCCCGAGCTGATGTACATGGCCCCGTAGTAGAAGCCCGGCTCGGGCTCGTATGTTCGGTGGCACACGGGGCAATCAGCCGGCATTTCCATGAAGCTAAAGCTCAACGCCGGATGATTAAACAGCTTGCCGGTATGGCAATGCGGGCAGCGCAGAGCCAACAAAGCCAGCGCCGTAGACGGGATAGCCGTGGTGGGCTGGTCCATTAGGCCTTGGCCTTGGCAGCCTTGGGGTGCGTGCGGCGGTACCAGAAATACCCTACCGCGCCCATCAGGATGTAGGGAACGGTCATCATGTACACAATGCCTTTGTTGAGGCCGGCGACATCATAGTCGTCGCGCTCCTGCCGGGCGGCTTCCACCTGCGACTTACACATCACACATTGCGCACGGGCCGCCAACGGGGCCAGGCTCAACAACACGCCCAATAGCAGGGCAAATGAGGCAGCAAAAAAGGTCTTTTTCATAACTAAATCAACACGAGGATTACAGCAAAGTTTCTTGGTATCAGGTATAATACGGCGAAATCATGAAATAAACGACAACCCCCGTTACCGACACGTACAGCCAGACGGGAAAGGTCCAGCGGGCAATGGCTTTGTGCTTGGTGTACTGCCCGGTAAGGGCGAAGTACAGGGTAAACAGCACCAAACCAACCGTCACCACCGCCAGGCTGATGTGGCTCAGGAGCAGGAGAAAATACACCGTCCGAATGGTACCCACGCCACCAAAATGCGTGCTCTCAACCTGCGAGTGGTACGCTACATAAGACAGCAAAAACAAGCCGCCCAACGCAAAGGCAGTGCCCATGGATGCCCGGTGAGCCAGCACGTTCTTCCGACGGATGAAGTAGAAACCGGTGAGCAAGGCTACCGCCGTCAGCGAGTTCAGCACCGCATTCACCGCAGGCAGGGAATGCAGATACGCATCAGCCCCGGAAATCTTGAACAGCCCCTTATAATAAAACAGCACCGCTACCAGCAGCGGTACTACAGCACCCAGCGTACCCAGAATGATTTTGTAGCGCGTGTAGTCGCCAGGGGCCATCACTGACGGATGCAATTGGTTAGTGGGGATGTTCATAATCGTAAAGCTGCACGGTAACTTCCGTAAGTAGACGGTCTATTTCACGGCCGTCGGTCCCATCGTAAACACCCCGAACCAGGCTTTGGTTGTCGACTAAAAACAGCCGGCCGGCGGGAATCGGGCCGGCGGGTACCGCTCCGGGCAAGCGCCTGGGGTCGGCTTGGAGGCGGAATTCGCGCCGGGCCAGAGAGTCGAGCATGGAGCGTGGCCCGAAGATAAAAAACCACTTGCCCGCAATGCTGCCGTACTGTTCGGCCAGGCGGGACGGGGTAATTTCCGCGTTCAGAACAAAGGTGGCTAGCCGCACCCGGGGCTCGTGCCGAAATTTCTCCTGCACCCGCAGTAGCTGCCGCGCCACCTTTGGGCTGGCCTCGTCAGCACCGTAGAACTGGGCAATATAAAGGCCTTTTTCAAGCTCCTCACTGCTCACGGTGCGGCCCGTGGAAGCTTCGAGCTGGAAGCCCGAGATGGGGTGAAAAACAGTATCGCGCTGCCACTTCCCGCCAACCTGCGTGGAATCCACGCGGTCGGGCAGGTAAGTTGGCAGCGCGTAACGGTTGGTGCCGAAGCGGAACAGGAACAAAAAAGCCAGTACTGGTACCAATAGCAGCAGCCCCAGCAGCAGGGTTTTACGGGGCCGCATCCGCTAGCTAAACATGTTTTGCAGGACTTCGCCCATGAACGAGCCTTCGGTAACCAGCGCCACCAGCAACCACACCAGCAGCGAAACCGGCACCATAATGGTCCAGATTAAGCCCTTGGTTTCGTGCTTCAGGTGCATGAATTCCGCCACGATGAAGAAGGCCTTCATAATGGTGAGCACGATGAAGATGCTGTTGCGCAGTGTGCTCGGGTGCATCAGAAATACGAAGACGAACTCTACGGCCGTGATGCCGACGAGAACCCCAAAGACTTTCCAAATCCAGCCAGTATTCGGCTTGGCAATTTCACCGGGGGCGAGCGTGTGTTGGGTGGGTGCGTGGGAATCCATAACTAGTGAATAAGTAAATGAGTGAATGAATAAGTCAGGAATGAACGAGGTGAATGCTGGTTCATTCATTCGCTCATTCGCTCATTCACTTTTAAACGAGATAGAAGAAGGTGAAGACGAATACCCACACCAGGTCTACAAAGTGCCAGTAAAGGCCGATTTTTTCAATCATCTCATAGTGGCCGCGCTTCTCGAAGGTACCGTTGGTAGTAGCAATGAAGCACCAAACCAGCAGGCAAACGCCCGAGAGTACGTGGGTACCGTGGAAGCCCGTAATGAAGAAGAACAAGTCGGCGAATAGCACCGGACCGTACTGATTCATGGCCAGATTGGCCCCACGGAACATGGTACCATCGGCCATCAGTGTGCCCTCGGCGTGGCCATGGATGAAGTGGCTCCACTCCCAGGCCTGGCTACCCAGGAACGTTGCGCCGAACAGGATGGTCCACAGCAGCCATTTTTGCACGTCGTTCTTGTCCATGCGGTGGCCGGCCTCTACGGCCAGTACCATGGTCACGGAGCTCAGAATCAGAATCATGGTCATCAGAGCCACGAAACCCAGAGGCACGTTGGCTTCGCCCATACCGGGAAAAGCGTTGAAAACGTGGTCCGGAATCGGCCACCAGCGCGTGCTGAATACGAAGTCCTTGGCCTCGCCCGTAAATACCTCGTGCTTATGGCGAATCATGCCATAAGTAGTCAGAAACGCGGCGAAGGTGAAGGCGTCAGACAGCAGGAAGAACCACATCATGAGCTTGCCATAGCTCGCTTTGAAGGGTTCATTGCCGCCGTCCCAGTTGCCAGTGCGCGGAACGTCGAGGGTAGCGGAAGCAGCGGGCGGCTGCAAAGTGGTCGGTTGGGCCATAGCGGACAGCGTAACGTCGTTTTAGTGGTTCAAAAGTAAGAACAAATACAGGTACAGCCAAAGCCCACCCAGGAAGTGCCAGTACAAGGTGGCATTACTGATGGAGAGCATGGCGCGCGAATGCACCTGATAATTAAGGGTCCGGCGAAGGACAACGGCCAGGAAAACCAGACCTGTAACAAGGTGAAAAGCGTGAACACCCATCAATACGTATACGAACGAACCGGACGGATTAGCGTCGGCTCCACCAAAGTAGGTGTTGCCCGCCACCAGGTCGCCGAAGCTGTAGTACTGGCCAACCAAGAAAGCCAGGCCTAGTACGAGCGTGATAATCAGGCCGGTTTTGGCCCGGCTGATTTCGTCTTTACGGGCCGATAAAAGCGCCCATTGCATGCTGGCGCTACTCAGGGCGATGAGGACAGAGTTAATGAGCAGCGAAGCGGGCAGGTCGAACTCGCGCCAGTTGCCCTCGTCGCGCCGCACGATGTAACCACTGGTGAAGGCGGCAAACATCATCACAATGCTGAAGATAAGCAGGACGAGCAGCACCCGCTTGGGGTGCCAGCCTAGTCCAACTTCCTTTTCAGAGATACTTTCAGTGGGATTCATATTATTAGGATTTAATGAGTAATGGTTAATGAGTAAGTGCGGAAATTGAGCCGAAAGAGCAGTCAGCAGGCGCTACTAATCATTAACCATTAATACCTACATTTTGTCCAGAACCAGCGCTATTTGTACGATGGGCAAGTATAGAAACGAGGCAAACATGATGCGTAGCGCCGCCTTGCGCGACTGCGTACGCATGAGCTGCACGGTGAGCAACAGGAATAGCACGCCGGCCACCACGGCTACCAAGGCTGAAATCCGGCCTGAGATATTGAATTCCAGCGGAAGCAGGCTCAATGGAATGAGCAACAGCGTGTAGGTCATTATCTGAAACGCCGTGCGGGCGTCGCGGTTGCCCGGCGAAGGCAGCATTTTGAAGCCGGCCCGCTTATAGTCCTCGTCGGCCACCCAGGCGATGGCCCAAAAGTGCGGAAACTGCCACATGAACTGAATACCGAACAGCACCCACGCCTCTACGCCGATGTATCCCGTGGCTGCTACCCACCCAATGAGTGGTGGCAAGCCGCCCGGAATAGCGCCCACCGCCACGCAAATGGGCGAAATGGTTTTGAGAGGGGTGTAGATAAACCCGTAGAGGATGAGCGAAAGCAGCGACAGGCCCGCCGTGAGCGGGTTGAAGCAGTACCACAGCAAGCCGAGGCCAGCTATGCCCAGCAACACGCAAAACACCCAGGCCTCGGCGGGCGAAAGGATGCCTAACGGCAGCGGCCGTTGAGCCGTGCGCGTCATGAGCTTGTCGAGCTCACGCTCGTGAACCTGATTGATGATGTTGGCCGAGCCAGTTACGAGCAGGCCGCCCAGCATAACGAGCAGTGCCCGGGACCAGCTGAATTCGTGTGCACCCAGCAGATAGCCGATTGCGCTGGAAAACGCTACAGTGAGCGAAAGCCGGAATTTAAGCAGCTGAAAATAGGCGCGGGCCTTAACCATCAATCCTTGGAATAATTGCGTCGTTGGGCTCATCGCCAGAAGCCGTAGCCAAACGGGGCCGCAAAGTTACGCAACAACCGGCCGGGCGGCATCCGTGAATGCAATTGTTTCCGGTGTTTTTCGGGCACGAGCCACCGCCAGAACCGCTAGAAACTGCACCCCAAACAAAATAGTAGCCAGTGCGAGGTGTATTGGCTGCACTGCTGCCGGCAGCGCAAAAGAGGCCAGTATGATGCCCGCCAGGATTTCCAGCCCAATAATACCGAGCGTGGCCACCACCAGTTGGCGCATAGTGGCGCGGGCCAGCTGCCACAGCTCGTAGCCTACGTAGCAGTTCAGAAGCAGCACCAGCGCCGAAACCGTCCGATGTACGCTGAATATGCTGCCGAGCTGGGCGACCCAGGTTTCCCGACCCACGTACCCAGCCGCTGCCGATACGACATCGACCTGCTCACGAACTTCCGTGCCCAGGAGAATCTGCCAGAATGTGAGCAGCAGCGCGGCCCAAAGCCACAGGTACAGCCCCAGTGCGGGTTTGTGGGTAGTGGCCATAACTTTCGATGGGATTAACTCAGCCACGAATTCGCCTTGTGCCCTCCCCCACCGCGCCCGGTCTACTGCGTACAGCAGCAGGGCCACAATCAGCAGGGCCAAGGCCATGTGAATGGTCACCATCACGGGCAGCAGATTGGTCGAAACTACCAACGAGCCCAGGTAGCCCTGCACACCAGTGAGCAGAAACGAAGCCAGGGCCAGCCAGAAAATGGGCCGGTCGCGCCGCCAATACGGCAAAGCAAAAACAACCGTCAGAAACACGAATACCCCTATCAGGGCTCCTAGCAAACGGTTTACGTATTCAATCCAGGTTTTAACCGGGTTGAAATCCGTTTCGATATACTGGCTTGGATGGGCGAAAATGCTGCCCGCTACCTGCGCAAAACCCATTCGTTGCAGGGTACGCGCCAGCTTCTGGTTTTTGGCCACCCGCTGCGCCGTGTATACCTCTTTGTAGTCGGCCGGCAGTTGGCTCGCTTCGGTAGGTGGAACCCAGCGACCGAAGCATTTGGGCCAGTCCGGGCAACCCATGCCGCTGCCGGTACTCCGCACTACCCCACCCACTAAAATGAGCAAATACACCGCCAAAACCGTCAGAATACCCACGAAACGGAAGCGGCGCACGGCAGGGCTGATTCGAAAATTCTCCATGATAAAAATATCTCCTGCGCTACATTTCTTCAGTAGCGCGACGATTTAATCTGTTAATTCCAGCTCGCTAGCTCGCCCAGCATTATAACAAAAAAAGCGGGCCGCCGGTTGGGCGGCCCGCTTTGGGACTTATTCAGCTTACCGCTAGTCGGCCAACTCCTGCTCATATGGCAGGTTTGACGACTGCGTTTGCGAGTAAGGAATGTGCTGTGGGATAAAGTCCACATCCGAACCGGGCTTGCTGTAGTCGTAGGGCCAGCGGTACACGGCCGGAATTGCGCCGGGCCAGTTGCCGTGGCCGGGCTCGATGGGCGTGGTCCACTCCAGCGTAGTCGAGTTCCAGGGGTTCTGGGTGGCGCGACGACCGCGGAAGATGCTGTAGAAGAAGTTGAAGAGGAAGATGAACTGACCCAGGAAAACGATGATGGCCGCAATCGAAATGAACTTGTTCATATCGGCAAACTGCGAAAAAGCATCAAAGCCAGTCCAGGCGTAGTAGCGACGGGGGAAACCTGCGATACCTACATAGTGCATCGGCATAAACACCAGGTATACCCCGGCAAACGTCAGCCAGAAGTGGATATAGCCCAGCTTCTCGTCCATCATACGCCCGAACATCTTCGGAAACCAGTGGTAAACACCGGCGAACAGGCCGAAGAAGGCTGAACTACCCATCACTAGGTGGAAGTGAGCTACCACGAAGTAGGTGTTGTGCATCTGAATGTCCAGCGTAGCATTACCGAGGATAATACCGGTCAAACCACCCGAGATAAACAGCGACACGAAACCAATAGCGTACAGCATGGCGGCGGTGAAGCGGATATTACCGCGCCACAGCGTGGCCAGCCAGTTGAATACCTTCACGCCCGAAGGCACGGCAATAATCAGCGTCAGGAACATGAAGACCGAACCGAGGAAGGGGTTCATTCCCGTCACGAACATGTGGTGAGCCCACACTACGAACGACAGCATGGAAATACCAATCAGCGAACCAATCATGGCGCGGTAGCCGAAGATGGGCTTACGAGCATTCGTAGCCAATACTTCTGATACCATGCCCATAGCAGGCATAATCACGATGTACACTTCGGGGTGCCCCAGGAACCAGAACAAGTGCTGGAACAATACTGGTGAGCCGCCCTGGTTACTCAAGGCCTGGCCAGCAATATAGATATCCGAAAGGAAAAATGAAGTGCCGAACGAACGGTCGAACACCAGCAGCAAAGCCGCCGAGAACAGTACCGGGAACGAGAGAATACCAAGAATAGCTGTCAGGAAGAAGGCCCAAATGGTGAGCGGCAGTTTGCTCATGCTCATGCCACGGGTCCGCAGGTTGATAACGGTCGTCACGTAGTTCACACCGCCCAGCAGCTGCGATACGATGAAGAACACCATGCTCACCAACCACAGCGTCATACCAGCACCAGAGCCGGGAATGGCTTGCGGCAAGGCGCTCAGGGGCGGGTATATTGTCCAGCCCGCAGCAGCAGGGCCAGTTTCAATGAACAGCGACGAGAACATGATGACACTGGAAACAAAGAAGAACCAGTACGAGAGCATGTTCATGAAGCCCGATGCCATATCGCGGGCACCCACTTGCAGCGGAATCAGGAAGTTAGAGAACGTGCCGCTCAAACCAGCGGTCAGCACGAAGAATACCATGATGGTACCGTGCATCGTCACCAAGGCCAGGTAGAATTCGGGGTTCAGCTTACCAGCCTGAATCCAGCCTCCCAAGACCGGCTTCAGCCATTCCATGGTGCCTTCGGGCCAGCCAAGCTGCAAGCGGAACAAGCTCGACAGCGTACCGCCGATAACAGCCCATAAGATGCCTGTAATCAGGAACTGCTTGCCAATTTGCTTGTGGTCCTGGCTGAAGACGTACTTCCACAGCCAGTGCTGGTCATGATGCTCGTGGTCGTGGTCATCTTGATGCAGGTGCTCACCGTGTTCGATAGCCGGCACCGGAGCGGAACCAATACCGCCCTGCGTTTGCACGCCCGGTGAAAGATTGGGTTTGGGTGTCATGTCTGACATAGCGGAATACCGTTTTTATTAATTAGTAAGAGGCAGCCAATGGCGCTGGGGCCGCTTCTTTTTTCTCAGTTGCGGCAGCTACTGGAGTAACCATCGTTTTGGCTTTCTGTTTGAGGGCGGCCATAACTTCCGGGTTCTTTTGCGAGAAAGATTGTTGCGCGGCGTACCAGTTCTGGTAATCATCGGGCTCATCTACAATCACGGTAGCTTTCATAGCGAAGTGGCTACCGCCGCACACTTGGTTACAAGCAAGTTCATAGTTGAACTTCGGATTGCCCAGTTTGGCACGCATCTCATCGGTAGTCACCGTAGGCGTAAACCAGAAGCGGGTCGGCATACCAGGCACGGCGTACATCTGCACGCGGAAATGGGGCATGTAAACAGCGTGCAACACATCGCGCGAACGAATCTTAATCAGCACCGGCACGCCCTTAGGAACGTGAACTTCATTGGTTGTGAAGTCATCGAGCGCCGATTTGTCGCTCAGGTCAAAACCCCATTCGTTCACGGCATCAATCATGCGGTAGTTCACCACGCCCAGCTTCATATCGCGGCCGGGATAGCGCACCAACCAGTTGAACTGCTTGCCCATCACCTCAACTACCACCGAATCTTTAGGAGCCGGGCCCGTGATGCGGGTCCAGGCCTTCCAGCCGGCGAAAATAAGCGCAGCCATCACGATAGCCGGGATAATAGTCCAGATTACTTCAATCTTGTTATTGTGCGCAAAAAAGTAAGCGCGACGGCCTTCTTTGTGCTGGTACTTGTAGGAGTAAACGAAAAGCAAGGTTTGCGTAATGGCAAAAGCCACCCCAATTACCGCCATCGTAATCCAGAACATGCGCTCCATCTGATAGCCGTGTACCGAGGCAATCGGTGGGTTCATCTTGTTGAAGTTCTCAACAAAAGAATATGCGAACCACCCACCACCACCTACCAGAAAAACCAACATCAGAATAGCGTTTACGCTATTGCTCATGCCGACATCCCGGGTGAAGGTGCCCGAAAAAATGGAAGTAAAAATCTGCAAGCGAAACAGCAGGCCGAACACGACCAACAGCAACACCAGCACTAGCAAAATGGTAAGAGCAGTCATTGAGATTGTAGTATTAAGTATCTAGTAGGAAGTAGTAAATATTGGTCCGCAAGCAGGCTTGCTACTTGCTACTTCATACTACCTTCTGAATCTTAGGTAGTGTGGTGAATGCTCTCATCCAGGAACGGATGATTGACCGGAACCAGCGAGGCCGAAGCTAAGCGGCGCGTGAAGAGAATCAGGAAAGCGCCGAGGAAAATAGCAGCTACTCCAATCTCAATCAGAAACCCGTTTTCGCCCTTCAAAGTGCCCGGCATCAGCATTAAATAGAAGTCGGACCAGTGACCAATGAGGATGGCAATGGCGACGATTTTCATGATAATCATCTGGCGCTTGGCATCCCGCGTCATCAGACCCAAGAAGGGAAAGACGAAGTTGATGGCAATATTGAAATAGAACATACCAGTGTAGCGACCATCAAAGCCCCCAAGGCGCTGGTTGAAGTAAACAGCTTCTTCAGGCAAGTTTGCATACCAGATGAGCATGAACTGAGCAAACCATACGTAGGTCCAAAAAATGCTGAAGCCGAACATTAGCTTGCCTAGGTCGTGCAGGTGGCTGGATGTTAAAGCGCGCAGGTAACCGGCTTGTTTCAGGAAAATAGCCGTAAGGGCAATTGCGGCAATGCCGGACACCCACCACGAGGCGAACACGTACCAGCCAAACATGGTGCTGAACCAATGCGGGTCAACGGACATTACCCAGTCCCAGGCCGACATCGACGAGGTTACAGCATATAACACCAGGAACAGGGCCGATGCTGTGATGCTTTTATGAAACCAGTAGGTACCACCGAGCTGGTCCTCCTTCAGCGACAGCTGACGCAGCTTCCAGCTAAAAGCTCCCCAGATAACGAGGTAGCTCACCATGCGGATAACGTAGAACGGCAGGTTTAGGAAACCGCTCTTACCGGCAATAATTTTGTCGTAATTAGCATTGCCCTTCTCCATGATGCCCTCGTGGGTCCAGTGGAAAATGTCGTGCCGGCCAACCAGGAATACGATGAGCATAATCACACCACCGGGGATAACCCAGGCGCTGAGAGCTTCCGCAATACGCTTCACCATCACCGACCAACCGGCGTAGGCCACATAGTTGATAGCCACGAATACGGTACCAACCGTGGAAACGCCCAGGAAAAACAAGTTGCTGTGCCAGAGGCTAATAATCAGGCGTTTCAGCCAGATGGGGCCGCCTTCGTGCGCCGCGCCGTGAGCAGCAGCCGCAGTGTGTCCAGCAGCTTCGGTGTGCTCAGCCGCACCCCAGCCCAATACTGAAGCTAGAATACCGAGCGCCGTTATTACCACGCCGGTGATTATAATGGCCAGAAAAGTTTTACGGGCGCCATCCGTAACGACGAGCTGTTCAGCCGTGGCGCTTTGTTGTTGCGTCAGAGTTGCCATAGTACGTTAGTTAGCGGTGCCGTTAGTTGCTTTGGTATTGCCCTGGCCCGGCGTTTCGGAGCCGGTGCCAGCCTGTGCCTGACCCACGGGGGCCTGGTTGGTGGCATCTGTCATTTCAGTTGAATCGTTAGCCGTGCTGGTGGGGCCTTTAGCAATGAGCTTACTCAGCGCATCAGGCCCTTCACCCCGCTGTAGTACGCGAACATACATGGCGATTTTCCACCGTTCCTCAGGGTTAACAATTGACCCGTGTGGCATCATACGGTTGCGGCCCCACTGAATGACGTGGTAAATATGTCCGTCATTCATGGTTTTGTAGGCCCCGACCGTGTAGTTCGGCACGCCTTTATACTTCACGCCAACCAATCCATTACCGGCACCTTCTTCACCATGACAGTGAGAACAAATACGGGTATACAGCACTTTGCCTTCCTCAAGGTTGGCTTTGGTATAAGGGTAAGGATTACGTAACGTGCGCTCAGCGATGCCCACACTGTCCTTCGGAATGTGGCTATAATAATCCATTTTACCGCGCGGTACCGTGCCATTGGCCGGCGTACGCTGATTGATACCGAAAGAGTTGACCGTATTGAAGTGGGTCTGGCTCAAAGGGTCGTACGGGATAGACTCGTACATTTCCGGCGCGTATTCAACGCCCGGGTCGTTTCCATCGTGGGTGCAGGCCGTGGTGGCGAGCCCCAGGGAAAGTAGCAGCGCCGAAACGCGCAGGCTCAGATTCAGCGGATGCATCATTAGTGGTTGGTCATTTCTTTTTGGTTGACTTCCGATGCGCCATTTTCGCGCAACAGCTGGGTCAGCCGGGGAAATTGTGAACTGGTTTCATCTAGTTCAATGGCCATTACGAACTTGTCGTCGGTGGCACGTACATCCATCACCGGCACTTTAGGCCGCGGGTACAAACCCGTAATAATAAAGAAGGTGATGGCCATGCCGTGGCAGGTAAAGAATACCGTCAATTCGAAAGCAACCGGCACGAAGGCGGGCAGCGAAATGTGCGGCTTGCCCCCGATAATCATCGGCCAGTCGAACCCCAGCATGTAAATCTGAAGCCAGAGTGAAAAGGCCAAGCCCGTCATGCCGAAAAAGAAAGCAGCGATAGGAAGGCGCGAGCGCTCGATACCCAGCGCATCATCGATGCCGTGTACTGGGTAGGGCGAGAATACGTCGTAGATTTTCACGCCGGCGGCGCGCACGTTCTCAACGGCGTGTAGCAGCACATCCTCGTCGTCGAAGATGCCAAGGGCGAATTGCTTAGTCATGCTGGTTATAGGTTACGGGTGCCGAAGCCGGAGCCCCATGAATGGCTGGTTGATGAACTTGGGCAGCGTGCGCTTTTTCCGGATTGTAGGTCGGGCCATTGTCCACGGTGTACTTAAGAATGGTTTTCACCTCGGCCATGTTAATCACGGGGAAGAACTTGGCGAAGAGCAGGAACAGCGTGAAAAACAAGCCCAGCGTGCCTACATACAAACCGATGTCGATGATGGAGGGCGAGAACATAGCCCAGCTCGATGGCAGGTAGTCGCGGTGCAGCGAGGTAACGATGATTACGAAGCGCTCGAACCACATCCCGATGTTCACGATGATGGAAAGAACGAACGTGAGCGGAATGCTATAGCGCACCCGGCGGAACCACACCAGCTGCGGCGTAATCACGTTACAGGTCATCATGGCCGCGTAAGCCCACCAGTAAGGACCAGTAGCCCGGTTGATGAAAGCATATTGCTCAAACTCCACCTGCGAATACCAGGCGATAAAGAACTCCGTGATGTAAGCCACCCCTACAATGGAGCCGGTTACCATCATGATTTTGTTCATCAGCGCGATGTGCTCCAGCGTAATGTAGTCTTCGAGGCGGAAAACCACGCGGGTAATCAGCATCAGGGTGAGCACCATGGCAAAACCCGAGAAGATTGCACCAGCCACGAAGTAGGGCGGGAAAATGGTGGTGTGCCAGCCCGGTACGACCGAGGTAGCAAAGTCCATCGATACGATGGTGTGCACCGAGAGTACCAGCGGAGTCGAAACACCGGCCAGAATCAGCGAAACCGTTTCGTAGCGCGACCAGGCTTTGGCCGAACCTTTCCAGCCAAAGCTCAGCATCGAGTAGCTGAACTTGGCGATGGTGCCTTTGGCACGGTCACGAATCGAAGCGAAGTCCGGAATCAGACCGATGTACCAGAACACCAGTGATACGGTGAAGTACGTCGAGATGGCGAATACGTCCCACAGCAGCGGCGAATTAAAGTTGGCCCACAGCGAACCAAGCGTATTCTGGAAGGGGAAAACGTAGAATGCCAGCCACGGACGACCCATGTGCAACACCGGGAACATGGCAGCGCAGATTACCGCGAAGATGGTCATGGCCTCAGCCGCCCGGTTGATGGACGAGCGCCACTTCTGACGGAACAGCAGCAATACGGCCGAAATCAGGGTACCAGCGTGGCCGATACCTACCCACCACACGAAGTTGGTGATGTCCCAGGCCCAGTTCACGGTTTTGTTCAGGCCCCACTCCCCGATGCCGTACCAAACGGTGCGGTAAACCGAGTAGAAGAAAATTCCCAGGAAGAACAAGGCCACGCTCAAGGCGGCCATCCAACGAAGGTTGGGCTTGGCTTCCACCTGATAGCAGATGTCCTGCGTTACGTCGTGTAACGTCTTACCGCCTGTTACGAGCGGCTCGCGTACGGCTGATACGTGCTGCATAATGGTATGTATTAAGCGTTTTCTTTAGCAAAAAACTCCGATTCCGCGTTTCGAATCTTGGTCAGATACGTTACGTTCGGCTGTACGTTGATGGAATCCAGGGAATGGAAGGCGCGCTCACCGTCCTCGCGACGCAGTAACTGACTGATGCGGCTCTTAGGGTCACGCATGTCGCCGAAGACGATAGCCTCGGTGGGGCACGACTGGGCACAAGCCGTCACAATCTCGCCGTCCTGAGGCCGACGCTTCTGCTTTTTGGCTTCGAGTTTGCCGAGTTGGATGCGCTGCACGCAGAACGTGCATTTCTCCATCACCCCACGGGCCCGTACGGTTACGTCCGGGTTCAGCACCATCCGGCCGAGGTCAGTGAACATGTGGCCGTTTACGGTTTCAAACTTCTCGTTCGAGTAGTACGAGAACCAGTTGAAGCGACGCACTTTATACGGGCAGTTGTTGGCGCAGTAGCGGGTACCGATGCAACGGTTGTAGGTCATCTGGTTGAGACCTTCCGAGCTGTGCGTGGTAGCCAGTACCGGGCACACCGTTTCGCAGGGAGCGTGGTTGCACTGCTGGCACATCATCGGCTGGAAAATCACCTGCGGGTTGTCCGACGGGTCTTCCATGGCGGCGTAGGTAGCCACCTTGCCTTTGGTTTCAAACTCGTCCTTGTGGTGGTCCGAGCTGTAGTAGCGGTCGATGCGCATCCAGTGCATCTCGCGGCGGTTAATCACCTGCTGCTTGCCCACTACGGCAATGTTATTCTCCGTCTGACAACCAATCACGCACGAGCCGCAGCCGATGCACGAGTTGAGGTCAACGGCCATGCCCCAGTGGTGGTTATTGTACTGGAAGTCCTGCCACAGCGACACCTTGCTGGGCTTCTCCAACCCGT
Organism: Hymenobacter antarcticus; assembly: GCF_039539545.1. Classification (NCBI taxonomy): domain Bacteria; kingdom Pseudomonadati; phylum Bacteroidota; class Cytophagia; order Cytophagales; family Hymenobacteraceae; genus Hymenobacter; species Hymenobacter antarcticus. The sequence continues at coordinate 11,157 of NZ_BAABDI010000015.1, read as the reverse complement.
CGGGGGTGGACACCATCTCGTACTCGGTTACCTCCTTGGGGTTCTTCTTATACTGAGCCAGCGTATTTTCCTGCACCACCGGCTTGCGGTCCATGATGGTGTGGTGGGTCTGAGTTTGGGCGATGGGCGAGGTCGCCTCCGTCTTGGCCAGCGTCACCACGTTCATGTACATAATGCCATTGGCACCAGCCATTGCCAGCGGAGCAGCGTTCTCGCCTACTTTGTCGCCGGCTTTGCCAGCCAGCTTGCGGCCGTAGCCGAGCGCAATGCTCACCGTGCCATTGGCCTGGCCGGGCTGAATCAGCACGGGCAGCTCAACACTGCGGCCATTGGCGCTTATTTTGATTACATCGCCCTGCTCCCACTTGTTCTCAACGGCCATCTTGCGGGGCACGGCGAGGTAGTTGCCCCAGGTTGCCTTCGAAATCGGGTCGGGCAATTCCTGCAGGAATGGGTTGTTGGCTTCGGTACCAGCGGCGCTGAGGCCAACCTTCTCGTACAGGGCCAGCTCAATGCCGTTCGGCTTGGCAGCACCACTAATTTGACCAGCGGCGGCGGCTGGGCTCATCGCGGCATTCATCATGGCCGGTGCGGCGGGCAGGGCCGTACCCGTTGCCACGCCATCGTGCACAACCTTGTCCCAGGCGGCATCGGTAGGCGTCACACCGCGCCAGTTGGCGCGCAGGTAGCGGTAGTAGGTGGTGGTGTTGCCAGCCCAACGCAACAAGCTCTCCTGCGCCTGACGGGTAGCAAATAGCGGCGTGATAACCGGCTGCGAAAGACTCAGGAAGCCGCTTTTTGGCTCAAAGTCATTCCACGATTCCAGCCAGTGGCTGTCGGGAGCGGCGTACTGGCAGAGCGAGCCGGTTTCGTCCAGACGGTCATTGAGCGAGATGGTCAGGGCTACTTTGGCGATGCCCGACTTCACTTTCTCCGCCAACGGGTGGTTGTATACCGGATTGGCATTGTAGAAGATAACCGCGCCTACGCTGCCGTTATTCATGTCGTTCACCAGCGCGGCCATGCGGGCATCGTCGCCTTGGCGCACATTACTTGAAGCAGCACCAACCGTAGTACCGGCATTACCCAACGCTTGGTTGATGGCCGTAACCAACGTCTGTACGGCGGGGTCGTTCGAGCCCGAAACCACGAGTCCGGCGCTGCCGCTGGCCTTCAGCTCAGCAGCGGCCACGGCCAATTGCTTGCCGTAGCTGGCATTGCCGGCTGCGGAACCACCACCGACGATGGCATTATACAAATCCAAAGCAACCGCACCAAGCTCCGACGGCTTCACCGGCACGCGCACATCAGCGTTGGAGCCGGTGAGCGACATGTTGGGCTCGAACTGGAAGTGGCGCGACATGGTGCGCTTGGCACTGCTCACCTTGCGGTTTACCACGTACTGCTTAGCGTATTCAACCGGCGAAATCCAGGTACCGAGGAAATCTGCCCCGATGCTCACGATGACGTTGGCCTTACCAAAATCGTAGCCGGGCACCACGCCGCCGTTGGCTTGCAGCAGGCCGCTGGCCGACTGCGCGTCATACATGACGTGGGTGGTATTGGGGTAGCGAGCCGCGAATTCAGCAATGGCCTTCTTCGTGCTGGGGCTAATGATGGTGGGCGAAACGATGGCAATCCGACCAGTAGTAGCTGCCAGCTTGGTCCGGATTTCCTGGTCCACCTGCTTCACCTCGGCCTTCTGGCCTTTGATGGCAAAGTGCTGCAGGCGACCACCGTCGTATAAGCTCAGCACCGCTGCCTGAGCGCGGGCCGAAAGGCCTCCGCGCGTGATGGGCGACTCGGGGTTACCTTCCAGCTTAATCGGCCGGCCGTCGCGGGCTTTCACCAACACGGCGTTGTAGTCGGAACCCGTGAAGTAAGTGGAAGCGTAAAAATTGGAAATAGCCGGGTCGATTTCCTCGGGCTTGTTGAGGTATGGAATCGACTTTTTCACGGGGGTTTCGCATGAAGCCAGCGTAACCGCGGCCATGCCAAAACCCATTAGTTTGAGGAAGTCGCGACGAGGAGCCGAGGTAGCATCACTGCTCTCGTGGCTTTCCTTGACCGGCATGAACTCGGCAAAAGCCGATTGCATGAACTCCGGGGCGCTTTCCAGTTCCTCAATTCCTTTCCAGTACTTCATTTGGGAGGGTAATCAGTAGTCAGTATTGGGTAGTCAGTAATCAATAGCGAGCAGTTCAGATACTGACTACCCAGTACTGTCTACTATAAATCAATTTATTAGTAGTGGCACTTCGAGCACTCGGTACCGCCGTTAGACGATACGGTGAAGGGTGCGCCGGCATTCTTGGTGTCGTGCAGCTTCACGAGGTTATCGTAGTACTTGTTGTCTTTGGCGTTGATAGGCATCTCGCGGTGGCAATTGATGCACCAGCCCATGGTGAGAGCCGAATACTGGTACACCACTTCCATATTCTGGATGGGGCCGTGGCAGGTCTGGCACTGCAGGCCAGCCACTTGCGTGTGCTGCGAGTGGTTGAAGTAAGCCAAATCGGGCAGGTTGTGAATACGCACCCACTGAATGGGCTGCTTACGCTCGATGGCCCGGTAGATTTTCTTGATTTCGGGCGATTCCGTCTTAATCTGCGAGTGGCAGTTCATGCAGATGTTAGCCGAAGGAATGTTGGCCGACTTGCTCTTATATACCGAGGTATGGCAATAGGCGCAGTTAATCTGGTGTTCGCCGGCGTGCAGCTTGTGCGAGAAGGCAATCGGCTGGGTTGGCTGGTAGCCCTGCGTCAGGCCTACGGCCATTACGCTTTGTACGCCTTCGTAAAGCAAAACCAGGGCGAAAACCGTTCCTACAATGGCACGCAGCTTGGGCGAGCGATAAAACTTGTTCCAGTCGAAGCGCTGCTCCAGGATTTCAACGTCGCGGCCGTCGAGGTCTTTGCGACCCCGCAGCACATCCTTCATCAGGTTACCAATGATAACGAGGGTTACCACCAGCACAATGAGGACTACCACCAGCACGATGAGCAGAACGTCGACGTACTTGCCACCGCCTGATTCGGTACCAGCTTCAGCGCCATCTTTGCCATCAACCGCAGCTACGTTGGCAACCGTAGGGCCGGCACCGCCGCCCTTGCCTTCCTCAGCAGTGACGTAGGCAAAAATCGAGGTAATCTCTTTGTCCGAGAGGGCAAAAGAGGGCATTTGCTGCTTGTTGTACTTGTTGTAGATGGCTACGGCGTATTCATCGCCGCTGGCTACCACTTTGCTGGAGTTCTTAATCCACGGAATGAGCCAGGCGATGGTGCGGCGCTTGGTGATACCAGACAAAGCCGGGCCCACCACTTGCTCATTGATTGCGTGGCATTGCGTACAATTGCCCTTAAATAAGGCATCGCCAGCCGCGATTGCGGCGGCGTCCCCCCCACCAGCAGCGGGGGCCGCGATGGTAGCGGGCGTAGCGGCAGCAGTAGCGCCGGGCACTACGCCTTCTTTTTTCACGTCGGCAGCGTCGGCGGGCGCTTGGGCCGCAGCCTGTTGGGCACCGGCAAACGTGAGAAAGAGCGCCAGTAGCAGATGAGGTAACGAACGGGGTCGGATGCTATTCATAAGAAAATAGACGGTAAAACGAAACGCTAGGGCATTTCAAGGCCACAAATGTAAGTCAGGAATCGTAGGCGGCAAAAATTAGAGTGCAATTTCTAGGCATTCGCAGCCGCTTTCCCTGGTCCCATTTACCAACCCAATGCCCTACTTAACATCGTTATAAAATACGGGTAATTGGCTGCGAGTGTTATGGTTATTCACGCTGCATGACCAAGCAACCACCGGACATGCTCTGTTCGAGTACAACCTCTAAGTAGTGGCTTTTGTTGGCCTTGGGCCTGGGCAAATCCTGATGGGAAAGGCCTTGGGGGGAAGGCGATAAGCGCGACCCGTTGGAACGCGGCCGGGAAGGGCAAACCGGCCTGAGTCAGCACCTTGTTTTGGGCCTCACACTAAGGAAGAGCAAATCGCGGCTTGGCAATGCGCCGGAAAGTCAGTACCTTTGCGCCCCAATCATTTTTTTTCACCCCCAAAATTCACCCCCATCGTAATGGAAGTAAGAAATTACGAGACGGTCTTCATCGTAACTCCCGTGTTGAACGAGAGCCAGGTGCAAGAAACGGTCGAGAAGTTCACCCAGGTGCTTAAGGAAAATAGCGCCGCCATTTTATCCACCGAAGCCTGGGGCCTGCGCAAGCTGGCTTACCCGATTCAAAAGAAGACCACCGGCTACTATTTCTGCCTGTCGTTTACTGGCGAAGGCAACATCGTGGACGTGCTCGAACTGGCGTTCCGCCGCGACGAGCGCATCATCCGGTTCTTGACTACCGTGCTCGATAAGCACGCGGTTGAGTACAACAACCGTCGCCGCAACGGCGAGATGAACCAGCAGAAGGCTGCCAAGGAAACCGAAGCTGTAGCCCAATAACTCCGCAACGAACATGGCAACTCCCTCCTACAACCGGAACAATGACCGGTCGGCAATGAACAAGCCGCAGGACACCCGCAAGAAATACTGCCGCTTCAAGAAGAACGGCATTAAGTACGTGGACTACAAAGACCCGAACTTCCTGCTGAAGTTTGTGAACGAGCAGGGCCGCGTGCTGCCCCGTCGTCTCACCGGCACCAGCCTGAAGTTTCAGCGCAAAGTGACCCAGGCCATCGCTAAGGCCCGTCACCTGTCGCTGATGCCGTACGTAGCCGACGCCCTGAAATAAATTATAAATTTTGAATTATAAATTCTGAATTGAATGTGGGCGCAAGTCACTCATTTATAATTCATAATTTATAATTTATAATTTCTCTTCTAATGGAAATCATCCTCAAAGACGACGTTAAGGGCCTCGGTTACAAGAACGACATCGTGACCGTGAAATCGGGCTACGGTCGCAACTTCTTGCTGCCGCAGGGCCTGGCCATGCTGGCCGACAAGACGAACAAGAAAATTACGGCTGAGAACGTGCGCCAGGCGGCTCACAAAGCCGACAAAGTGAAGGGCGACGCCCAGGCCATTGCCGACTCAGTTGGCGACATGGTACTGGACATCCCAGCCAAAATTGGTGAAAGCGGCAAGATTTTCGGCCGTGTAACCACCCTGCAATTGGCTGAGGCGCTGAAGGCTAAGGGTGTGGACATCGACCGCAAGCGGTTGTCGTTCGACCAGGAGCCCGCCGCTGCCGGCGACTTTACTGCTACCGCTAACCTGCACAAGGAAGTGAAGCACACGGTGAAATTCCGCGTGGTAGCTGAGTAGTTTCGGTTTCGACACTATCCTAAAAAGCTCTGCCTTCCGGCAGGGCTTTTTTTATTCCTCCGCACGTGCCAGAGCCGGGTTAGGGGCTATTTTTGTTTTTGCGTAGTTAATAAGCGGGTAGTGGGCCCATCATACCAGCCCCCACCGGGATGCCAACCTGTTTTGGCCCTGCTACTGACTACCTTCTACTGACTACTTCGTTGATGTTTAGAACTGAACTTTCTATTGCCCCGGCCACGAGCCAGCTATCACGCACGGCACGGGTGCTCACCATAGGCTCCTGCTTCGCCGACAGTATGGGCGCACGCCTCACCTCCAACAAGGTTGATGCGCTGGTGAATCCTTTTGGCACGGTGTTTCAGCCGCTGGCCCTGAGCCGACTGCTGCGGGCCGCGGCTGGCGAAGAAGTGGACTGGCAGCAGCACCTGGTGCAAGCCCGCGGGCGCTGGCAGAGCTACGACCTGCATGGCAGCATCGGAGCCGACTCGCCAGTGGCGCTCCTGCAACTCATTCAGGCGCTGGTGCAGCGCACGGGCGAGTTTCTGCGCGGGGCCGATGCAGTGGCCCTGACGCTGGGCACGGCCTGGGCCTACCGCCTGCGCGAAACCGGCGAGCTGGTGAACAACTGCCACAAGCAGTCGGCGGACTTATTTGTACGGGAACTGCTGACCCCGGACGACATCATCAACGGCCTGGCCGAAACGCACGCATACCTGCGGCGCATCAACCCTGAACTGCGCTTTATTCTGACGGTGAGTCCGGTGCGCCATCTTAAGGACACGCTGCCGCTGAATGCGGTGAGCAAGTCGGTGCTGCGGGTGGCCACGCACATTCTGAGTGACCTGCTGCCTGATGTGGAGTATTTTCCGGCTTACGAACTGCTGACCGATGACTTGCGCGACTACCGGTTCTATGCCGATGACATGCTGCACCCGTCGGAAGTAGCGGAGGATTACATCTGGGATAAATTTGCCCGCACGTATTTCGATGCGGATTTTGGTCGGTTCCGCAAGGAATGGGCCGCGGTGCGGCAGTCGCTGGGCCACCGGCCGCTGCATGCTGGTGCGCCAGAGCATCGGCAGTTTCTGGAGAGCACCCAGGAAAAGCTGGAGCAATTGAGCTTACGCAAGGTGGATGTTTCGGCTGAGCTACAGCAGGTTCGCACCCAGCTTGCGGCGCTGCCGGTGCCTCAGCAGCCCGAGCCTGCCGTAGAAATCGAGGACGACGAGGAGCGGATTGATATCGGGGATGGCGCACCAGCTGCTCCAGCGCAAGCAACCACGCCGAGAGCTGCCGAAGCCAGCCCTTCGGCAAGCCGGCCTCCGCGCCTGTCGCCGGAAGAATTCCGGGCGCAGCGGGCAGCGCGGCCCGACCGCCCCGAGCGCGGCCGGCGCGATGGCCGTGGCAAAGGCCGGGTGCCTCAGCCGACTGAGAACGAGCAGTTTCAGACAACCTCTTTCGACGCGGCAGGCTCGCTTGCTTCGCCGGATTTGCAGGAAGAAAAACTGCCGGCAGTTGTCACGCCGGCGGCTCTTGTTACTCCGGAAGCAAGCACTACACCCAGCCAGGATGCGCCTGCGGCAGAGCAGGAAGCTGGCCTCAAAAAGAAGCGCCGCTCGCGCGGTGGCGCTAAGCGCACTGCCCGTAAGAATGCCCTGCGCTTAGCCGCTGAAATGGGTGTTGATGCAGACCAGGCCGATGATTTGGCAACCGCTCCGGATGCCGCGTCGGGCGATGCGATTGCTGTCCCGATTATAGTTGAGGGCCAGAATACTCGTCGCGAAGGCCAGAAATCAAGCGTTATCACTAAATCGCAGCCAGTGAAACGGGGCGGGCGGCGCGATGAATCGGGACGGGTTCCGCGCGTGTCACTGTTTGCGGAACCAGCCCTGGCAGCGGCTGAAATGCCCATGGCAGATGCCGAATTGCCGGTTTTGATTCCGATGCTCTCGCTAGAGACGCCAGCGGTGCAAGCCGGCGAGGATGCCTCCGACACTGAAACTTTTACACCTTCGCGCAACAGCCGCAACCGTAATAAGCGCAAAGCCGCGAATGCCGGAGCCGACGCAAGTGAAACAACCGAAACTTCGGCGGCGGTAGCGACTGATGCGGCGGCGGTTTTACCAATTGCCAACGCGGAGCAGCTCTTCGGAGCGACCGAACCCGAGGCGCGGCCGCAAGGCCGGGGCGACAACCAGCGCCAGCCGCAGGTGCCGGTAGCGGCGCTGCCAGTTACCACGCCAGACGCGACGGCTGTTTCGGCGGTTGAATCGGTTGCCAACCCCAACGAACCGAGCCAGCCGCCCACGGCGAAGCGGTCGAACCGCAAAAGCCGCGCAGTGAGCGGAGGGCGCGCGGAAAAGCCGGCCGTCGACACGCCGGTTATTCCTGTGCAGGATGCTTCGGCAGTCCGTACGCAGGTGGCCGCCGGCCGCATGACCGGCTCATCGGCGACATTAGTGGAGCCATCAGTCATGCCCAGGAAGGCCGCTACAAAAGCCGTGACAGTAAAACCTGCCGTGCCGAAAGCAAAACCCGCAACAGCGCCAGTGGCAGCAAGTGTACCGGTGGTAGTTGCGCCCGAAGTGCCAGCTTCAGCTAGTAAACCCAAGACTGCTGCTAAAGCAAAATTTAAAAAAACGGCCCCCACGGCTGTCGAGACACCTGCTGCCAAGGCAGTAGTACCGGCAAAGGCTGCGAAACCAGCCGCTGCTAAGCCCGCAGTCGTTAAAAAAAGCCCCGCGGTAGCAGCTAAGCCAGTAGCCGCAGTAACGGTAGCCACCAAGCCCCCAACCAAGGCCAAGCCGGCAGCAAAGACTGTTACCAAACCAGCACCAAAGCCGGCCGATGTGCAACCAGTGGCGACGAAAGCAGCTGGCAGCAAGGCAAGTCCAACCGCGAAAGCGCCGGCCAAACCAGCCGCCGCCAAGCCCAAAACACCGAAGAAGCCGGCCAAATAAGTGCCCGTTGCTAATTAGTTTGATAATGAGGAACGTCATGCTGAGCTTGCCGAAGCATCTCTACCACGAGAGTAATCTCAACGTTTAGAGTTAGTTGCGCAGTAGAGATGCTTCGACAAGCGGACGACAGATGAAGCATGACCGTCTATTTTAACATAAATTATTTACTGACGGGCACTTAGCCGCTTAAAAATCGCTGAAAGCCGGCGATTTACGTTAATTACATCCCAAGCCCGGCTTTTTTCGCCGGGTTTGGTGTTTCAGTACCTCGCCTCATTTTTCTCGCTATGGCCCACGCTGCGTCCCACACCAATCGCCTTGCCAAGGAAACCAGCCCCTACCTGCAACAGCATGCCCAAAACCCCGTGGACTGGTACCCGTGGGGCCCCGAAGCCCTGGGCCGGGCGCAGGCCGAGCAAAAGCCCATTCTGGTGAGCATTGGCTACGCAGCCTGCCACTGGTGCCACGTAATGGAGCGCGAGTCGTTCGAGAATGAAGCGGTGGCGGCAGTGATGAACACCCATTTCGTGTGCATCAAAGTAGACCGCGAGGAGCGGCCCGATGTGGACCAGATTTACATGGATGCCCTGCACGCCATGGGCTTGCAGGGCGGCTGGCCGTTGAACGTGTTTCTGACCGCCGACGCGAAGCCATTTTACGGCGGCACGTACTTCCCGCAGGGCAAATGGACCCAGCTGCTGACCAACATCGGTCAGGCCTACGCCGGCGAGCACCGCACCGAGCTGGAGCAGTCGGCCGAGCGGTTTATGGAGGTGCTTGGTACCAGCGAGCTGGCCAAATACGGCGCGCAGAACCGCAATGCCGCCCAGGAAGCTGATTTCAACGCATTGGAAGCCATTGGCGTGGCGCCCGAAACCGGCCCGGCTGGCGTTTCCGACGAGGAATTCAAGCTGCTGGTGTACAACCTGAGCACTAATTTCGACCGCGAGCGTGGTGGCATGAACCGCGCCCCGAAGTTTCCGATGCCCAGCATCTGGCGGTTTTTGCTGCGGGCCCACGCCATCAGCGGCAGCTGGGCGGTGCTGGACCAGGCGGTGCTGACTCTGCGCGAAATGGCCTGGGGCGGGATTTACGACCAGGCCCACGGCGGTTTCGCCCGCTACTCGGTGGATGGTGAGTGGCTGGCCCCGCACTTCGAGAAGATGCTCTATGACAACGGGCAGCTGGTAAGTTTATACAGTGAAGCCTTTCAGTTGACTGGCGATGAGCTATTTCGGGAAACGGTGTACAATACCATCGAGTTTATCCGGCTGGAGCTGACTAATAATGAAGGCGGCTTTTATTCGTCATTAGATGCCGATAGTGAGGGCGAGGAAGGCAAATTTTACGTTTTCACAAAGGAGGAATTGCGCGCAATTCTGGGTGACGAGGAGCCCCTGTTTTCCGACTACTACAACTGCACGGCGACTGGCAACTGGGAGCACGGCCGCAACATTCTGCACCGCCGCGAAACCGATGAGGCCTTCGCCGCCGCCCACCAGATTGCCCCCGGCGTGCTGCCCGCGCTGGTAGCGGGCTGGAAGCAGAAAATAATGGCCGTGCGCGCCACCCGCGTGCGCCCGGGCCTCGACGACAAAGTTCTCACCGGCTGGAACGCCCTCATGCTGCAAGGCCTGACCGATGCCTACCGCGCCTTCGCTGAGCCCGAATTCCTGGCAATGGCCGAGCACAACGCCCGCTTCATCGAAGCCAACCTGCGCGACGGTACGCGGCTGTACCGCACCTGCAAAAACGGCCGCGCCAGCATCAGCGGTTTCCTGGAAGACTACGCGCTGGTCATTCAGGCCTACATCAGCCTCTACGAAGTCACCTTCGCCGAAAAGTGGCTGCACGAGGCTGAAAAGCTGACCGAATACGTCATCAGCAACTTTTTCGACCCCAGCGAAACGCAGTTTTTCTATACCGACAGCAGCGCCGAGCCACTCATCGTTCGCAAAAAAGAGCTGTTCGACAACGTCATTCCCGGCTCCAACTCGGTGATGGCGCACAACCTGCGGCGCCTCGGCCGCCACCTCGAAAACCCGCGCTACACCGACCTGGCCACCGAAATGCTGGCCCAGGTGCGCCACCTCGTGGTGAAGGAGCCGCAGCACCTCACCAACTGGGCTTCGCTGTACGCGGCGCTGCTGCGGCCGGGCGCGGAAGTAGCTATTATCGGGCCGGAAGCCGATGTTTTTCGCGAAGAACTCAGCCGGCAATTCTTGTTTGATACCGTGCTGGCCGGCACCGAAAAAGCCTCGGAGCTGCCGCTACTGAAGCTGCTAAATATGGATACCACCGGGCGCACGGCGGTGCACATATGTCGGAATCAGGCGTGTATGGCTCCGGTGCATAGCGCAGCCGAGGCGCTGGCCGCGCTGGCCGCAGTTTAGCGCGTAGCGCGTAACTGCTGGCTAGGCCGTAACGCGAGTTTGCAACTCGCTGCCGCAAAGCGGCAAGTTCCGTTGAGCAAAGCAAGCATAGATAGCGGCCGCGCCACCGTGAATTATAGACTCACTTCACAGGAGGCCAGCAGTTCGCTTCGCTTAAACTGGAGGCGTCTCAGCAAACGGAAAACATAGCACGTTGAGGCTCAGAAAGCGAGCTTTAAAACCGTGGTTTTACGTGTTGTGAACGACCGTTTGCAGAACGTAAAAGCGTTAGGCTAGTACCGTTTCAAGAATTGGCTTCCCTGTTTCAGCCAAATGCCTCTAAAGCTAAAGAGCCAAAGTCGGCCTTTGCTGTCACAACGCAGTTGCTGCTGTTCTTCCTGAGTCCGAATCGTATCCTGTACTTGTCTCGTCCGGCTATATGTTGACAGGAATAAGGCAAGGGCCCTGCTCGGATTTTCCGGCGGGGCTTTTTCCTTGCAAATGGACTTGATTGGGGGTTAAGTAATTCAGGGCCAGGTGGGGCCGTTCC
>NZ_BAABDI010000014.1:0-123049 GCF_039539545.1 Hymenobacter antarcticus | reverse complement strand
TTACCTGCACGAGCAGGGGGGAGAGGTCGCCGTACTGAATCCACTGGTCATTAAGCGCTTCATTCAGATGCACTTGAGTAAAGGCAAAAGTGACCGCAAAGATGCGCAGTGGCTGTTGCGTTACGGCAAGCAGCAACCGGTAAAGGTCTGGCAGCCGGACGAAACGGTGCTGGTGGAATGTCGGCAGCTTGAACAGGTGAACGAGCAGCTGCTCAAGCAAAAAAAGATGGTCAGCAACTCCCTGGAAGCCTTGCAGCGCCAACCGGTCATCAGTAAGCTCGCGCTCAAGCGCCTGCAACAGATGCTCAAAACCTTGACCCGGCAAGTGGCCCTGGTTGAGGCCGAGTTGCTGACCCTATTAGAACAGCGCTTTGCCACTCAGATGACACTGCTGTGTTCCATTCCCGGCATTGGCCGCAAAACGGCCGGCATGCTGCTGCTCTTTGCCGGCGGCTTCACGCACTTCGACAACTACCGCCAGGTGATTGCCCTGGCTGGGTTGTCGCCTCGCGAGCATACGTCCGGTACCAGCATTCGCGGCAAGGTGCGCATCACCAAGATGGGCGGCGGCTTGATTCGCGGTAAGCTCTTCATGTGCAGCTTTTCAGCTAAGAAAACGAATGCGGCTTGTGCGGCCCTCTTTGACCGACTGGTGGCCAAGGGCAAGAAGCTGGCCCTGATTGCCGTCTGCAATAAGCTCCTCAAACAAGCCTTCGCCATCGTCAAGTCGGGTGTGCCCTACCAAGCCGATTTCAGCTCAAAACTTGCGCCCACCGCTTAACTTTTAACACAGTTCATGTAAAGGGACAGAACCCAGATAAGCACCGAGCTATTTGCACTTCCCCACTGCTCCCAAAATCCTGTTTGCCCCGGCCCGGGAAGGCACCTGGTGGCGAGTTTACGAAACTCATCCCCTCAGCACGTTTCGTAAACTTTGAATCGTAGACGAGTTTCGTAAACTCGCCGGGCGCTGCAGCGGCCTGTTGGCACCTGGTGTCGGGCCGCTGCTAGTAGTTTAGCAAAGGGAGCGATTTCCTGACCACTGTTCTACTGCACTACCTCCACCCACCCCTTATAAAACGTGCCGGTTCCAACGGGCCGCAACACGTAGTAGTAAACCCCCGGCGCGACGCCTGCTCCCCAGTCGTTGCGGTAGGCGGCCGTGGCGAATACCGACGCGCCCCAGCGGTTGTAGATGGTCAGCGCGGCGCCCGCCGGCCGCAAGCCATCGACGACGAAGCGCTCGTTGGCCCGGTCCCCGTTGGGGGTAATGATGTTGGGAATGACCAGGCACGGCGGAAGCGAGAGACGAGCCTGGACCCGGCAGCCCGATCCGTAGAAGGCGGTGACACTGTACGTGCCCGGGCCCGGAACGCGGATGGTGGCCGTGCTGTCACCCGTGCTCCACCGCAGGGCGGTGGCCCCAGGCGCATGGGCAGACAGCTGTGCCGCGGGAGCGGGACACGACGCGGTGTCGCCGGCAATCCGGACAGACTGCACCAGGGCGTGAACGCGGTAAACGGCGGTGCGCGTGAGGCCCCCGCCGAAGGTGGCAGTCACCGAGTACACGCCGGGGAGCGTGACCACCAGGCTCGCGGTGGTGGCCCCGGTGCTCCAGCGGTAGGCTGCCGCGGCCGCCCCGTTGCTGGCGGCCGTGAGGCGTATCTGCCCGCCGTTACAGAGCAGCGAATCCCCGGCAATGGACAGCGTCGGGGCCGGTACGGTCCCTTGGTTCAGGCGGACGCTGGTCATGCTGCCGACGGTGTTGGCCGTGAGCAAGTCCAGGTCTCCGTCCCCGTCCACGTCGCCCAGCGCCACGGCCATTGCGTCGCCGCCCACCCCGACGGCCTGTGCGGTGCCGAACGCGCCCGCGCTTCCCGTCCCGGCCCCGCTTCCATTCAGCAGCACGGCGAGGGTGCTGGTCGCCGCGGCGACCACCAGGTCCAGGTCGCCGTCGCTGTCCACATCGCCCAGCGCCATGGCCCGGGGTTCTCCGGCAACCGCGTAAGTCCGGGCACCAGCGAACTCCCCGGGGCTGCTGCCGCCCGCGTTCAGCAGCACGCTCACGCGGCCCGGGCCGCCGTTGGCGACCAGGTCCACGGCGCCATCCCCGTTCACGTCGCCGGCCACCACGCGGGTGCAGTACCTGCCCGTCAGCAACTCCTGGGCGCCGCTGAAGGAGCCGGGCGTGGCGCCGCGGGCGTTGCCGTCGTTGCGCCGCACGCTCACCGAACCGCCGGAGTAGTTGGCGCTGAGCAGGTCCAGGTCCCCGTCCCCGTCCACGTCGGCCAGGGCGACCCCCGCGGGCCCGATACCCACGCGCACGTCGGTTCCGTTGCTGAACAGCCCGGTGCCGGAGCCAGTGGCGTCGCCGCCGTTGAGCCGCACGCTGACGGTGTTGCTCTGCATGTTGGCCGTTGCCAGGTCCAGGTCACCATCGCCGTCCACATCGCCCATGGCCACGCTTTGCGGATCGGTGCCCACCGCCACGGCCTGGCCCCCGGTGAAAACGCCCGTGCCGGAGCCGCTGGCGTTGCCCCCGTTCAGGCGCACGCTGACCGAGTTGCCAAACCGGTTGGCGGTGAGCAGGTCCAAGTCGCCGTCGCCGTCCACATCGGCCAGCACTAGGCTCACGGGGGTGGTGCCTGTTGGGACGGGCTGCGGCGAGCCGCTGAAGGTACCGGTGCCGGAGCCGCTGGCGTTGCCGCCGTTGCGCACCACTTGCGCGGTGTTGGAAAAGGCGCTCGCCACCACCAAGTCCAGGTCGCCGTCGCCGTCTACGTCCCCGGTTGCCACGTCGAGGACGTCGGTGCGGAACACTTCGCTGCCGCCGCCGAACGAGCCCCGCCCCGGGCCCGTTACGGCGACGGTGAACTGCTGCACCCAGGGCTGGGCCAGGAAGCCGCCGGTTCCGGCCACGCCCCGCGTTACGGTGGCCTGCACGGTTTCGCCGGGCTGGAACTCGAACGACGCGGAAGACAACGCCAGGGTGGCCCCCGCCACCGTGGCGATTCCGCCGCCGCGCAAGCCGCCCCGCTGGCTGCCGAAGACTTTGAGGGCCGTGGCGGAGGCAGCGGTCAGCGGCTGGCTAAAACGGGCCACCACGCCGGCGCTGCGGGGGGCAGCGCGGTCATTCGCAGCGGGCGTGAAGCCGGTGAGAGTGGGTGCTTGGGCGTGTGCGGAGGCGCCCAGGAGCAGCCCGCCGAGCGCGCCTAGGATCAACGTGTAAAAATGCAAGTGGATAGGCAAAAAAGGCAGAAAAGAGCTCACCCAACAATAATTGGCTATGAACTTACGATCCGGTCAACAAGAAAAATCATTTAATTTGCTAAAGGGTTGTGCAACAAACGTTGTCTTATGTTGGGGGGCTCTCTTCCCACTTGACAAGCGGATTTCATTGTTCAATATTAGAGCTATAAAAAACCTCCGAATCGGAGACTTTCGATGCCGAGTTATTACATCGTACCCCCATCATAACTTGTTGCTATGCTTACGCACGATAGCAAGTCGCTGCAACGGGGCATGACTTACCATGCCCCGTCCCACATAAGTAGGATCCGATTCAATACTCCAGGTTTCGCTCCTAAGTCCCTACAATAGCGGCGTACTGACGTTTTTAAACTCACCGGTAATCTCTACATCCCCTCGCTCTGAGGCGGAGGTGTTCGGGCATGTTGCGGGATTGTACTGCCCAATTGCCTTGGCTTCAAAACTCCCGGTGATGCGTTTGGACGCCGCATCGTACGCCGTGATGCGCAGTGTGCGCATTGCTACCTGGCTGCTAAACTGAGCGATAGTATTGTTGCACATAGAGCTCCCTGTAATTTGCTTTAGGTCTAGATAAAAGTCAGTGCCCAAGGTGTAAGTACCCACTACGCCTTTTGCCAGTTTGCTGCGTTCCATGTAAATGCTAATCTCACTGCGATTACCCCCATCGGTCGCCACGAACTTGAATGACAAGGCAGGTATCGGAGAAGCGAGATCATCGGTGACAGCGGCCGAACAATTGGCTGGATCGTACCCCCGAAGCCACGCCTGACCTTGGTACCCTAAAAACTGCACGTTCAATCGCGCATACGGAGGCACCGCAACGCTGGGTTTGGCATCCTCTTTTTTGCTGCAACTCACCGATGTAAGTAGTGCAAAACCCAAAGTAATGTAAGTGTATTTCATGCGGGGGAACAAGTGAAAATGTAATTGGAGCACAAGGGTACGGCGGCAATTTCGCTCTTACACATATAAAATCAAGACTATCATAGAGCGCGGCACCAACAGGCCTAGACAAGCAGTATTAATCTTCAACTTTCACATTAACTGGCTTTTTTGCAGGCAATATGCAGCCTTGCCTTAAAAGTACATTGTAGTTCAGCGAAACGGTCGTTTGCTGAGACGCCCTGGCCGCTAAAAAAGAAGATGGACCCCAACCCGGCCGACCTGCGTCTCCTACCGTTGTTTTCCGTTCCTACTATTGTGCGACCCCCAAGACGGGTATTTTCTTCGCAATATGGAATTTAATTCCGAATTGCGTATGTTTGCCGCATGGCCATGATTGTCATTGAGGAAAAGACCATCACGAGCTACGGCCGCAAGAACGCTCAGGCGCGGGAAGCTTTAAAGGTGTGGTTTGCCCAAGTGCAGCTCTGCACCTGGTCGAGCCACAACGACCTGCTGGCCGACTTTGCCACGGCGGACTACATCGGCCAGGGCCGCTACGTATTCGACATCAAGGGCAACCACTACCGGCTGGTGGCCCAGGTGTTGTTTTCGCTGCGCACCGTCGATATCCGGCGCATCATGACCCACGCCGATTACAGCAAGCTGAGTAAAAAGCAGCTGCAAGACCTCTGAGGTCCTCTTTCTTCCCTTTTGTTCTAATCCCCCAGACCGTGAACCTGACTACCGAAGCCGAGCACAAAGCCGCCGTGAAGGAATTCCGGACACTGGCCACCGACGAAGAAGCCAACCACGCCCGCCTACTGGTGCTGCGCGACGCCATCCACGCCTTTGAGGAGGCGAACGGCCATAACCCCGGCCCCCCGACCACCGTGGCCGGCCGGCTGCAGGTGGAGATGTTCAAGCGCCGGCTGAAGCAGAAGCAGCTCGCGCAGCTGCTGGAGGTGGGCGAGTCGCGCCTGAGCGAGGTGCTGCGCGGCCGACGGCCGGCCAACGGCGACTTCCTGCGCCGCATGTACCAGAAGCTGGGCATCCCGGCCGCAGAAGTCTTGGAGTTAACGGCTTAGCGGTTCTGTTAGTCGGTAAGACAAGTGGTAAGACAGTTGGTTGGGTAGCCCATTTGGGCCTACCTATGCGTCTTACATCGTGTAATACGCCCTGCTATGCCGCCCAAACTCAGTCTGACAGATACGCCAATCGGTAAGACAACGTCCGAAACCGGTCTAACGGAACCGGAAACCGGTAAGACAATGTCCGAAATCAGTCTTACTGAAACCAGTGCTGGTAAGACAGCCAATGAATCAACTATTGCTGACCATCTTATGGTGGGTAAGACCGGTAATAAAGGGGGACGCCCGCCCAAGCCGGTCAGCACCACGGCCGTCACCTGGTCCGTGCGGGGAGTGGGGTTCTCGTTACAACGGGGCGAGAAATTACGGTTAGGGTCCCATTATCTGACGAGGCAACCGCAAAGTGACACATTGATTCGTGAGACGGTTATAAAAGGTACGTAGCCGGATAACAAAGTCCCGTTTTAGCAGGCCATCGTCTGCCTCGTAAAACGAACGTTTAGTGGGATACCAGCAAAATGCATTGATAAACAATGCTTTGGGGCTTACCGTAATTTCTCGCCCCGTTGTAACGAGAACCCCATGCAGGCGGCTGCGGCGGCCGGGCAGGGGGCCGCGGGGTTCTCGTTACAACGGGGCGAAAAATTACGATAAGGCACAAACCATTGTTTATCAATGGGGTCCGCTGTCATCTCATCAAACGTTCGTTTTAGGAGGCGAACGGAGGCGAGGCCGGAAGGCCACCTGGTGCTTCGGCTCCATGCCTTTTATTGACGTCTCACGAATCAATTAATCACCTTAAAGCTGATTGGTGAGTTAGCAAGACCCTTACCGTAATTTTCCGCCCCGTTGTAACGAGAACCCCATATCCCTTGAAGCCGGCCCCATCACCCGCGAAGCCCTGTACACGCTGCTGCCGCATCCCTCCAGGCTGGTGACGATGACCCTGACCGGCGCGCAGCTCACGGCCCTATTGGAGCAGAGCGCCACCAACCTCAACCCCGGCGACGACCTGAAGCGGGTAGGGGGGCTAATCCAAAGCAGCGGCCTGGACTGGACCGCCGACCTCGGCCGCCAGGCCGGGCAGCGGGTAAGCGCCGTGCAGGTAAACGGCCAGCCCCTGGCCGCCACCCGCGCCTACCGGGTGGTGACGCACAACGTCATGCTCAGCGGCATTCACCGCTACACCACGTTTGCCCAGGGCCAGGAGATTAAAAAGCTGAATAAGGGTGTGACGGACGTGGTGGAAGCCGGCCTGCGCCGCCGCGGCAAAGTAGCCCCGCCCGTGCCGGCGCGGGTGCAGATTAGGCCCGCCAAAAAATAGGTGAATAGCTTTCAACACTAATTAGCTTTCGTATGCCCTCCACCATGCCCCCGCAGCTTACCTCGACACTCACCTGCCCTGCCTGCGGCCACGCCCAGTCCGAGCAGATGCCCACCGATGCCTGCCAGTATTTCTACGAATGTCCGGCCTGCCACACGGTCCTGAAACCCCTGGCCGGCGACTGCTGCGTGTTTTGTTCTTATGGTTCGGTGCCGTGCCCGCCCATCCAGGCACAGGGCCCGGGAAGTTGCTGTAGTTGAGCTACTCTACGGCAGGTTCTGTTTCCTTGAGCGCATGCGCTGAAACGGCCAACGAACCATCCCAGGAGCTGGTTTCGCTTAAAGCCACATACCTCTGATTCACGTAGCACGGGCGCTACTCCCGAATTTGTGGCGCAACCTTGCACCGTTCGTACTGCTCTATGCCACGCTTCCTGTCCCATTTGCTATTGCTGCTTTATGCGGGTGTTTTCCTGCATTGCCAGCCCCTGCCCGGGTTGGCCGCCAGCGTAGCGGGCACTTCAGACTCGCAGCAGAAGCAGTCCGGCTCCGGCCTCTGCAAAAAGAAGCTGCAAACGGTGCAGGCCGACCCTGCGGCCGTAAAAGAGCTGGCGGCGAAATATCATCCGCTGCCGCTCGATACCGGTGTGGCCACCGAATACGCGGCCCTGTATTTCGGCCTGATTTTCCCGGCCGACCAGCCCACCATCACCCCCGCCCGTGGCCCCAATGCCGGCCCCGAGCAGGTCTTTGCCAACCACCCCAATAAGGCTCCGCCCGTCCTTTTTTCTTAGGAAAAGCGAGGAGGAGCCGGGTGCCATACCCGGCTAGCTGCCCCCGTTTTACGGATGCAGCTAGCCGGTTTTTTTATGCCCTGACCGGCCCGGGCGCCGCAGTAGCCGCGCCGCCTGCTCCTTCGGTTTCACGCCGGAGAGCAAGCCCGCATTTTCCTGAGAAACCCCAGTAAATCTGCAAATAACTGGCTGAACAGCACCATTGTGTGCGTTTTCTAGCCGAATTTCTGTCACGACTGCTTCGGAATTTGGCTGTGGTCCAAAGTAGGGTGACAAACAATTGGTCAAACAAATTAAATTTCTTTGCAAGTTATTGACCAATAGTAATTAACAGCTAAGTATAACCTGCTTAAATTAACATTTCACCCTTCTTTGGACCACCGCCCGGAATTTATGCTTTTTTCCTGCCTTGTTGCCCGCTGGCGGCAACCACCGGCTTATCGACGACTGACCATGGCACAGGGCAAACCCGCCGGTGCCTAACAAATGAGACTGTGTTCATATCAACTTTGTCATCGTTTAAATCTCCCAATCATGACTCGTAAAACGCTCACCTCCTGGCTCCCGCTGGCTCTGCTCGCTCTTGTAATCAACAACTTACCACCTCATCACCCCGCAGCAGCCCGGCGCACTGCCGGGCAATTTCCAGCTCCTCGTTGGTCGGAATAACCAGAATACGCACCCGCGAATGCGGCCCGCTCAGGTCCCGGAGCCCCGGGGTGCGTTCCTGGTTTTTAGCCTCGTCCAGCTCCAAACCAAAGAACTCCATGTTCTCGCAAACCCTGGCGCGCACCAGGGCGTCGTTCTCCCCCACCCCGGCCGTGAACACAATGGCGTCCAGGCCGTTCAGCGTAGCCGTGTAGGCCCCAATATATTGGCGAATGCGGTAGGCATACAGGTCGTAGGCGAGCGCAGCGCGGGCATCGCCAGCGGCCAGGGCCTGGCCGATGTCGCGCATGTCGTTGGAACCGGCAAGGCCCAGCATCCCGCTTTGCTGGTTGAGCAGCGTGCTCACTTGTTCGGCGGTGTAGCCCAGCTGTAGCTGCAGATGCAGCAGCACCGACGGGTCAATGTCGCCGGCGCGGGTGCCCATCACCAGGCCCCCCAATGGGCCAAAGCCCATGGTAGTGTCCAGAGACCGGCCGCCGCGCACCGCCGCCATGCTGCATCCGTTACCCAGGTGGAGGGTGATGAGGCGGGCATCGGGCTGGCCCAGGTAGGCAGCGGCTTGGGCGGCCACAAACTGATGGCTGGTGCCATGAAAGCCGTACTTCCGAATGCGCTGCTCTTCATAAAGGACCGTGGGCAACGCGTAGCGGTACGCGTATTCGGGCATGGTTTGATGAAAGGCGGTATCAAACACGGCCACTTGCCGGGCGCGGGTAAACAGGCGCTCGGCCACTTCAATGCCCAGGTAGTTGGCCGGGTTGTGCAACGGCACCAGCACGAACAGTCGCTTGATTTCCGCCTTCACTGCCTCCGTGATGAGCGCCGTGGCCGCAAAGGCTTCGCCGCCGTGCACCACGCGGTGGCCCACCACGGCAATCTCGCCCGGGTCCTGAATCACCCCGCCGGGCTGCTCGGTGAGCAGGCGCACTACTTCGCGCAGGCCGGCTTCGTGGTCGGGCAGCAGGAGGGTGCGCAACTGCTCGGTCGGCGCGGTGCCTGCGGGGGCTTGCGGGTCGAAAACCTGGTGGCGAATGGTGGCCTGCCCGGAGCCAATGCGCTCCACCAGGCCGCTGCACACCGGCTGCTCGGTCGGCCATCGAAAAAGCTGGTACTTGATGGAGCTGCTGCCGGAATTGACGACGAAAATGTTCATAGAAAATAGGTGGCGCTACTGCTGCTGGCTTTGGATGGCGGTAATTACCACCGTGTTGAAAATATCGTCCACCGTGCAGCCGCGGCTGAGGTCATTCACCGGTTTGTTCAAGCCCTGCAGCACGGGGCCAATGGCCAATGCGCCCGTTTCGCGCTGCACCGCTTTGTAGGTATTATTTCCCGTGTTCAAATCCGGAAAAATGAGCACGCTGGCCTGGCCGGCTACCTCCGAATCGGGCAGCTTCAGGCGGCCCACCAGCGGGTCCACGGCCGCGTCGTACTGAATGGGGCCCTCCACTTTCAGGTCGGGGCGCTTTTGGCGGACCAGCTCGGTGGCCTGCCGCACCTTCTCCACATCGGCCCCGGCGCCCGAAGTGCCCGACGAGTAGGACAGCATGGCCACCCGCGGCTCGATGCCAAAGGCGCGGCTGCTTTCGGCCGAGGAAATGGCGATTTCGGCCAATTGCTCGGCCGTGGGGTTGGGGTTCACGGCGCAGTCGCCGAACACGGCCACGCGGTCGGGCAGGCACATGAAGAACACCGACGACACCACCGACACGCCCGGCTTGGTTTTGATGAACTGCAGCGCCGGCCGGATGGTGTGCTGCGTGGTGTGCACCGCCCCCGACACCATGCCGTCGGCGTGGCCCTGGTACACCATCATCGAGCCGAAGTAGGACACGTCCCGCAGCAGGTCGCGGGCCATGGCCTGGTTCACGCCCTTGTCTTTGCGCAGCTCATAAAACGTCTCCACGTAGTCGGCGTACTGCTCGGAATTAACCGGGTCGATGATGCGCAGGTGGCCGGCGGGCAGGTGCAGGCCCAGGCGCTTGGCCGAAGCCGCCACTTCGGCCGGGTCGCCGAGAATGGTCAGGTCCACCACGTCCTGGTGCAGCAGCTGCGCGGCGGCCCGCAGAATGCGGTCGTCGTTGCCCTCGGGCAGCACAATGTGGCGCCGCGCGCGTTTGGCCCACTGCAGCAGCCGGTACTGAAACATGTGCGGCGTAATGCCTTCGGACTGGAAGCTCACCAGCTTCTCTTCCAGGACCCGCACGTCCACGTACCGCTCGAACGTGTGGATGGCCCGCTGGATTTTCTTCGGGTTGTCGGGCGTGATGCGGGATTTGATATTGGCCACCCGGGTAGTCGTTTCGAAAGTGCCCATGGGCACGGCCAGGATGGGCACCACGCTCGGCAGGCCTTCCAGCAGGCGCATGATGGGCGGGTCAGGCTCGGAGCCGGCCGTGAGCACCAGCCCCGCCACCCGCGGGTAGCTGGCCGACATGTTGGCCTGCAACGCCGCCACGATGATGTCGCCCCGGTCGCCGGGCGTCACAATCAGCACGTTGTCCTTGAGGTAGTTCAGGAACTGCGGCACCTGCATGGCCCCGATAATGTAGTTGTCGACCTGCCCGCCCAGGCCCGCCTCGCCAAAGAGCAGCTTGCCGCCCAGCCCGGCCTGGATTTCGCGCATGGTGGGGTGCAGCAGGTCGGGGTCATCGGGGATAACGGCCAGCAGCACGTCTGGGGGGAGTTGGGCGCGGAGCAGCGCCTGCACGTCCTCGGCCTGGGCCGGCACCACGCGGTTGGCCACCACCAGCAGCACCGGCACCTCGCGCCCCTCGAAGCTGCGCAGCAGCGTGAGCACCGAGCTCACCAGCTGGGCCGTGCTTTTGCCCTCGCCCGACACCACCAGCACCACCGGCACGCCCAGGTTTTTGGCAATGGAGAGGTTGGCATCGAATTCAAAAGCGGTGCCCGGACCCAGGAAGTCGCTGCCCTCCACCACCGTAAAATCGTAGTGGTCTTCCCAGTGCTTGAACTTGCGAATCACCGCATCAATCAGCTCACCCTGCGCGTCGGCCTCGATTAGCCGCAGGGCCTCCGGGCGCGTGTAAGCGTAGGTGTCGGCATAAGGCAGCGGCAGCTTGAAATGCCTCGTGATGGTGTCGATGTGTGGGTCGGGGCCCTGCGCGGGGTCATAGTCGATGATGGGCTTAAAGTACCCCACGCGGCGGGCCTGCCCCAGCAGCATGTTCACCAGGCCCAGCGCAACCAGGGATTTGCCGCTGTTGGGCTCGGCGACGGCGATAAAAACGGCTTTTGTCATGGTTTAGGTAACGTAGTGACCGCGCCCGGCGTTGGCCTACTAGCCGACAGGGCCAGCGGCCCACGCAAGTATCCGTCCTGGTTAGGCTGCCCACATCAAAGTCCACGGCTTCGGCGGTGGAGTCTGCCCATGAGAGCTGGTGGCTCCACCTGCACGCAACCCGATTGAAAACGGCAAAGTAGCACCCAGACCAGTACTACTCTGTTTGAATTGCCGCCGGCTGTGCTACGCCAGGGAGCTCAGCAAAAAGCGGGCGGCAACGCTCTGACCGAAAACGAAGCAATTAGCCTCCTTTTCGGCAAGTGCCTTGCCGCCCGCTTTTCGGCTGTGTCAGCCTCAGACTTTCACGTCGTAGCGGTCGAGCATCATCACCTTATCCCAGGCCTTCACAAACGCTTTCACGAAGCGCTTATGGCCATCGCTGCCGGCGTACGCTTCTGCAACCGCCCGCAGCTGGCTGTTGGAGCCGAACAAGAGGTCCGACCGCGTGGCCGTAAAGCGTTTTTCTCCCGTCGTGCGGTCGTTAAGCGAGAAGGTCATGCCTTTCGCGTCCGTCTTCTTCCAGTCGAAGTCCATGCTGGTCAGCACGGTAAAGAAGTCGTTGGTGAGCACGCCCACGCGGTCGGTGAAAATGCCGTGCGCCGAGCCGTCGTGGTTGGTGTTCATCGCCCGCAGGCCCCCCACCAGCGCCACCCACTCCGGCGAGGTGAGCGACAGCAGTTGCGCCTTGTCGAGGAACAGCTCCTCGGGGGCCACGCCCTGCGAAATCTGCGGGCCGTAGTTATGGTAGTCCGACGGCCACTAGGCGACCGAAGAGGTCAGGAAGCCCTTGATTTCTTCCTTCAGCGCAGGCAGGTCGATGGCGTTGAAGGCCTGGGCGTAGTCGAAGTCATCGCCGAGCGGATTGGCGCCCGGGCCGTTCTGGTGCAGCAGCTCCACCCGCAGCCGATTGGGGTACCAGTCGGACAGCGTAGGCGGCGTTCCCTCCGCGCCACCGATGCGGTCCCCGCCGAAGGGACATTTGCCAGCCATTTCGAATGTTTTGGTGTCGGTCTTGTCGTGGCTCGTGTTATTCATTATGATTTCCTTTAAGATTTTCAAATTGGGGTAAGCCGTCGCTAGCGCGCCACTTATTAACTAAGCAGTCGTTCAAAAGTAAACGGGTTGTCAGTTGCTTGTTGTTAGTTGTCAGTCAGACGATTGCCATCCTGCTAACAACTGACAACTAATGACTAACAACTTAAGCAGCAGCGCTTCGGGTTGTTGCGGGCCAAAAATCGCAACTGCAATTAACTGGCTTCCGAGGCAGACAAATAGCGCGTACTCATTCAAAATCAGGGCTTTCAATTGCAGCTCTGGTCAAACGCAGGCACTGGGCCCGCGGCTGCATTCTAAAGGAAGCCGTAAGGCGCCCAGGACGGTGGGAAAGGCCAGCCAGCCGCGTGGCCCGTTCGTCCGCAGCCAAGGGAACGAAGCGTTTGAGCCTCCCCAAACGTGCGCATTTAGCAAGGCCTGATTACTGGTGGCCCGTTCCTTAGCGCGGGCTTTTCAGCAGCTCGGGGAATTTGCGGCGAAACTTCTCCACTTTGGGGGTCGACTCGCTCTGCACGTACCCGGACTCGGGGTGGCGGCGGTAGTAACCCTGGTGGTAGTCCTCGGCGGGCCAGAACTTTTGGAACGGCACCACCTGGGTGACGACGGGGCTCCCGTACTGCTGGCTGGCATTAACGCGGGCAATGGCGTCTTCGATGGCTTTTTTCTCTTCCGGGGTGCGGTAGAAGGCCACGGAGCGATACTGCGCCCCGGCGTCGGGCCCTTGGCGGTTGAGGGTGGTGGGGTCGTGGGCGGCCCGGAAAAACACCTCTACCAGCGTGGCGAAGCTCACCTCTTTCGGGTCGTAGTACACCTCGATGGCCTCGGCGTGGCCGGTTTCGCCCCGGCCCACCTGCTCGTAGGTGGGGTTGGCTTCGCGGCCCCCGCTGTAGCCCGACACCACGGCGTTCACGCCTTTCAGCTCCTCGAATACTTCTTCGGTGCACCAGAAGCAGCCCCCGGCGAACGTAGCCGTGGCGAGGCCCTGCCTGTCGGCGGGCGCGGCCCCGGCCGTGGAACGGACCACGGGCGGGTTATTCGTTTGCTGGACCTCGGCGGGCGGTTCGGTGCAGGAGGCCAGCAGCAGCAGGAACAGGGCGGCCAGGCTGTTTTTCAGGAAATGAGCCATATGGATACAGACTTAAAAGAGAAATGAAAAATTCAGCGGCCGGGCCGCCAGAGCTTCCTTACGCAAACCCGCCCCGGCCGACCGGCTCTACTACCGCCTCGGGCAGGAGGACGCGGACGGCACCCGCCACTACGGCCCCGTGGTCACGGTGGCGGCCGCCGGCGGCTGTTTCGCTCACGGTGACCTCAACCCCAACGACCCCGGCCAGCCGCCATCTGCGTTGGTGTCTTATTTCTGAAAAGGCAGCGGTTTGCCCGCTGGGCACGTGTACTGGTCGGTGGTCCGGTCGTAGGTAGAGCCCTCGATTTCGGGCCTATACTGGCCAAACACTGGAATCCAGGCCGTCACCCCCTAGGCTTCCAACAAGGCGTAGTTCGGGCCGTTGGCATAGCCGGCGTCAGCCAGCAAGTCGCGCATCCGCAGTTCGTGGGTACCCAGGCGCTGTTGCAATCCCGTCAACAAGCGCGGCAGGTGGCAGCTGTCGCGGCTGTCAGCTAAATCCGCTTGCACGTGGCTAATGACGCCTTGGGCCGTATCGACGGATAAGCTACACAGGTAGTTCAGGGCCCGCGCTTTGCCGGGTTTAACGGAAATGCGCGCGTCCGGGTCAGTCGGGCTATAATGTGTTTTATTGCTCACCAAACGGGCTTTTTCGTGCTGTGCTCCCAAGGCCCCCGGCTCGGTCCGGCGTTTGGCTTGCCGGGCTGCTTCGCAGCGCAACTGATGGGCGGGGCCGAGTGCACCGCTGCCGGGGGCGGCAGGGCGTGCCCGCCTTCGTACTGCTGCGCAACGGCGTGGAGCTGTGGCGGCAGCAGGGCCTGCCCGCAGGCGCACCCATGGCCGCCTTGCTGCTAAGTGAGCTGGCCGCGGCCGCGGGGTAGCTGATGTTACGCAGTGGCTTCTGCGGTTTGTTCTTTGGTTGCTGGTTGCTGGTTGCTCGTTTCAAGGTGCTGGTTGCTGGCTTAACGCTTGTGAGCCGCTTTTATAGGACGAGCAACCAGAAACCAGCAATACACCCCGCTCGGTTAGCCCGGTTCGCGGAGTGCAAGGCCAGGCGGCAGCAACTTTCCTGTCCAAGGTCAGGCCTTCGGGATGACTTTCGTCAAGGCGGCGGGGCGGGGATTTCGGTACTCTTGTGTCGGGCTTTATTCGGGCCAGCCTCTTCTGTTAATTCTATGGATGTTACCCTGCAATTTCTGGGGGCCGCGCACTGCGTCACCGGCTCCAAATACCTGCTCACGCTCGACGACCACGCCGCCCGGCCGCACCAGCTGATGGTGGACTGCGGCCTGTTTCAGGGGCTGAAGGAGCTGCGCCTGCGCAACCGCGAGCCGCTGCCACTGCCGGCGGCCGACGTGGAGCTGGTCATCCTCACCCATGCTCACATCGACCACAGCGGCTACCTGCCCAAGCTGGTGCGCGACGGCTTCCGGGGCCGCATCCTGTGCACCGAAGCCACGGCCGACCTGCTCAGCATCATGCTCCTCGATTCGGCCAAGCTCCAGGAAGAAGAAGCCGCGTACGCCAACAAAAAAGGCTACTCCAGGCACCACCCCGCCGAGCCGCTCTACACCCAGGCCGACGTGGAGCACATGCTGCCGCTGGTGGAAAGCGTGGCCTACGACGCCCCCGTGGCCTTGCTCGATGGCCTGCTCACGCTCACCTTCCGCGATGCCGGCCACATCCTCGGCTCGGCCATTGTGGAGCTGGAGGTGCAGGGCGCGCAGCAGCGCAAGAAGCTGGTGTTTTCCGGCGACCTGGGCCGCTACGACAACCCGGTGCTGTTCGACCCCACGCCCATTACCTCGGCCGACGTGCTGCTGGTGGAGTCCACCTACGGCGACCGCGACGCCCGCATCGAAGACCCCGAGGCCGAGATGGTGCAGGTGGTGACCGAGGCCATGGCCCGGGGCGGCGTGCTGCTCATTGCCGCCTTCGCCGTGGGCCGCACCCAAACCCTGCTCTACTTCCTCAAAAAGCTCATTGCCGAAGGCCGCCTGCCCCAGGTGCCGGTGTACGTAGACAGCCCGATGGGCATTCGCGTGTCGGACCTGTACCCGCGCCACCCGGCCGCCCACCGCCTTGGGCACGGCAACGTGTTTGACTTCCCGGGCGTGCGCTTCGTGACCGAAGCCCGGGAGTCGAAGGGGCTGAACTCGAAAACCGGGGCGGCCATCATCGTTTCCTCCAGCGGCATGCTCACCGGCGGGCGCATCATTCACCACCTGTTCAACCGCCTCTCCCGGCCCCAGGACACGCTGCTGCTCGTGGGCTACCAGGCCGAGGGCACCCGGGGCCGCCGCCTGCAAAACGGCGAAACCGAAATTAAAATGTTTGGCGAAATGGTGCCCGTGCGCTGCCAGGTCAAGCAGCTCCACGGCTTCTCGGCCCACGCCGACCGCTCGGAGCTGCTGCGCTGGCTGGGCCAGTTTCTGGCCCCGCCCAAGCGCACGTTTATCGTGCACGGCGAGCCCGCCCCCGCCGAGGCCCTGGCGAAAGCCCTGCGCGAAGCCCACGGCTGGTCCAACGTGGAAGTGCCCGACTACCTGGACCGGCATGTGCTGTTTGAAGGCATTTAGGGCGGGAATAAATCCCGGCCACAAGCAGCAAGTAGCCGACTACCGGACCGGCTCCCAACTTCATTCCAGGAAGTAGTAGCCGATGGAAGGTCAATAGGAGCATTATCGGCCTTGGTTAAAAGTTTGGTCCAAAAGTCGCATTTGGAGCGACAGTCTCTTAACCTTCAGGGACTTCCCACTCGACGGTGAGCAACGCACCCAAGTCGAAGCGTAGCGCATCGGTTAGTGCTTCGTCGGAGAAATCAAATTCGCCTTGCAGGTTGATGTGCTGCCAGCTCACGGGCGACATCCGGGCGATGGCATCGGCCAGGGCCTGCCGCTCGACTGGTGGAGCTTGAAAGAGCTGCTGATTGAGGTACAAGCAGTTCCAGCACACAATCACATTTTGGACCAGCCGTTTGCAGGCATCGGCGAGCTGCTGCTCTTCCTTGCCTGCGTAGCGAAACTGCCCGTTTTGGCCGTAAAACACGGCACGGGCGAACTGGTGGGTGCTTTCCAGCTTGTCGAGTTGGTCGTCGATGCGCTTGCGCAGGTCCTGGTCGTCCATGTAACGCAGCAGAAATTCGGTGCGTACCGCCCGCCCCAACTCGCGCAACGCCAGGTACAGGGGGTGGTGCTGGGAGTAGGAGTTGAGGCGCTTGAGCACGGTGGACGCCGTCACGTGCTTCTGCTTGAGGCTGACGATGAGCCGCAGAATGGTTTCCCACTGGGCTTCAATCAGCCCCCGGTCCAGGGGTTTGCCCAGCCGCAGGGCGTACGCGGCCAGGTCGGGCACGTCCATGCCGGCGAAGGCGTAGAGCTGCTGGTCCTGAAAGGACTGGATGCGCGGGGCAAAGGCGACCTGAATCAGGTACGTCACGGCAAAGTTAACTTCGGTAAAGCCGTGGGTATCGGTGCTGTGAATGGTCGATTCCACGACGTCGTTGTGCAGCAGGCCATCGACCATATAAGGCGCTTCCCGGTCCGAGGACGTAAACGTGGTCGAGTAAAAGAGTCGGTGCCGGTCGTCGAGGAAACCGTACGAGACGAGCCCTTTGTTCTGTCCAAAATACTTGTAGGAGTAGGTGGCGTGAATCGAATCCACGGCCACGTGGTACTTCTGGCCATCGGAGGAGGTATGGGTCTGGCCGGGGGCGCGCTGGAACAAGCGGCTGACCGGTAGCTTGCCCGTCAGGGCAATGACCGCGTCGTTGGCGCGGCGCAGATTGTCCAGCGAGAAGTACCAGTTGACCGTGTTTTCCAGCGTGGACTGGGCCACGTGCTTCGTGGCGTGGGCCATGCGCGTCAGCCCCAGGTTGCAGCCGTAGGCCATGACGCCGGCAAAGAACACCCGGTCGGCCGGCCGGGGCGGGCGGTGGCGCGGATTCCAGTGTTCGAGGCAGTCGGTGAAGCGGCACTGGGCATTCACCGTGTGCAGCACCTCGTGCAGCGAAATCACGCCCGGTCCGGGAAACAGCGGCCGCGGCGGGGGCGCGTCCTCGTCGGCGGGCCGGGCCGGCGTGAGGAACCGCGGCCGGCCATCGGCCCGCTGGCGCACGGCCGGGTTGGTGCCGGCGTTCAACCGCTCGAAGGTGCGGGCAAACGCGGTGGCCAGTTTGGCTTGCAAGGCGTCGAGAAAGGGGCCCGGCTCGCGCAATTCCAGCAGGTTGGTTTGAAACAGCAGTTCCTCCCGCTGCGCGGCCCAGGTGGCGGCATCGAGCAGGTAGGTATCGAAGGGGCGGTAGCTGAGCGAATGGACCAGATTCAATTTGCCCGCTTTCAGGTGGTCGGCCACGTGGCCCGCCAGCAGCGCTTTGTAGAGGGACACCGCGCTGTCGGCCTCGTGCAGGGCGGCGCGCTCGGCCGCTTTCAGAAACGTGGCCGGGGGCTGGCTCCCCGGGTTGCCGGCCCGGTTCCGGTACTGGGTCAGGGCCTGGGCCAGCGGGCTGTCCGGGCGGCCTTCGTAGGCCACCAGGCGCAGAATATCGCCCAGTCGGCGCTGCAAGGCGCGGGAGCGTTCCTCCACGACCTGGTAGTACGGGCCGGTGGGGCTGCCGCCCCCGCCTTTGCGCAATTGCTGGGCCGTCTGGCGCAGCTGCGCAAACGCCGCTACGTCCGGGGTTTGCAGCCAGGCCAGTAGGGCGGCCACTTTTTCTGCGTTGGTGCGGGCGAACGAAAAGGCCACCGCTTCCACCTGCGTCAGGGCCTCCCCGTGGCCCACCACCCCGTCGAGCACCTGCCGCAGCTGGCCGGCCGTGTCTTGTTGTTGGCGGTAGACCCGCTCCTGCGTTTCGCGCTGGGCGGCATTGCGGTGGGTTTGCACCGCTTGCAACAGCGTCTCGGTCAGCAGGTCGCCGAGTTGATAGAACTGGTAGACCACGAAGCAGAGCACCATCAGGTACTTCTTATCCGCCTGCTGCTGCACCTGAAAGACCTGCGCCCGCTCCACGTAGCGGGCGTAGTAGCGCACCAGTTCCTCGGACAACTCCAGGGCCTGCACCACGGGGTGTACGTGCGTGAACAGCGCGTGCAGCACGATGTAGTCCTGGATGTTGGCGCGGATAGCGGCCGGGCGCATCAGTTCCAGGCTGCGCTTGAGCGTGGTCAGCCGGTAGGGTCGGTGGGAATGGGCAGGGGCTTCTTCGGCCGTGGTAAACAAGGCATCGAGCTGCTGGCGCAACTCCGGGGTTAGCAGGCTAGCCAGTTGGGTGGTGAGCTGCTGCTCGACGGCGCGGAAGGCGTCGGTAACCAAGCCGGCCAGCGTGGCGTAGGTCGGCACTTCCCAGCGGTGGGAACGCAGGTAGTCCGCCGCCGTGCGAAACACGGCCACCGGGTTCATTTGCTGGCGAGCAAAATGGGTGACCTGGCGCAACACGCCGGGTTGCACCTGTTCGAACGGGGCCACCCCGAAGTGATGCAACAGCACCGGCCGGTGGCGGAAGCTGGCTTTGTTATCGTAGCCGCTCCAGTCCATGGGGCCCAGTCGGTAAGGCTGCTGCACGTAGGCGCGGTCGGCTGCGGTAAACCGCTCGACGGCGAAAAAGCGGCCGCTGGCCTTGAAGTAGCCCAACTGCAAGAGGAAGCCGCCGCGCATGTGCGCGGCGCTCATGGCCCGGAGCAAGGGCTCGGCCCATTCGGGCAGGGAAAAGAACAATTGCCGCTGGGCCAGCGTGAACGCGGGCGGGGAATCAAACGCGCGGCGCTGGGCCGCGTCGAGCAGGGGAAGGGAGCGGGCCATGACAAATGGGGGTGGTAAACAAACGCCCCTTTTCCGGTACCACCGGCCCCGGCACTGAATCGGCACGCTGCTACCGGAAAAAGCGGTACCGGAAACTGGTTCCGGCAATCAAGATACCGTAAATTCGCCTTTCGCTTCTTTCCGGTACCAATCATCCCCTTTTTGCCATGAAGAAACTCGGCTACGCCCGCGTCAGTACCCAGGAGCAGGTGCTGGACCTCCAACTCGACGCCCTGCGCCAGGCCGGCTGCGACGACATCTACACCGATACGGTTTCCGGGGTGCAGGCCCACAAGCCGAACTGGGAAAAACTGTTGGCGTACGCCCGGCCCGGCGACACCGTGGTCATCTGGCGGCTCGACCGGCTGGGCCGCTCCACCAAGCACCTCATTGAAGTCGTCGAAGACCTGAGCCGGCGTGGGCTGCACCTGATTTCCCTCCAGGACCCCATTGACACGACCTCGCCGGGTGGTCAGTTGGTGTTCCAGATATTCTGCGCCCTGGCCGAACACGAGCGCAACGTGCTGGTGCAACGCACCCACGCCGGGCTGCAAGCGGCGCGCGCCCGGGGCCGCCAGGGAGGCCGGCCCCCGGGCCTGGCCCCGCGTTACCAGAAAATTGCGCCCGCCGTCAAGGAGCTTTACGAAGCCGGCCAGCAGTCCACCCGCCAGCTCATGGCCTACTTTCAGATTGGCTCGCGCCGCACCCTCTATAAAATCCTGCGCTTCGCCGGCTGCCGGATTAATTCCACCTCTGCGCTCGCTGCTGGGCCCGTTGCCGACCAGGCCTAGCAGCCATGTAACATTTGGACCAAACTTTTAACCAAGGCCAAGCCTACAACTAAAAGAGAGCCTACAAGCGGGCAAACCAATGGCTGACCGGTGCGCTATTCCTACGGTAACCCCAAATGCGACTTTTGGACCAAACTTTTAACCAAGGCCACCATTGTTACCGGTGTTACCAATGTTACTTGTATTACTGATATTACCGATGGCGATTGTATCATTGTTGAAAAGCTGGGATGATTGCTGAAATTGGCCCACGCCTGCTCTTGTGTCCTACCGTTGGGTGTTGTTAAACAAGTAGGGTAGAACCTCCGACTCGGCCCTACGTGGGTTTGCTCGGCGGCTGCCAGGCCGCAATCAGGTCCATGTCAAAGGAACTTCGGCAGGCAGCTGCTGGTCGGAGAATTCGTATTCGCCGTGCAGGCTCAGCTGGTGGTAGGAAAGCACGGCCGAACGGGAAAGCGTGGCCAGTATGGCGGCTTGCTGCTCGGGCAGGTACTGCGGAAATGCAAAGCCGTCATCAGACCAAATACACGCTAACGCCGCTGGGTATGCGCTTAAAATTGGCCTGTTTGTCTTCTTGCACGCAATCGACCGATTCGGTCTATAATCCGCAACCTGGGTTTGCTAAAAGGGGAGAGTTGTGAGTTAAAATCAAAGAGGATTTTAACTCACAACTCTCCCCTTTTAATTTTTTTCAATGTGTACACTGGACCAGAAACCGCTGTAACCTACCCACGGCCACTCCAGGAACGCTATTCGCGCACCAGGCGTCGGGTGACGGTGTGCGGGCCCTGGCGGGCCCGCAGCAGGTAGGCTCCGTTGGGCCAGTTGGCACTGGGCAGGGAGAGCGAGGCGCGTGGTTCGGTGGTGTGGCGGAACAGCAGGCGGCCCGTGGCGTCGTACACCTCCACTTCCACGGGTTGGGCGCCAGCAGAGGTTACGCGCACCTGAGTCGCCGCCGCCGTGGGGTTGGGCCAGAGTTCCAGGGTTAAGCCGACAACGGGCTGGGGCGTGAGCACGACCACGGGGGAGAAGGCCGTGGTGCCGTCCAGGTCCACCTGGCGGAGGCGGTAGTAGACCAGCGGCGCACCGTAGCGGCTGATGCGGGCGTCGGGGTAAGCATAGTCGCGGGGTGCGGTGCTGGTGCCGGCAGCGGGCACGGTGCCAAGGGCCTGCCATGCGGCGCGGCCGTCGGTGCTTTGCTGCACTTCGAAGTAGGCGCTGTTCTTCTCACTGGCGGTGCGCCAGCGCAACAGGCCGTCGTCGCCCACCAGGGTGGCGGTGAAGGACACCAGCTCCACGGGCAGGGGATTGGCGGGGCTTATGCTGGCGAGTGCCAGGGCCGTGTAGCTGGGGTCGAGGGCAACCGGCAAGGTAACGGTAACGGTTTTGGCCGTGGTGTTGATGGCATTGGCGGGGGTGGCGCTCAGGTTGGTCCATTGGGTGCCGTTGTAGGCAGCGATGGTCAGCTTGCCAGGGTCGCCGACGTAGGGGCCACCGATGGCCGTGGGGCCGAAGTTGCCATAGGGAACGGTGAGGGTAGCCCCGGCCGGTACGTCAATCGTACCGATGGGATAGTACTCGTGCGTGCTGACGTTGGTGAGCTGCAGGCCCCCGCCCTGCGTGGCCCGGCTGGTGGGAGTGGGGGTAGCGCCGGCGATGTAGCGGATGGCGGTGCCCCGGGGGCTGCTCACCGTGATGGGTGAGTAGATGTTGGCGCCTACGGGCGTGGTGTTGCCGCCCAGCGAGTTGGTGGCACCAAGCGGGTAGGTGAAGGGGGCGGTACCGTCTTTGGCCAGGAAGCCGTCGACGTACGTGGTGGCGCTGGGCGTATTGCCGGCGAGGGACGAGGCCTGGGGCCCCGGGTTGGTGATGCGGATGGCCCGCACGGGGGTGGCCGTGAGGTTAGCCGCGGTGTTGGTAACGGTGGTGATGCCGTTGCCCAACGTGAGTAGGTTGGTGACGTTGATGCCGGCCGTGTTGCTCACCGTGAAGGGCTGGGCCGCGCCGTTGAGGAGGGCCAGGTTATAGAAGGTGGGGGGCGCAACGCCAGCAATTGCTTGGGGGCCGGGTGCCCCGGCAGGGCCGATGAACTGGTCGGTGGCTTGGTTGCTGCCGTCGGGGATGGCCACGTAGCTGCCGTCGTTGCGGAACGTGGGGAGGCCGGCCCCGGCATGGGTAATGGTGGCTCCGGTGTTGGAAAACGTGCCGGTAGGGTTGTTAACAAACTCCCCGGCGTGGTACAGGCTGCCGTGGTAGGCGAGGGCCGACCCCGCGTTGTACGTTTGGGCCTGGCCGGCGTAGGCAGGGCCCAGCAGGGCCAGCGCGCAAGCCAGCAGACGTGGCCCGCGCAGGAAAGCGGTGGATAAACGATTCATGAGCGAAGGAAAAATGGATGCAAAGCAGCCGTGCCGGGGCACGAGAAGAAAGGGACCACTGCCCACGAGCTGCCCGGCCACATAGAGCCAGGCAGCTCGGAAGGCAGGCGCTTACTTGCTGCGGGCGGTGGTGCCGGCGGCTTGCAGGGTCTGCATTTCGCCGCGCAGGGTTTGCAGGGCGGCTTGCAGCGCATCGACGGTGCTGGCCGAGGCCTTACCATCGAGGCTGGTTTGCAGGGTGGCGTTGGCGGAGGTCAGCTTGGCGTTGGCCGTTTTGAGGGCCTCAATCTGCGCCTGCTGCTCCTGAATGGCTTTGGTGAGCACCGGGATAAGCTCGGTGTACTTCATGCCGTAGTGCTC
The DNA here is from genome assembly GCF_039539545.1 of Hymenobacter antarcticus. Taxonomy (NCBI): domain Bacteria; kingdom Pseudomonadati; phylum Bacteroidota; class Cytophagia; order Cytophagales; family Hymenobacteraceae; genus Hymenobacter; species Hymenobacter antarcticus. The sequence continues at coordinate 100,215 of NZ_BAABDI010000014.1, read as the reverse complement.
CCCGGCGGCTTTGGGCGCTGCCACGGCTTCGGGCACAATCTGCTCCATTTCCTGGGCAATGAAGCCCACCATGTGGTTGGTGGTCGGCTGCGCCTTCCAGTTGTAGGCCACCGGGCGCATCTTCAGCACGTCCTTGAGGCCGTAGGTCAGGTTCTCGATGTTCGTCTTCAGGCGACGGTCCGAGGTTTGAATTATACCATTAGCGGCATAAACCGTACCCCAACGGGAGTTAATGGTACCCAGGTCTTTGGCGCCGTCGGCATCGGGAACCACGTTGCCCCCAAACACGTGGTTTTCGTTGCCGACGCCGACGTTACTGTTATAATAAAAATTGCCCAACGAGTTGGCCCCGACATTGCCTAAATTTAAACGGGTAGACGTAATCTCCATGGTGGGCTGGCCGTTGGTTCTGATGGATACCCCATCGTTGCAAGTAGTCCGGCCAGATATCTGCACCGCCCCGGTTACGTTCAATATATGAGCGGGGCTGGCGTCGCCTCCAATGCCGACGGACCCGTTGCTATACACGAAGAACCGAGGCGTAAACGTGCCGGAATTAACCTGCCCGGGGCCGGAGGCGGCGGTGGTGGTCCCCAGCACAAAGCGGTCGGCAGACGAGCTATTCGCCGCGACTACGTCATCGCCCAGTACCAGGCGGAGCTCACTGTTATTGCTGGCGGCGGAGCCAACGGCGGTGTTGAAGCGCGCCAAGCCAATGACGTCGGTATTCACCCCGTTCCCGCCAAACTCCAGGTAGTTGCCGGGGCCAACGGTAGCCACTGCCGGCTCCGACCCCAGGCGGATGTTGCCGTTCACTTCCAGCTTTTCGGCTGCCTCGCCCGCCGCCGTGCCGATGCCCACGTTGCCACCCGAGGTAAACGTCGTGCTGCCGCCCGAGCCGTCAATGGTTAGCGGCATCCCGTTGTTGGTCACCGTGGTGGCTTGCGTCAGGGGGCCACCGAGCTGGACGGTGTTGCCGGTTTTGCTCAGGCCGTTGTTGGCCGCCACGCCATTGCCGCCGCCGGCCGAAGCCCGCCAGCCACTGGCCGAATACAGAAACTCGACAGCTTGGGCCGCCGGAATCAGCTGGCTGTTGAGGGTGGCCGGCACGCCGGTGTTGTTGTACACCACCAGCCGCTGCCCCGGTACGGCGGCCGCGGTGGTGAGGCCGATGGTGCCGGTGGGCGTGCCGCTGAGCTGCACCTGGCCCACGGCGGGCACCTGATAGGTGGGGTTGGCTCCGCTCAGGGTGGCCGTGGTTTCGTAGGCAGCCGTGGGGCCGTTCACGTCGAGGGTGGTGCGGGGCGGGGTGGTGCCCGTGCCGATGCCTTGCTGGGCGTGGGCCGTGTGGCCGCCAATTAGGGTCAGGCCCGTAAGTCCAAGCAGCAGTTTATATAGAGGTCTCATGAAAAAAAAATGGAAAATTGATTCGGGGGTGAGGGATAAAAAGCGCGCGCGCTTACCGGCCATTTAATGCCAGCAACTGCCCGTGTTTCAGATTGAAGGAGTTGTTTTTTTTGGAGCACGGCTATGGCGCCGGCATTCGCTCCATTGGCCGGCTTGGTTGTAGCCAGTTATTTTTTTTGCGCTTGTTTGGAATTAGCGCTTACATTCGGCGTTGCCTTCGGGTAATGGTTTCCGCCCGTCATCAGTTGGTGCCTTTCCTTTCTTCATCCACGACTCGGAGGTTCCACGAAGTAGGGGTAAAAGCATAGGGGAACCGGGTAAGAATGCCTGCAAAAGCGGTTAGCGCGCAGGGCTTTTTGAGGAGCGAAATGAAGCCAGATAAGTGAAGCAAGAATTTTGAAAGCCAGCGACTACCCTGTTTCTTTCAACGGCGACAAAATTACTTGCTAGTTATTGTCAAATTAATGCCCGTATAATTCAATTAGGTCCAGGCGCTAGAAAATTGCCTTGAACGACACGCTTGCTAGTTCAAACGACGAAATACTTAACATCGGCCCCGAGAAGTATTGCCCGCGTGCAGGCAAAACAACGAGCGAAGCCTCCGCCGGTCAGGCCCCGCCCGCTGATGCGTTCAGTGTGAATCAATGCGTCGCATCATAGTTTATTATTATTTCTTTAGCCGGAATGTTCCAGCTTTCCTTTACTTCCACTGTTCGTATGGCCCAGGTCCTCATCGTTGAAGATGAATTCTTTATTGCGGAACACCTGCGCACCATTGTGACCGGGTTGGGGCACCACGTGGTGGGGGTAGCCGACAGCGCGGCCCAGGCGCTGGAGTTAGTGCACGGCTTGCCCCACCCGCCCACGCTGGCCCTGCTCGACATCACCCTCAACGGCGAACTGGACGGCATCGACCTGGCCGCCCGCCTGCGTGCCCGCTACGGCGTGCCCTGTGTGTTTGTGACTTCGCTGGCTGACCCCGAGACCGTGGCCCGCGCCAAGCAGGCGACTCCGTTGGGCTATCTGCTCAAGCCCTTTGTGCAGCAGGAGGTGTATGTGACGCTGGAAATGGCCCTGGCTGCCCTGGCAGTAACGACGGCTGCTCCCGCCGCCCCCGAACCCGCCGGCCTGTTCGTGCGCGACCACAAGCAATTGGTACGCGTGGACTTTGTGGACCTGTGCTGGCTCGAAGCCGACAGCAATTACACCAAACTTTACACCTGTTCGGGTAAGCATTACACCACCACCATGCCCTTCAAGCAGGTGGAGGCGCGGCTGCCGGCGGCCGCCTTCCTGCGCATCCACAAATCCCACATCGTGGCCCTGGCCCACATCACCGCCCTCGCCGGCCAAGCCGTGGTGGTGGCCGGCCACCAGGTTCCCATCGGCCGGGCCTACCACGCGGCGCTGTTCAGCCGGCTCAACTTGCTAAAAAGCGCCGACCTGTAGCGGCATTGCCCTGTTCGGCGGCCCACATGGCACCACCGGCAACTTCCCGGCTGCCGCCGCCCCTCTTCTTTATCCTCTTTCGCTGCCTCTGGGCCTATGACGCCATTCGTACGCTTTCTGTTCTCTGCTTCTATAACCGGGCTGGTCGTTAGCACTGCGCTTGCGGCACCGCTGGTGCCCGCGCCCGACAGCCTATTGGCCGCTGCCCGGCAGGCCCCTTCCGATACGGCCCGGGCGCGTACCCTGCTGCGGCTGAGTGCCTGGTATCAATCCACCGATTCTGCCCGGACGCGGCAGTACGCCCAGCAAGCGCTGCACCTGGCCCGGCAGGTGGCGTCCAGGCCCCTGGAGGCCGCGGCGTGGCTGCGGCTGGGCGAGGGCTATCAGGCCCACAAGCGGCCGCAGCTGGCTTTGGACCTGTGCCAACGGGCGCTGGTGCTATTTGCGAAGTTGGGCGATGCCGACCAGCAGGGGCGGTGCCTGTATACCCTGGGGCGGGCGCAGCTCAGCCTGGGCCAGTATGCCCAGGCCCGAGCCGTTTTCCGGCAGGAGTTGGCGCTGTGGCAGCAAGCCGGCAACCCCCGGCGAACAGCCGAAGCGTACGCCCGCCTCGGCGAATCGTACGGGTACAACGATGCGACGGCGTCGGAAGGATTGCCTTACCTGCTGAAAAGCCTGAAAATGGCCGAGGAAGGAAAATTTCCCACGGTCATGCTCAGTGTGCTGCGTTCCCTGGTGTCGGTCTACGAACGGCAGGACGACTTCAAGCGCGCCCTGGGCTACCTGAGGCGGGAATTGCAGGTGGCCCGCGACCTGAACGACCCGGAGAAAATCGGCGGGGCCCACATTGCCCTGGGGCTGTTGTACCAGCAAGACGAGCAAGACAGCCTTTCGGCAATGCACCTGCAAGCCGGCCTTAATTTGCTGCAACCCCGCACGGCCCCGCAACTGGACTACGAAAAAGGGGTGGCGTACTACACGCTGGGCGAGCTGACCGCCAAGAAGCCCGGCGCGGCGGCGGCGGCAATCGGGCATTACCGCCACGCCGCCGCGCTGTTTCGGCAAAAGGAAGGCCTGGGCCAACAGTACGTTTCCACCATGACGGTTCTGGCGCTGTTTCAGCTGGGCCAAGGCCAGACGGTAGCGGCCCGGAAAACCCTGGCCGAAGCCGCGCGCACGGCGCCGGCCGTATTTTACAGCGTGGAGGGCAGCTACGACGTTCTGGCGAAAGTCAGCGCCGCGAACCGGGAGTACGCCGATGCTTACCGGTATCAGCAGCGCTACCAGGGCCTGCACGACTCCTTGTTCAACGAGGCCAAATCGCAGCAGTTGGCCGAGGTAACCACCCGCTACGAAACGCAGGAAAAAGAAGAGAAAATCAGCGCGCTGCAGCGGGCCACGGCGTTGCAGCACCGCACCCGCACCTGGCTGCTGGCCGCCCTGGCCGCCGTGCTGCTGCTGAGCGCGGCCACGTATTGGCGCTACCGCCGCGAGCGCCGCGCCCGGCGCGAGGTGCAGGCCAAAGAAGTGGAGCTGGCCGCCCGCAATCAGCAGCTCCTCCACACCGAGGAGCAGCTGCGCCGCTCCCTCGACGACAAGGAAGTGCTGCTGAAAGAGGTCCACCACCGGGTCAAAAACAATTTGCAGGTCATCACCAGCCGGCTGGCGTTGCAAGGGCAGGAGCCGCGCGCCAACCCGTTGGTACGGGCGGCGCTGCGCGACATCGAAAACTGGGTGCAGTCCATCTCCCTGATGCACCACATGCTCTACCAGTCCGCGGACCTGGCCTCGGTCGCGTTTCAGCCGTTTCTGGAGCAGCTGGTGACGCAGATGCACCGCACCTTTGCCGGCGGTGGGGCCGGCACGGTCACGTGCGCGGTGCACGCGCCGGCCGTGCGCCTGGGCAGCAGCACGGCGGTGCCCCTGGGGTTGATTATCAATGAGCTGCTGTCCAACACCTACAAGCATGCCTTTGCCAATGGCCGGGCCGGGCACGTCGATATCAGCCTCGCCCCCGAACCAGCGGGCGGCTACTCCCTGCGCGTGTACGACAACGGGGCGGGCCTGCCCGCCGGCTTCTCGCTTGCGGCCACGGCCTCGCTCGGCTTGCGCCTCGTGCACAGCCTCGTGCGCAAGCTCAAGGGCACGTTGGCGGTGAAGCAACCCGGCGTAGGCACCGAATTTACCCTGATGTTTCAGGAAATTGAATAGAGAAAATCTGCCAGTAAGTGCCGAGCCATTATTATTTGGCTGATAGCCATTAGCTGTTTAATTTATAGTCAAACAGTTACATCAAAAGCAGTAGCTGTTTAATTTGGTGCAGGCACTTAAGCAATTAGCAATGGCGGAGAGGGACTCCAGCCGCCAGCCCTTCGCCCGCGTGTATCCGTTTGTGATGTTTCTAGGCAAGAGCAACTATGGGTGTTGTTAAACAACTAAGAGAAAACTTGGGAGTCTGAAGCCAAGTAGCTTGGCTGCTTGTGACAAGGAGTGAATGCGTCGTAAGAGTATCGAAAAGGGCTCGTACTGCACGTTCGTTCAAAACCAGCGAAAACGGCGAGCGAAAACGAACGTTTACTCCATCGCTTACGCAATTTTACCAGGCATTTGGCTGATTAACAAGATATTAATCCCAGAAAGCAGGCACCTGCGCCCCCGAATCGGATATTTTAAGTAGTCAGTCATAAGTAATCAGTAGTCAGATTTAATTTATCTTTCTGATTATCAATATTTTGATGTCCAACTACTGAATACTTAATTCTGACTACCTACTTACCCTATTTGTTTAACAACACCCACTGCTCCCCACCACCCGCCTCATGCCCCGTCATCCCCTGCGGCGGCCCGCTGCCCGGCGAGCATCCGCCCCGCCCCGCGTGCTGCCCGCCACCTGGCTCCCGGACCTGACCACGGCCCGCTTTGCCTACAGCGGCTTGCAGCTCGACCTCTTATTCTACTTACTTTCCACGCTGGAAGAAGAGGCGGCCGCCCGCCCGGTGGAGCTGTGGCTTGGTGGCTTTTCCGCAGCGGCGGGCAAAAAGCACAACTACAGCTACGTGGTAGCCGCAGTCGCGGCGCTGGTGGCGCAACCGCTGACCATCCGGGGCAAGCAGGAGCAGTACCGTTCGCTGCGCCTTTTCGACCGCATCCGCTCCGTGCCGGGACAGGGCCTGCTGCAAATCAAGCTCGCCCGGGCCGGCATCCCCTATCTACTGGAGCTGCGCGACGTGATTCCCGCCACCAGCCTGCGGGCGTTTCTACAGCTTTCAAGCAAGCACACCAAGCGGATTTATGCGCTGTGCTGCCGCTATAAAGGCAAGGGCCGCACGCCCACTTTCACCGTGGCCGACTTCAAATAGATGCTGGGCTTATTGGATGAGCAGGGCCACGAAAAGCAGCGGGGCTTCACGTCTTTCCGCAAGCACGTACTGGAAGCTGCTATCGAGCAGATTAATGCCACCACCGACCTGCGGATTGACTGTCACTTGGAAAAACACGGCCGGGCTGTTTTCTACCTCGCGTTTACGGTGAAGTCCCAAGCCCTACCCGTGCTGCTACCGGCTGCGGGCGCGGATGCTCAGCTGCTTCCCTAACCGACCCGGCAATCCGCTTCTCACTACTCGGCATTACCAGTGTTACACATGTTACCGGTATTACTCGTATTACTAATGTTACCTAGCCAAAGTAAGGCGGGAATAGGGTAAAATCGGGTTGGAATCGTTACTTTTGGTTGCTGCGTGTGCGGCCTGCCTTACCTGATTCTCATGACTTCCTGCAGCCAAGATGCTTACCAGGCCCTCCGGGACTACCTGAACGGGCTCCTTAATCCGTCGCTGGCTGACCAGGCGCTGGCCGACGTGCCGGCGGCCCTGCGTCCCGGCCTGGAGACGTTCATGACGGGCAAAACCGAGTACCAGGACGAGGCCGGCCGGCGCATGATTTACGCGGCCGACCTGGCGGCGTGGGCGGCGGACCTGATTTACGGCGCGGGCCTGACCGCGCCCCTGCCCCTGGCCACCGTGGACGTGGCCGCGCTGCGGGCGGCCACGCTCCGGCACGCCGCATGACGTGGACTCAGATTGAGCAGCTGACCTATAAGCTTGACTTTAGCCTTTTGGGGGTTGGTAAGGAGGCAAAAAAGAAACCCGCCGGGTAGGGCAGGCTTAGCTTTGGGTAACGACACCTTTCTGCTATGCCCACCTTCCCCCGCGAGTTTCAGACCGTAATATTACCGTACGCGCACCTATTTTGCCGCCGCGTCTTCGCCCACGTGCAGCTCTTGCTGCTCGGGGCCATCCTGGCCCCAGGCAAACGCACCATCACGTCGGTGCTGCGCATCGTGGGCCTGGGCCAGCAGCCGGCCTGGCACAAGTACCACCGGGTGCTGAGCCGGGGCAAGTGGAGCGCCCGCGCCGCCAGCCGCCTGCTGCTGGGCCAGCTCGTGGCCGCCTTTCTGCCCACTGGCCCGCTGGTGTTCGGCCTGGACGAAACGCTGGAGCGACGCTGGGGACCGCGCATCGCCGCCCGCGGTATTTACCGCGACGCCGTGCGCAACAGCGACTCCCATCTGGTCAAGTGCAGCGGCCTGCGCTGGCTCAGCGTCTGCCTGCTCACGCCCCTGCCCTGGGCGGCGCGGGTCTGGGCCCTGCCCGTGCTCACCGTGCTAGCCCCCTCGGCGGGCTGGGCCAGGGCGCAGGGCCGCCGCCACAAAAAAGTGACGGACTGGGCCCGGCAAGCCGTGCTGCAACTGGCCCGCTGGCTGCCCGGCCGCCAGCTTACCTGCCTGGGCGACAGCGGCTACGCCGTGCTGACGCTGCTGGCCGCGACGCGCGCCCACGCCACCTGGCTTACGCGCCTGCGCTTGGACGCGGCCCTGTATGAAACGGCTCCGGCCCGCGTGGCCGGCCAGCGGGGCCGGACCCGGGTCAAGGGCGCGCGCCTGCCCAGCCTGGCGCAGGTGGCGGCGGCGGCCACTACCGCTTGGCAGGCGCTGACACTGCCCGTCGATGCCCGCGGACAGGCCCGGACGGTCGAGCTGGCCACGGGTACGGCCCTGTGGTACTCGGCCGGCACACTCGTGCCCATCCGCTGGGTGCTGGTGCGCCCGGCCGGGGAGGCGGACGGCCCGTTCAGTGCGTTGCTGAGCACGGACCTGGACCTGAAAGCGGCCGCCATCGTGACCACCTACGCCCAGCGCTGGGCCCTGGAAGTGACCTTCGCCCAGGTGCGGGCCCACCTGGGCGTGGAAACCCAACGCCAGTGGAGTGCCTTGGCCATTGCCCGCACCACGCCCGTGCTGCTGGGCCTGTTTTCGCTCGTCACCCTGCTCGCCAATCGCCTCCACGCCCGGGGCTTGTTACGGGCACAGGCCTGCGCCTGGTACCAGAAGCAGGCCCCGACCTTTAGCGATGCCCTGGCTACCGTACGCCGCTATTTATGGGCCGAAACGCTTTTTGACAACTCGCCCAAGGACACCGTCCTGCTCAAAATCCCGCGCCACCAACCCCACATCTGGCAAGAGGCCCTGGCATGGGCCGCGTAGGGCTAAAGTCAAGATCAGAATCTATGCCGGATAAATTTGTCCGGTATGTATTTGGGCCTTACCTTTGCTTCCCTAAGCAACAGCTATGTTTTCCAAAGCGTGTGAGTACGGGATTCGGGCCTCGATTTACATCGGGCAGCAGTCGGCCGACGCTGGCCGGCGGGTAGGCTTGCGCGACATTGCCGCGGAAATTGACTCGCCGGAAGCCTTCACGGCGAAAGTACTGCAGCTGCTGGTGCGGGCGCAGCTTATCACCTCTGTAAAAGGCCCCACCGGCGGCTTTGCGCTGACGGCGGAGCAGCTGCGCACGGTCACCTTGAAGCAAATCGTAGTGGCCATTGATGGACCCGACATGTTGCAGGGCTGCGCGCTGGGCCTACGGCAATGCTCGGCCAAGCAGCCCTGCCCCATGCATTACCAGTTTCTGCCCATTCGCGACCAGCTCAACGAGCTGCTGCGCACCCACACCATCGGCGAGCTGGCCAGCAAGGTGCATGACGGCCTGGGCTTTTTAAAGCAGTTCAGCTAACCCTCTTTTTTTACTAAAATACCGGACAAAAATGTCCGATAATCAGCCTTTTTATTATGACCCCTGACCAGAAAAACCTCGTTACGGCGACTGTAAGTACGTTGCGCGAACACGGCGTGGCCCTGACCACCCACTTCTACCGCCGCCTGTTCGAGCACAACCCCGAGCTGAAGAACGTCTTCAACATGGGCAACCAGCAGAACGGCAAGCAGCAAACCGCCCTGGCGATGGCCGTGCTGGCCTACGCCGAAAACATCGAAGACCCCTCGGTGCTGGTGCACGCGGTGACCAAAATCGGCCACAAGCACGTCAGCCTCGACATCCGGCCCGAGTACTACGCCATCGTGGGCCGCCACCTGATTGCCTCCATCGGGGAGGTGCTGGGCGAGGCCGCCACGCCTGAGCTGCTCGATGCCTGGGCCACCGCGTATGGGGAGCTGGCTGGCCTGATGAGCGGCCTGGAAAGCGGCCTCTACCAGCACGCGGCCAACCAGGAAGGCGGCTGGACGGGCTGGCGCCCCTTTACGGTAAAGCAGAGAGTGGCCGAATCGGCCGAAATCACCTCCTTTTATCTCTACCCCAACGACGGCGGCCGGGTGGCTGATTTCCAGCCCGGCCAGTACGTGAGCCTGCGCCTGTTTCTGCCCGAGCTGAATTTGTTTCAGCCCCGCCAGTACAGCCTCTCCAGCGCCCCGAACGGCGAGTATTACCGCATCTCGGTGAAGAAGGAAGCGGGCAACCCGAAGCACCCGGATGGCATGATTAGCAACCGCCTGCACGACTTCGTGGCCGAGGGGGGCATCGTGGAGCTGGCCGCCCCGGCCGGTGACTTCACGCTGGCCACCGACAAGCCAACGCCGGTGGTATTGGTGAGCGGCGGCGTGGGCCAGACACCCCTCATGAGCATGCTCGAACACCTGGTGACCAAGGAAAGCAGCCGCGAAGTGGTGTGGGTGCACGGCAGCCGCAACTGCCAGGTGCACGCCTTCCGCGAGCCGGTGGCGCAGCTGGCCGCCAAATACGACAACGTGCAGCAGCACATTTTCTACGATACGCTGGCCCCGGGCCCGGAACGGGAAGGTCACTACGAGGGCATCGTGGACCTGCCTAGCCTGAGCGGCGGCACCCTGCTGCCGGAGGCCGACTACTACATCTGCGGCCCCGCGCCCTTTATCCGCAAGCAGGTGCAGGACCTGGCCGCGCTGGGCGTGCCCCGCGCGGCCATTCACTTCGAAGAGTTCGGGCCGGCCACGCTGAGCGTGTAGGCACTGGCCCCGAACTGCTCCGGAATTTCTGATGGAATGTACCCGCTCCTTCTTCCCAACCTATGTATCCTCCCCTAAAATGCGGCAGCCTGCTCCACGGGCAGCACCCGCCTATCGGCGAACAGAAAGGCCTCGTGCTGCTCGATAAAGCCGGCCAGAAAATCATCTTCAAAACCTTTCAGGCCGGCGAAACCATGCCCACGCATCACCACGACGCGGGCGACGTGCTGGTGGCAGTGCTCGCCGGCCGGCTCACCATCACGCAGGAAGCGACCAGCGTGGACGTGGCGGCCGGCGACTACGTCATCTTCCCAGCCGGCGCGCCTCATTCGCTGGCCTGCCTGGAGGCCGCCCGCATCCTGATTTACCGCTAAGCCGGGGCGGGGCAGCTGGCTTTTTTACTACTAATCAGTTGATTAATATTTGATAATCAACTGATTGGCGACGGTTTTTTCAATCTATGGCTTTTGAACAAGCAATGAGAAACTTTCATTTTGATACCGTTTTCAGGCGCGGGCTACCGACCCTGCTGCTGCTGATGGCGGCGGCGGCCGGGTCGGCACAGGCGCAGGCCGCGCCTCCGGCCGAAGGCCCCATGCTCACGCAGCCGGCCGTGCTGGGCATGCTGGCCCTGCTGCTCGTCATCGTGCTCGGGGCGGCAACCGTGCTGGTCAGCCGGGTTGCTTCGCTGATTCGGGGCAGCCAGAAGCCGACGCTGACCGAGGAGCTGGAGCATTTCGATGAGACGGTGACCAACCTCACGCCGTCGCAGCTGGATACCATTGTGGCGCGGCACCAGGCCCGGCACTTTGAGCTGAGCGGGGCCGAGCTGGGCAGCACCAACCCGGCGCTGGACCCGCAGGGCCTGGTGCAGCAGGTGGCCGTGGACGTGCATTCGCCCTGGTTCCACGAGAAGCGGCGCACGGCCCCCTTCACCGACCTTGACCCCCAGCTGACGCGGCTGGTATCGGCGTTTCTGCTGTGCGCGGCCGGCTGGCTGGTGCTGGGCACCACGGTGGGCTGGTACGTGGGGGTGAAGTTTGTGAGCCCCGACCTCGACCACGTGGCGGCGCTATCGTTCGGCCGGCTGCGGCCGGTGCATACCAACATGGTGTTCTGGGGCTGGACCTCGCTGGCCATGATTGGGCTGGGCTATTTTGTGGTACCGCGCACCAACAACATTCCTATTTACAGCCTGCGCATCGGCTGGTGGTCGCTGGGCCTGATAAACGCCAGCGTGATTCTGGGCAGCGCCTGCCTGATGGCGGGCATCAACAACGGCGGCGGCGAGTACCGCGAGTACATCTGGCCCGTGATGCTGCTGTTTGCCGTGGGCATCGTACTCACGCTCATCAACTTTTACCAGACCATTGCGCGGCGCACCACCGAGGAGTTCTACATCTCGAACTGGTACATTATGGCCGCCACCATCTGGGGTATCGTGCTGACCGTCATTGGTTATCTGCCCTTTTATCAGAATGGCATGGGCGAAACCATCACGCAGGGCTACTACATGCACATGGGCGTGGGCATGTGGTTCATGACCTTCACGCTGGGCCTGATGTACTACTTCCTGCCCATGTCCTTGAACAAGCCGATTTACTCCTACTCGCTAGGCGTGCTGGCGTTCTGGACGCAGCTGCTTTTTTATACGATGATTGGCACGCACCACTTCATTTTCAGCCCCTTGCCGTGGTGGCTGCAAACGGTGGCCATCGTGTTCAGCGTGGGCATGGTGATTCCGGTGCTGGCCGGCACCATCAATTTCCTGATGACTTTTCGGGGCAGCCGCAAGCGCGTGGGCGACTCCTATTCGCTGCCGTTCCTGCTCATTGGGGTGCTGTTCTACTTCACGGGCTCGTTTCAGGGCTCGCTGCAGGCCTTCCGCTACACCAATCTGGTGTGGCACTTCACCGATTTCAACGTGGCCCACTCGCACCTCACCATGTACGGCATCGTGGCGTTCATGCTCTGGGGCTGCATCTACACGCTGGTCCCGCGGCTGCGCGGACGCGAGCCCCGGCAGGGCCTGGTAGGCGTGCATTTCTGGTTCGCCCTCATCGGCCTGCTGGGCTACAGCATGGCCCTGATGATTGGCGGTACCCTGAAAGGCCAGAGCTGGATGGAGGGCGAGCCCTTCCTGAAATCGGTGGTGCTGATGGCGCCTTACTGGCTGTGGCGGGCCATTGGCGGCACGTTTATGCTGCTGGCCCACTTCGTGTTCCTCTATAATCTGGCCGATATGCTGCTGGGCAAAGTGGCTCCGGCCACGCCCGTTATCACTCCTGAACCTCAAGTCCAAGCGCATGAAATCCTGGAGTCTGTATAAAAACCACCGCCTGTTTGCGGCCACCGTGTTCCTGGGTTTTCTGGGCCTGAGCGTGGTCATTGCCGTGCAGCCGGCGGCCCGTATTCAGGCCGAAAACGCCCCGCTGCCCACTGCCGTGGCCCTCACTCCGGAGCAACAGGCCGGCCTGCGCGTGTTCATCGGCGAGGGCTGCGTGGCCTGCCACACCCAACAGGTGCGCAACATCGACATGGACAAAACCTGGGGCGGCCGGCCCGGCCTGCCCGCCGACTACGCCTGGCGCAAGCGCCTCGACGTGTGGCGTGCCACGCCGTCCGTCCTCGGCTCGGAGCGCACCGGCCCCGACCTGACCGAAGTAGGCGAGCGCCAGCCCAGCGACCTCTGGCATCTGATTCACCTCTACCAGCCCCGCGCTGTGGTGAAGGAATCCATCATGCCGGCCTTCCCGTGGCTGTTTGAGGACAGCGTGGCCGGCACGCCGGCGGGGCTGGCCGTGCGCATTCCGGCGGGCTACCGCGAGCCGGGCAGCCACACCATCGTGCCCACGCGCCGCGCTCAGCAGCTGGTGGCCTACCTCATGTCGCTGAAGCAGGCCGAACTGCCCACTGGCGACACCGCGCCCGCCTTCCTGAACGTGTCGCCGCCAAAAACCGCCGCAGCCACGGGCCTGGCCCCCGACGCTGCCGCCGCCAGCCCCGCGCTGGACGGGGCCGCCCTGTACACCACCCACTGCCAGGCCTGCCACCAGGCCAACGGCGAGGGCCTGAAAGGTGCTTTCCCGCCCCTGAAAGGCAGCCCGGTAGCCAACAATGCCGATGCGACGCTCATGGTCAACATCGTGCTGCAAGGCTACGACCCACGCCCGGAATACGCCGCCATGCCCGGTTTCGCCGCCAAGCTCACCGACGCGGAAATCGCGGCCATCGTCACTCACGAGCGCAGCAGCTGGGGCAATACCGGCAAGCCCGTCACGGCGGAGTTCGTGCAAAAGCTCCGCGCTTTGGCCAAACCTGGTCCGGCCCTCTAATTATTTTTTCATCCCCTGCTCATGAAAAAAAACCTGTTTGCGCTACTCACCGGCCTGCTGCTGGCGCTGCCCACGCTGGCCTGCCCGGTATGCGAGAAAAACCAGCCGAAAGGGTTTGCCGGCGTCACGCACGGCGTCGGGCACGGCGGGCCCTTCGATTACGTGATGCTCTACGGCTCGATTGCCGTCGTTGCAGTCACCTTTATCCTGTTTTTCCGCTACCTGCTGCGGCCCGACAACCGCCGCAACCAGGCGCGGCGCGAGCAGCTCACTTTTCGCTAACGCCTACCTCATGCCTACTTCTGACGACTCGCAGCAGGTGCTGCTGTTCCTCGACGATAACCCCGTGCCGTTTGCCCGCTACGCCCCGCCGGTCAAAATCGACCTCGACACCACCAAGCTGGTGGACGGCCCCCACGAGCTGCGCGTGGTGGCGCGCTCCTCCAGCGGGGTGGAGGGCGTGCAGCGCATTCCGTTCGTGGTGCGCAACGGCCCCTCCATCACCGTGCTGGGTTTGAGCGAGCACGACACGGTTTCCGATGTGGTGCCCCTCACCGTGTCAGCCTACGGCAGCGAGCGGGCCGATTCGTTCGTCATCGCGGCCTCGGAAACGCCGCAGGGCGTGCCGGCCTGGGTTTGGGCCAGTATTCTGGCGTTCATCGGCTGGGGCGCATACTACCTGTTCACCGCCATTTCGATACCTGCCGGCTAGCCGCGGCGGCCCCGGTATTCTTTGCGCCATATTCCACTCATGGAAACTTCCGAAAAAACCGACATCCGCGAGCAGGACGATATCCGCCGGCTGATTGATGCCTTTTACACGCTGGTGCGCCAGGACGAGCTGCTGGGGCCGGTGTTTGCCGCCCGCATCCCCGATGGGCACTGGCCCACGCACCTCGATACCATGACGCGCTTCTGGACGGCCGCCCTGCTGGGCCAGGCCGCCGGCTACCGCGGCAACCCCGGGGCCAAGCATATGTACCTGCCCATCGAAAAGGCTCATTTCACGCGCTGGCTGGCCCTGTTCAGCCAAACCGTGGATGCCCTGTTCGCGGGCGAGAATGCCGCCGAAATGAAAGTGCGGGCCCTGAAAATGGGCGAGATGTTTCAGGCCAAAATCGCCTCGGCCCGCGCCAACGGCGGCCTCTCGATACTGTAAAAACCGTACTATTGGCATGGCATCCGCCGGATGCTGATTAGAGTTACTATCACCTGGCAATGAAGTTTTTACCTAACCAGAACGTCATGCTGAGCTTGCCGAAGCATCTCTACCGCTTCGCACGAGCCATTCAACGAAGCGGTAGAGATGCTTCGACAAGCTCAGCATGACGTTCTGGATGCAAAAGCTCTGATAATCAGAAATTAGCAACTCTTTATTCCCAACTGTTCCAGCAGCCCCTTTTTGCGCCACAGGTCCTGCGGCTGCTCGCTAAGATTGCCACAGACTGAACAGTACCCCTATACCCGATATGCCGATGACTCCTGCTAAGCAGCAACCCCACTCGCTCCGCTTAACCCTCAACATCTGGCGACAGAAAAACCGGGCGGCGGCGGGTGAAATAATGACCTATGCCGTGCAGGATATTTTCCCGGAAATGTCGTTTCTGGAAATGCTCGACGTGCTCAACGAGGAGTTGCTGCGCCAGGGCGACGACCCGGTGGCCTTCGACCACGACTGCCGCGAGGGCATCTGCGGCTCGTGCGCCTTGTTCATCAACGGCCGCGCCCACGGGCCGCAGCGGCTCACCACGGCCTGCCAGCTGCACATGCGCGCCTTCGCCGACGGCGACACCATCACCATCGAGCCCTGGCGGGCCAATGCCTTCCCCATCAACAAAGACCTGAGCTGCGACCGGTCGGCCTTCGACCGCATCATCCAGGCCGGCGGCTACGTGAGCGTGAACACGGGCGGCACCCCCGACGCGAACGAAATTCCCATCCCCAAAGAGGTGGCCGACCGGGCTTTTGAGTCGGCTACCTGCATCGGGTGCGGGGCCTGCGTGGCGGCCTGCAAAAATGCCTCCGCTGTGCTGTTCGTGGGGGCCAAGGTGATGGAATTGGCCCTGTTGCCGCAGGGCCAGGTGGAGCGCCAGACCCGCGCCGAGAACATGGTAGCCCAAATGGACCGGGAAGGCTTCGGGGCCTGCTCCAACATCGGCTCCTGCGCCGCCGAGTGCCCGGTAGGCATCACCCTGGAAAACATTGCCACCCTCAACCGCGAATACCTGGTGGCCAAAGCTACCTCCAACCACCTGGCCTAGCGCCCGGGGCGGATACGCCGCTTCCCCGGTCTGCTGACTGCCTTTTCCCCTTTCCCCTTTCCCGCATTTGCTATGGACCCCATGACCACCGTTTCCGAGGTACTGAACAACCTGAAAAAAGAAGGCTACACCGTCGATTTCAACTTGCAGGACAACTGCCTGGTCTGCCACGGAAATGCTCTTCAATTATCCCCGGACGAGTTTCAGGTGGATAAGCACTACCGCTTCGAAGGCCCGTCGGACCCCGGCGACGCGGCCGTGGTGTACGCCATTTCCTCTGCCAAGCACGACGTAAAAGGCACGCTGGTGAACGGCTACGGCATTTCGAGCGAGGCGATGGGCGCCGACATGGTGAAGGCCCTGCGGGAAAACCCCGCCTTCTCCGCCTCGCACGACGAAAGCCCGGCCCCGGCCCTAAAGTCGAACGACGCCACGCCGCAGCGCCCGGCCGGCACCCGCCCGCTGGATGCCCCGCTGCTCGTGCTGGACCTGCCGCAGGCCCTGGCGCAAATCAAGCAGGAACCGGCCTGGCACAGCAGCGACCGGAATGCCCTCACGCTGTTCAAATCCGACGGGCTGCGCCTGGTACTCATGGCACTGCACGCAGGCGCGGAGCTGAAAACGCACACTGCCCCCGGCACCATCAGCGTGCAGGTGCTGGAAGGGCACATCAGCTTCTGGACAGAGCAGCAAACGGCGGAGCTGACGCCCGGGCAAATGCTGACCCTGCACCCTGGTATTCCGCACAGCGTGGTGGCCCGGCAGGAAACGGTTTTCCTGCTCACCCTGGCTCCCGCAGCGGCCCGCCAGTAGCCCCTTGCACGAAGTCGGCTCGTCGTTTTTCAGGTAGCTGAAAATCACCATTTTTTCGAACCCCTACCTGCATGATTCCCCATTTCAACGAAGCCGAGCAGGCCGTTCATTACCCGCCCGACCGGCGGGCGGCCGTCGTCATTCAGCCGTACATGCTCTGGCTGGTGGGGGCCGTGCTGGTGGGGGCCGTGGGCCTGGCCTGGGGGCACTACCTGGTGCTGGGCCTGCCCGCCGACCCGTCCCGGGCCTTTGGGCCGGGCAGCAGTGCGGGCACGCCTGGCTTTCCGTGGTGGGCCAATCTGAGCCACTGGGTCAACTTCTTTTTCCTGGCCCTGATTATCCGCAGCGGGCTGTCCATTCTCATGGACCACCCCCGCCTGTACTGGAACAACTCCTGCGCCCCCACCACGGAGTGGGTCCGCTTTACCCCGGTCATCGTGCCCACCGACCGGCGGTGGACCGCCAAGGAGGATGCCCGCTACATCAGCCCGCTGCTGGGCCTGCCCGGCTACCGGCACACCATTGGCATTGCCCGCGCCTGGCATTTTCTGACCGTTCCGTTTTTCGTGCTCAACGGCGTCGTGTTCGCCGCGCTGCTCTTCACCACCGACCACTGGCGGCGGCTGGTGCCCACCACGTGGCAGGTGCTGCCCGATGCCTGGCGCGTGTTCGTGCATTACGCCACGTTTCATATGCCGCTGGAGCCCAATGGGTTTTATCACTACAACGCCTTGCAGCAGGTGTCCTACTTCAGCGTCATCTTCGTGCTGGCCCCCCTGGCGATGCTGACGGGCATGGCCATGTCGCCGGCCCTCGAAACCCGGTTTCCCTGGTTCCCCAAGCTGTTCGGCAACCGCCAGAGCGCCCGCTCCCTTCACTTTCTGGTGACCATTGCCTACGCCGTTTTTCTGGTCATTCACGTCAGCATGATTGCCGCTACCGGCCTGGTGCGCAACATGAACCACATCACCCTGGGCACCGACGACCCCGGCAGCCGCCTCGGGCTGGCCCTTGGCGGCGGCATCGTGCTGGTCACCGTGGCCTTTGCCGGCCTGGCGCACTGGCTGTCGTGGCACCGGCCGCGGGCCCTGCAAACGATGCACGCCGCCGTGAACGGCCCGCTCTGGCGCGCGAGCCTGAACCAGCTCACGCCCCGCGCCTCCTACCGCCGGGAAGACATCACGCCCTACTTCTGGTCGAATGGCACCATGCCCACCGCGCCCGAGTGGCAGCAGCTGGCCGCCAACCACTTCACCGACTACAAGCTGAAAATCGGGGGCCTGGTCGAGCACCCGGTCGAGCTGTCGTTAGCCGAGCTGAAGGGCCTGGGGCTGGAGCAGAACATTACCATGCACCACTGCATTCAGGGCTGGTCGGGCATCGCCGAATGGGGCGGCATTCCGATTCAAAAAATAGTGGACCTGGTGCGGCCCCACGCCTCCGTGACGACCGTCGTGTTTCACTCCTTCGGCGAGGGCCTCTACGGCGGCCCGTACTACGACACCAACACCCTCGAAAACTGCCTCAAGCCCCAGGCCATCCTGGCGTGGGAGATGAACTACGAGCCCCTGCCCCTGGACTACGGCGCGCCGCTGCGGCTGCGGGTCGAAAACCAGCTCGGCTACAAGATGGTGAAGTGGATTAGTCGCATCGACTTCGTGGAAACCCACCAAACCGTGGGCATGGGCTACGGCGGCAAAAACGAAGACGAGGAGTACTTCGACTTGCTGGCCAATACCTAAGCGCCGCCCCTACCCAGGCCGGGCAGCCACGGCCGGCCGCCGCCCAGGCTCGTTTGGTGGCCCGGCCGCGAGCCGCCCCGCGCCGCGGGCCAGGTGGTAGAGCATGGCCCCCAGCGTGAGGCCCCAGGCCAGGAGCGCCACGTAGATAAAGTATGCGGCGACGACGTGCAAGGCCGGCAACGGCAGGGCCGCGGCCAGGCGCCACGTAGCCGCGGTGTACATCCCCAGCGGAAACACCATGCTCCAGTCGGTGGGGCGGTAGGCAAACGCCGGCCGCCCCCGCAGGTGGTGCCAGGCCCGCAACGTGAAAACCAGCGGTATCCACCAGGTACTGACCGCCCAAAACAGCACACTCACGCCTTTCACCACCCCGGCGACATCGGCCAGGGCCGGCGTTTGCCGCAGCGCCCCCAGCAGCGAAGCGCCCGCCAGCGCGCTGATGGCGCTGCCGCCCACGCTTATCCAATACGGCGCACTCACCGCTCCGGCGCTCAATTGCCCGAAGGCCAGGCGGTAGAACAGCAGCGTGCTGAGCATGACGTAGAGCAGGCTGCCCAGCAAAAACAAGCTCAGCACGACGAACACCCCGGTGCCGTCCGGCGGCCGGCCGGGCAGCAGCGTGGCCCCCAGCACGGCCAACGACTGCGTGGCCACCACCAGCAGCAACCAGCTGCCCGTGAGGGCCGTTTCCAGCGGCGGCTTTTCGCGGCGCGTCATCACGCCGAGCAGAAAGGCGTAGAGCAACAGGCCCCAGCACAGGGCCCCCGCTACCCACAGCGCCTCCCCAACCACCGGGTTGCCGCGTAGCACGGCAAACTGATTGCCGACCATACAGGTAGCCGGCACCAGCGCCAGGTAACTCGCCCCGGTTTCGTGCGAAGCCAACTCGGCCCTAACGCCGGCGAAAAAGCCCAGCACCCGGCCCAGCAGCAGCAGCACAAACAGCGGGTATAGCCCCAGGTTGAGGTAAAAGAAACCGTTCGCCACCCCTTCCAGGCGCAGCCCGTGGGCCGCCAGCGAAATAATGCCCGTCGCCATCACCATCGTGAAATACGCGGGTGGAAACTGCTGTACGGCGGACTTCCACATGGGGCATCTTGGTTAGGGCAGCCCGGAAGTATACGGCACACGGCGCGGTGCGGCCACCTACCCGCAAATCAGTAATCGAGCCCCGCAGGGGGGCTTCTTCCAAGCGGAAGAAGAAACCCAAGCTGCGGCGTGAACGACACCAGCAGCGCCACGCTCACCAGCGAATACGGCGGCCGCTTTGCGGCGGAGGCCAGCCTGCGCGCGGAGTTCCTGCGCCAGATTGGCAAGTGAGGCGCGGGGCAAAGCGAATTATTTCCCCTGATTTTGTAATGCCGGTGCCTGTTGGGTACTCTAAGCCGTAAATCATCTCTCACCAATCTTTTTGCTCATGTTGTACGCTAGCGTTACTCTGTTTGTCCTCGCCGCCACTGCGGGCGCCACTATTCTCATCACCTGGCTCAATAAGAAGAACGCGCCCAAGGCCGTGGTGTACAGCCACGGGCTGCTGGCCGTTTCGGGGCTGCTGGTGCTGCTGTACTACGCCTTCACCCATCCCGCGGCCTACCCCAAGCTGAGCATCGGCCTGTTCATCATCACGGCCCTGGCCGGCATTTATATGTTTATTACCAGCCGTCCCGACCAGGTCAAGCCCGTTCGGATTGCCGGCCTGCACGCCTTACTGGCCGTAAGCAGCCTCATCACGCTGCTGGTGTACGTGTTCAGCTAAACCGGTTCTGGTCATCAAGCGCAACTACCACCCGCCCCACCTGGTTTCGGTGCACTTTCCGGGCGCGTTGCTGCCCATGGATTTGGTGTGCGCCGCCCTGGGCTGGTAGACCCGCAACCCCACCTGCACCGCCGCCGCGTACTACGCCCTGGCGGGCGGCGTGGGGGCCGGCTGACGGTGGCCTTCGGCTTTCTGGACCTGATACGTATTCCGGCGGAGCGGCACGCGGCCCAACGCCCGGCCTTGCTGCACGCGGGCATCAATACCGTGGTGCTGATGAGTTTTTCCGTACTTTTCTTTCCACAGTGGCAGTAGGCAGTACTGGCCCCGGCCACCGCGCCGGCGCTGCGGGTGAAAGCCGGCCTGTTGCTGGCGCTGGTGGCCGGCCATTACCTGGACGCACCGCTTGTCTTAACATACCGTCCTGGCACCACCCATGAAGACTGAAACCGACTCCCATGCTGCCCCACGGCCCCGCCTGGTGCCTGCCGGTGCCCCGGCCGATACCGTGCTCATTGCCCGCATCCTGGGTGGCGAGAAGGAATATTTCGAGCTGCTGATTCGGCGCTACAACGGCGCGCTCTACAAGGTGGGGCGCTCCTACGGCTTCGACCACGCCACGGTGCAGGACCTGATGCAGGACACCTACGTGGCCGCCTACCAGGCCTTGGGCAAGTTTGAGGAGCGGGCCGCCTTCAAAACCTGGCTGATTCGCATCATGCTCAACCACTGCTACCACTGGAGCCGGAAAGCGGCCCACCAGCCCCAACCCCTGCCAGCCGCCGCGTGTATGAACGAAGCCCCCGACTCCCCGCGCAGCCCCTCCACCGACGGGCAGCAGGAAATCCTCAACCGCGAGCTGGGCGCGGTGCTGGAGCAGTGCATTCAGGCCCTGCCGCCCGACTACCGCATGGTGTTCGTGCTGCGCGAGCTCGAAGGCCTCAGCAGCCAGGAAACCGCGCAGGCTGTGGACATCACCGAAACCAACGTGAACGCGCGCCTAAGCCGGGCTAAGGGCCTGCTGCGCCAGCAGCTGGAAAGCTGGTACCCCCGCGCCGCCGTCTACGAGTTCAACCTGATTTACTGCGACGAGATGGTGGAGCGGAGCTTCCGCCACCTCGGCGAACCGCCCCAAGTGCCGGCCTGAGCAGCGGGCCACGGCCTAAACCGGCAGATTCCCTCCTCTTTATCACTCTTTGAAATACCGTCTGATGGCTTCTCCCGAAACACCCACTGGCCCCGACTTTGCAACGGCCGGCGTCGCGCTGGCCGACCTGGCCGACGGGGCCCTGCTCCGCGGCCACGCCCACGGCGAGCCCGTGCTGCTGGCGCGGCGCGGCGAGGAGGTATTGGCCGTGGGGGCGGTGTGCACCCACCTTGGAGCGCCCCTGGAAACGGGCCTGCTGGTCGGCGACACCGTGCGCTGCCCCTGGCACCACGCCTGTTTCAGCCTGCGCACCGGGGCCGCGCTGCGGGCCCCAGCCCTCGACCCGCTGCCCTGCTGGACGGTGGAGCGGCGCGACGGCCGGGCCTACGTCACCGGCAAGCAGGAGCGCGACCCGCTGGCCCCCGAATCGCCCCCGGCAACCGCCAAAAACGCCCATCATCCGAAGCAGGTCGTCCTCATCGGGGCGGGCGGGGCGGGCAGCGCGGCCGCCGAGATGCTGCGCCGCGAGGGCTACCAGGGCCGCATTACCCTGCTCGACGGGGAAGCCGAAGTGCCGTACGACCGCACCGTGCTTTCCAAGAGCTTTTCGTCCGACGACGCGCAACACATTGCCCTGCGCCCGGCGGGCTTTTACGCCGCGCATGGCATCGACCTCATCCGGGGCGAGGTGACTGCGCTGGATGTCAGCGGCCGGTGCGTGCGGCTGGCCAATGGCTCGGCGCACGCCTACGACGCGCTGCTGCTGGCCACTGGCGCCGAGCCGGTGCGGCTCGATATTGCCGGCCACGACCTGCCCCACGTGCACGTACTACGCTCCCTGGCCGACCACCGCGCCATTGTGGCGGGGGCGGCAAAGGCTAAAAGGGCCGTGGTGCTGGGGGCCAGCTTTATCGGGCTGGAAGTCGCGGCCGCGTTGCGCGGCCTCGGGCTGGAAGTACACGTCGTGGCCCCCGATGAAGTGCCGCTGGCCAAGGTGCTGGGCGCGGAGCTGGGCGCGATGGTGCAGCAACTGCACGAGGGGAAAGGCATCGTTTTTCATTTGCAGCAAACGGCTACCGCCATCGAGGCCGAGGCCGTGGTACTGAAAAACGGCCAGCGGCTGCCGGCCGACCTGGTGGTGACCGGCATTGGGGTGCGGCCCCGGCTGGCACTGGCCGAAGCGGCGGGCCTGGCCCTGGACCGGGGCGTGCTGGTGGATGCGTACCTGCAAACCAGCAGCCCCGGCATCTACGCCGCCGGCGACATTGCCCGCTGGCCCGATGCCCACACCGGGGCCGCTATTCGGGTGGAGCACTGGGTGGTGGCGCAGCGCCAGGGCCAGACGGCCGCCCGCAACATGCTGGGCCGGCGGGAGAAATTCGACGCGGTACCTTTTTTCTGGAGCAAGCACTACGACCTGTCGGTGCGCTACACGGGCCACGCCGAAAAGTGGGACGAGCTGACCGTGGATGGCCCCCTGGCCGAGCGAACCGGCAGCGTAGCGTTCCGCCAAAGCGGCCAGACCCTGGCCGTGGCCAGCGTGCAGCGCGACGTGGATAACCTGAAAGCCGAAGTAGCCCTGGAAGCCGACGACGAGGCCGCCCTGAGAAAGCTGCTGCACTAGTCGGGGTTGCACGATAGTAGGAACGGAAAACAACGCTAAGCCCATTTGACCAACAAAAACGAGCTTATTTGTCTCAATAAGTCAGCCATTTAGGATGTAACAAGCCGTTGATACGTGAGATAACCAAAAGCTACACGCCAACCTGGCCAGCACCGGCTTTTCTCAAAAACTGCCTTAGCAGTGCTTAAACGGACATTTTTTGAGGCTCTGGCCCTACTCAGCTTTCCTTAGCGGGAAATTCTGTTCCAACTCTAGTGGCCACCCGGCAGCCAGGGGAAAGCTTACCGTGTAAATCCGCCCGATTGGAAGACGAGCAGCTCAACCAGTTGAAATCGTTCGGCGGAATCATCATCAAACGTCATACAGACCAGGGCGGTGCTAAAATGATGGCAGAGATAGAAGGGGGCTGTAACGCTGATTTTGCAGGTGTTTATGGCTCCAGCCACATGATTTCCTGGTCCCATCCCGCCGGGAATCCCATGTGCTGCTGGTGCAGGCCCGGGGTAATGATATCGTATTCGTGCAACAAGGCCACGACGCGCCGCCCAAAGCTGGAGGTCTGGCTG
The DNA here is from genome assembly GCF_039539545.1 of Hymenobacter antarcticus. Taxonomy (NCBI): domain Bacteria; kingdom Pseudomonadati; phylum Bacteroidota; class Cytophagia; order Cytophagales; family Hymenobacteraceae; genus Hymenobacter; species Hymenobacter antarcticus. Next base: position 76,779 of record NZ_BAABDI010000014.1, on the reverse strand, counting down.
ACCTGCACCATCAGGAAGTTGAAGATGGAAAGCGGGTAGTAGATTTTGGTATTGATGGCCGTTACATTGGGCTCCGTGAGCCAGTACCCGGCATGCCCCCGCTGGTTGGAGAGCATGGGTTTCATGGAGATGTCCTATAGCCGGTCGTGGTGCGCGCACTTGTTGCGGACGCCGTTAATGCTCTGCATCCAGGAATTGAACACCGTCAGGGCCAAATGGAAATGGTTGGCAATGGCCAGTTTGGGCGTGGTGTCCACGAACTGATTGAACAAGTTGTAGAGCGTACCAAAAGAAAGCAGCTCCAGCACCATCCAGGCGGGCGGATTGCGGGGCTGGTCGTAGAAGCGGTAGTAGTCGGCGATGAAGGTTTTGCTTTTGGCCCGGTCCAGCTCGCCCCGAATGGTCGAGAGGAGCCGGGCCGAGGCGGTTTGCTCGGCGGGCGTCCCGCGCTTAAAAAAGCGGGCCTGCTCGTACCGGTTATTGTCGCCCGTGTAGCGGGTGATGTGGTAGATGAGCTGCGTGCGGAAGGAGATTTCCAGCCGCTCAATGGCTTCCAGGCACAGCAGGCGTAGCTGCTTATCGAACTGATAGCGGTGCAGAATGTCGTCGAGCGTGGTGCCGGGCTAAAAATGGCTGATGCCGGGCACCAGGAAGCTGCCCCAGTAGCCGCTGAGCCGGTAGTAGCTGATGTTGGCCAGGTAGCGCAGGGCCCGCGGCTCATCCGCTACCACCAGGCCCCAGGCCTGCAGCTGCTGCGGGAAGTCAATAGCGGGCTTGGTAAAGTGGCGGATGGGGCGGGGCGGCATGGAGCAGAGCGGTAGGCAAAAAAAAACCCACCCTCAGTGGGGTGGGCTTCCGGTCAAACAGCAAGCCGAAGCTTGTGACCGAAGAATTTTACGGTACCAACCAAACAGCACCGGCAGAACCGATGTGGCGGATACTTTTTTTGTGGGGCAAAGATACGGCTTTTTGGAAGAAAAGTCAACCCAAGTGCTTCATGCCACCTGAAGTTGGCCAAGAGAATGATTCGATTTAAAAACTCCTCTGGCAAACTTTAGCCCCATTCAGCGTTGCACGTAGGTCCGCACGTCGGCGGCCAGCGGGCCTACGGCGAGCACGGCGTTGCGCAGCCGGGTTTCGGTGCAGTTCAGCGCCTGGCACCAGTAATTGACCTCAATGGTGGAAGCAAGATTGGCCTTGGTAAAAAGTTTGGACCAAAAGTTAAACGACGGGCTGGAAATCGGTTTCCTCTTGACGATGAATAAGCCCTGTGCGTCAAATTAGCGGGGTTTTCCGTGGTTTACCGGAGAAGTCAAACTCACCTTGGTAATTGCGCAACGGCCAGCTCTCCAACGTACCGTCATCTATTCAACGCAGGTCGAAGTGTTGGCCGTTAGCCCTGATGTAGACAGAAGCAATGAGGGTACCGAACAGGTCAACAAGGTGGGGCCATCAGGATGCGTGAGAGGCCCCACTTTCCGGCCCCATTTCTACCCGCATAACAGCCACCGGTTGGCTAGGGCCGGCAAAGTGTCCCTTTCTGGACCCACCCCCGCGCAGTGGGGAGCGTGAACCAGGTACGCATGAAGACCGGCAACTAACGGCTCGTTTAATCTTTGGACCAAAATTTTAACCAAGACCGGAGTTGATGAAAGTTACACTTCATAAAGATTATTTATGCTAACCATAAACTATATAAATTTTCATTAATGATTATTTGCCCGCACTTTTGTGCCACGCTTTTTGGCAATCAGCCCAAAAACACCCCTCATCAGTACTTATATGCACTTTCTCTTTCTGTCAATACTTCCCTACCTCCTCATTATCGGCCTGCCGCTGGCGGGGGCCATTGTAAACCGGTTGTTTTTCAGAGCAGAGCCGGTTCGGGGTGCGCGGCTGACTACGGCCGCTGTCTGGTTGAGCGGACTGCTGGCCCTGCTGGCCCTGATTGATACCACGCTGCATCCGGGCAGGGTCAACGCAGCCGGTTTTCAGGGCGACGCGCTTGCCTGGCTGATAGCCACGCTCGTGTTGCTGGTCAGTGGCATTGTCCATCAGTTTTCGCTGCGCTACATGGCCGGCGACCGGGCCTACCACCGCTACTACGTCAATCTTTCGTTGGTGACGGCCAGTGCGCTGCTGCTGGTCACGGCCGACCATCTGCTGCTACTGCTGGTAGGGTGGGGGCTGAGTAACGGGCTGCTGGTACGGCTGATTGTTCACAAGAGCACCTGGAAAGCGTCCGTCGAATCTGGGAAATTAGCCACGAAGACGTTTGTATTTGGCTTTTTGTGCCTGGCGGTGGCGGTGGCCCTGCTGTGGCAGGTAAGCGGTACGCTATACCTACACCAACTGGTGCAGATGGAGTTAACGGCGGCTTCGTCGTGGCCGGTCACGGTGGCCCTGCTGCTTATCATTGTCGGAGCCATGACCCAATCGGCCCAATGGCCCTTCCAGGGGTGGCTCATCAGCTCCCTCAATTCCCCCACGCCGGTGTCGGCCCTGATGCACGCCGGACTTGTCAGCGGGGGGGGCCTGCTGCTCGCCCGCTTTGCCCCGCTCTACCTGGCGCGGCCCGAATTGCTCCAATTGCTGCTGGTCGTGGGCGGCGTGACCGCCGTGACCGGCACGGCCTGGAAACTGATGCAGAACGACATAAAACGGATGCTGGCCTGCTCAACGATGGGACAGATGGGTTTTATGGTTATGCAGTGTGGCCTGGGCCTGTTTCCGGCGGCCATCGCCCACATTTGCTGGCATGGCCTGTTCAAAGCGTTTCTGTTCCTCAATACGGGCTCGGCGGTGGAGGGCACCCGGAAACCGGCCCCGGCCCGGTCGGGTGGCTGGCCGGTCTGGCTGCTGGCCGGCTGTTGCGGCCTGGTGGGTGCCTACAGCTTTGCGAGCGTGAGCCACCTCGCGGTTAACGTGGCCGATACGACCCTGCTACTAACCGGTTTTGCGTTCATCGCGGCTACCCAGACCGCTTATAGCATCCTGCAATCGGGTTCGCTGACCAGCCGGGTTATTCCCGCCATTGTGTTGACGCTGCTGGCGGGCACGCTGTATGGTCTCAGCGTGTGGGCGATTGAATCGTTGCTCACGCCCCTGGCTATCTGGTCGCCCCAGCCGCTGACGGCCCTGCACCTAATCGTTTTTGGGGTGTTTTCCCTTACCTGGCTCCCCATCACCCTGAAACTGCCGGCTACCGGGCAAGCCTCCCGCATCTGGCAACGGCTCTACGTTAGGGCGCTCAACGGCAGCCAGCCCCATCCGCGCACCACCACGCCCACCCGCAACAGCTACCACTACTAACCATCGATAACGCCCCCGTACGCCCCCCGAATGGAAACGCTACTTAAGTCCCCCCCGCAGGTCAGCCCCCCCGCCCTGATTCGTGCACAGGTTGAGCAGGCGGCCCGGATTCTCTCGCCGGTATGGCCCCTGAAAACGTTTATTGCCTGCAACCCGCTCCAGGGATTGGAAGACCTGCCCTTCGACGAAGCCGTTGCCCAGGCCGCCGGGCTGTTTCAGGGCTGCGATACCCGGCCCGAAGCCGAAGCCGTCAACCGGCAGCTCATCAAATGGTGCCTCGCTTTTCTGGACGAAGGGCAGGCCACCCTGCTGATGCCCAACCGAAGCCTGGGTTTTTACGCCGCCTGGAAAGGATTAGCACCCTTTGATAATCAACTGCACCAGCGCAATGCAGCGCACCAGAACTGGCTATCGGCCCTGCCGGACAAGCCGGAAGAGGCCATAGCACGATGCCTGGAAAAACTGGCCGTGCCCGCCGACCATCAGCACCAGTTTCTGACCCACGCGCTGACCCAATTGCCCGGCTGGGCGGGTTACGTTCACTGGCGCGATTGCTGGGAACAACCGGTGGCCGACCCGGTAAACCCCATCACCGTGCTGGAGTTTCTGGCGGTGCGCCTGGTGATTACCTGCCTGCTCTGGCCCGCAGCCATGCACCACCTGGCCGCGTTGCCCGTGGCGGATGAACGGGTGGCCGATACCCTGACCAAACTAAAACAGGACGAGGCAACCTACCAACAAACCTTGCTCGGGCAGGTATTGCCGCACCTCAACCAGCTCGGAGCCACGCCGCCGCGGCCCGACGCGCAATTGGCGTTCTGCATCGATGTCCGGTCGGAGCCATTCCGCCGCCGGCTGGAGGCCGTGGGCAACTACGAAACGCTGGGGTTTGCCGGGTTTTTTGGTTTGCCCGTGCGGGTACACGCGCCTGCCGACGGAGCCGTGTACGACAGTTGCCCGGTCCTGCTCAAACCCAGTCATGACATCCATCAGAAACCCGTTTCCAATCGTCCGGCCGATTTGGTCCGCTTCTGGCGGGGCAACCGGGCCTCGCAAACGATAAAGTTGATTTACAACAGCCTCAAATACAACTTTGTGACGCCCTTTGCGCTGGTCGAAACGCTCGGGGCGGCCTGTGGGCTGCTGATGCTGGAGCGGACGCTGACCCCGACGCGAAGCGTCCGCACCCGCAATGCGCTGAACGAAGCCATTCGGCCCGGCCTGCCTACCGCGCCCGACTTGACGGGGGCACCCGGTAATACCGGCATTGGCTCGGTCGAGCAGGCGCAGTATGCCGAAGGGGCCTTGCGGCTCATGGGCCTCACCGACAACTTCGGGAAATTGGTCATCTTCTGCGGGCATGGCAGCACCACCCAAAACAACCCGTACCGTTCTGCGCTCGATTGCGGGGCCTGCGGGGGTAACCACGGCGGCACTAACGCCCAGCTACTGGCCCTGATGCTAAACGCCCCGTTTGTCCGGCAAACGCTGGCCGGGCAAGGAATCCACATTCCGACCGACACGCTGTTCATGGCCGCCGAACACAACACCACGACCGATGAAGTGGTGCTGTACGATACCCCGCCGTCGGCAAGTCTTCACCAGCCCCTCATCGACCCGCTTCGGCAGGCCCTGGCCAGCGCCAGAACCGCCAACAGCGCGGCCCGCTGTGAGACCTTTGGCGAACTGAAAAAAGAGCGTAATCCCGTAGGTGCCACCGAGCGGCGTAGCAGCGACTGGGCCGAAGCCCGCCCGGAATGGGGATTGGCCCGCAATGCCGCCTTTATTGTTGGGCCCCGCCGGTTGACGCAGACCCTCGACCTGGAGGGCCGCTGTTTTCTACACTCCTACGACTGGCGGGCCGACCACACCCACAGCCACCTGGAAACGATTCTGACGGCGCCGATGGTCGTGGCGCAGTGGATTAATACGCAGTACCTGTTCTCCGCGCTGGACCCCGTTGCCTACGGTAGTGGCAGCAAGATAACGCACAATGTGGCCGGGAAGCTGGGGGTGATGCAGGGAAACGCCAGTGATTTGATGCACGGTCTGCCGGTGCAATCCGTTGCAAGCACCGACGACCAGGCTTACCACACCCCGCAGCGCCTGCTGACCGTAGTGGTCGCGCCCCGGGCAGCCCTCGACTTGGTTATTGGGCGGCAACCCATCTTGCAGAAACTATTTTTTAACCAGTGGGTGCATCTGGTCGCCCTCGACCCGCTGGAAAACAAAGCCTTTCACTTAACTGCCGACGAGTGCTGGCAGGAGGTGACCGGTTGACAACCCCGCTTTTTAGGTTTCGGTTAGTCATTAACCGGATATAAAAAAGGGGCGGTGGTCTAATTCAAGGTGGTATTATACCGGTCAATTACAATTTTAATCCGGGCGATGCTGCGCTGCGAGTTGCGCTCGCCCAGCAGTTCGTCAACCTGCGCATACTGTACCGCTTTGACCACCGCGGCGGGGTAAAGCGAGCTTGGTGCCCGCAGCCCTGGCACTGGTATTTGGCATGGCCCCCGGTGCTGCCATTGCGCCGAATATGGTTAGCATGTCCCGCAATTGGGTCTTGGTACTCCAACAAGGGAAGTGGCGGCCCTTATAAACTTTTATCTATAGATTTGATGTATATCATAACTGGTTTTTATGAACTATACGCTGCATCAGCTTGATGTTTTCGCCAAAGTAGCGCGCCTGCAGAGCGTTACCAAGGCTGCCGAAGCCTTACACCTGACCCAACCGGCGGTGTCTATTCAATTGAAAAACTTTCAGGACCAGTTCAATATTCCATTGACGGAAATCATCAGCCGACGCCTTTACCTGACCGATTTTGGGCGGGAAATTGCCCAGGCTGCCGAGAAGATTCTCTACGAAGCCCACGCCATCAATGACCGGACGCTGGCGCATAAGGGGTTGCTTTACGGAAAGTTGACCCTATCCGTGGTTTCGACGGGTAAGTACGTAATGCCCTACTTTTTGTCGGGTTTTATGCAAGCCCACGAGGGCATCGAACTGGTAATGGACGTGACCAACCGGGAGAAAGTGGTGGATAGCCTGGCTAACAACGAGGTCGACTTTGCGCTGGTGTCCATTTTGCCCAAGCAGTTCAACCTGAATTACCTGGACCTGATGCCGAACAAGCTGTACCTGGTTGGTCGGGGGGTCAATCAGGCTGAACACACGGATAAAGACCCCCGGTTGCTCGAAACGCTCCCGCTCATTTACCGGGAAGCCGGTTCGGGGACCCGTTCGATGATGGAAACGTTTATTGCCGACCACCAGCTGGTGGTGCGCAAGCGCTTGGAACTGGCCTCGAACGAAGCCGTCAAGCAGGCCCTATTGGCCGGTCTAGGCTATTCCATCATGCCCCTGATTGGCATTCGGAACGAACTACTCGATAACGATTTGCAGATTATCCCAATCCGGGGGTTGCCCCTGCAAACCTCGTGGATGCTCACCTGGCACAAAGCCAAACAGCTCTCGCCCGTGGCGCAGGCCTACCTGACTTATCTGCAAGCAAATAAAGAGTCGACTATTCAGCAATGGTTTGACTGGTATGAGCGCTTTTAGCGGCCCAAGCGGCTAGCGGCTAAACAGGTGATTATCCAAGGGGTTCTTCTTTCCAAAGGGTGGATTTACGCCCGGAAGCAAAAAAGTGCTTAGCGTGTAAAGCGCCAACTAGCCCATATCAGGCCATGACTATGTTGGTTGAGCAATGATTGATTGGTTTATATCTCGCGCAGCGTGTTCAGAAAATCATCCAGGAGAGCATCAAAAAGTGTGGGGCAATTGGGCTAAGCGGCCATCGGCAGGGCTTCCGCCAGCAGTGGCCGGGAGCCGGGATACTGCTGCCCCACACTTTTTGATGCTCTCAGCGCCTTGCCCATCGCAGCCATTCAGCGCCAATAAAGCCCGCTGACGCCCCCACGTTTGTCGCATTCGCCCGCCCTACCAGCGGCCTCCACCCATCTCAGTCCCAGCCTTATGGTTACCATTTACGTCCGCTACGTGCTGGACCCCGCCAAACTCACCGAATTTGAGCATTACGGCCGGTTGTGGCTGCCGCTGGTGGCGCGGTTTGGGGGGCAGCACAACGGCTATTTTCTGCCCAGCGAGGGCGCCAACAATATTGCCTTGGCGCTTTTCACTTTTGAGAGCCTGACGGCGTACGAACGCTACCGCCAGCTCTCGTTTGCGGACCCCGACTGCCAGGCCGTCTTCCGCTACGCCGATGACACCCGCTGCATCCTCAGCTACGAGCGCAGCTTTTTCCGCCCGGTCTTTTCGTGAGGCGCCGCGTAAATCCGCCCGCTCCACCCCTCACTACCCGGCCCCAGACCCCAAAAAGCCCCGAAGCGTACAGCTTCGGGGCTTTTTGGGGTCTGGGGCCGGGTAGGAAAGATTATCGGCTCCTTACTCGACCTGGCCGCGGATTTCGCCGGCCGGATACGCCTGCGAGTGCACGTTGGTGTACACGTTGCCCGCGTCAATGGCGGCGAGCAGGGCCGATAACGGCCGGCCGCTCAACGGCCCGACGAGGTTGGCCGCCGTGATGGTGCCTTGCAGGACGGGGCCGGTGGGGTTGAGCTGAGGCGCCCCGCCGGGGTACAGGTCAGCGATGACGCGACCGTTGACCCCTACTGCCCCTAGGTGCAGGTGCGCCACGGTTAGCGAGCCCAGGTTAGCTAGGTTCACCTTGTATTCGAGCGCCAGGCCGTCGTCGCTCAGGCGGTATTTTGCTTGGCCAACGGCTTGCGTAACCACGACGGGTACCTGCTGGTCACCCGTGAGGTGGGCTTTGTAGTTCCGGTCGGGAGCGACTTTGGCGGCGGTCTGGGCCTCCACATTCAAATCGGGGGCCACGGATTCGGATTCGCAACCCGTTGTGAGGACGCTTACGCCCAACAGGCTTAGCGCTAGGAAAGTGTGCTTCATAAAAAAATATTTAAATTTGATTGTGTAAGTATATAACTGAACAAATGTTAAGATGTTATTTAAAAAACTTAAAAAAATAAAGGTTGAGCACCATTAAATCTTAGCGACCAGTACAAGTATTCACACGATAGTAGGAACGGAAAACAACGCTAAGCCTTTTTGGACCCGAAAAATGAGCCGATTTATCTCAGTAAGTAACTGGCCCTATTTAATCCAACATTGCTTTTGTCGTAAAACTTTATTAAACAGTCTATTGCATCTTGGCAATAGACTGTTTAAATAGGTGCAGGCACTTAAATCAGTATTTGGAGGCATAACGGGCAGGTTGATAGGCGAGATAAGCAAAAGCAACAAACTAACTTGGTCGGAACCGTTACTTTTTAAAAACGACTTTGGTAGCGTTAAAACGTACGTTTTAGGGAAGCTGTTTAGAAAGTCAAAAGGACTCTCAAGAAAAGGCGAAATTTGAGGTGCAACGCTCATTTTTTCGCCTTTTATGGAAGTCTTGTCCAAAGACAACATCCGCACCTGGATTTTGCCCTCGCTCACTTTTTCGCCGCAAGGTCGGCCCTCCGCCGTGGACCCGACCGAACTCGTGGAAGTCATTTTCTACAAGCTCAAGACCGGCTGCCAGTGGCGGTTTCTGCCTGTCAAACAGTTTTTACCGGGGCCTCTCTGACCTGGCAAGGCGTGTATGCCCGCTTCAACACCTGGCGTAAAGACGGGTCGTGGCAGCGCATGTGGCTCAACCTGCTGCGCCAAAACAAGGCCCATCTCGACTGCTCCAGCGTTCAACTCGACGGCAGCCATACGCCGACCAAAAATGGGGGCGCGGCCATCGGCTACCAGGCCCGCAAACGGGCCCGCACCACCACGGCCTTGTTTGTGGCCGACGACCAAGGCCAGCCCCTGGCCTGCGCCACCCCGCAGGCGGGTAACCACCACGACAGCTACCACCTGCGCGAGCTGTTTGCCGAACTTTGTACGCTGCTGGAAGCGGCCGATATTCCCCTCAATGGCTTATTTCTCGACGCTGATAGCGCCTTCGACACTCAGGAGTTTCGCCAAGCGTGTGCCGAACGCGACATCGAGGCCAACATCGCCCGCAACCGGCGGGCAGCGGACTGGCAGACCGAGGACAATACCTTTTTTGACCCCGAACTTTACCGTCGCCGCATCGTCGTTGAACACGCCAATGCCTGGCTCGACAACTTCAAAACGCTGCTCGTGCGCTACGAGACCAGCGTCGACAACTAGCTCGCCTGGCACTGGATGGCCTTCGCCGTGCTGTTTTTGCGAAAAATCAACCAAAAGCCGACTTTCTAAACAACTTCAGGAGATAGCCTGCCCGCTCAAAATTCCTTAACGTTGTTTTCCGTTCCTACTATCGTGCGACCCCTATCACTTTCGCTAACCATTCTGACCTATGAAACGACTTGCTTATTTGCTGCTGAGCGGCGCAGCATTGGCCACGGCCTCCGGCTGCTCGAAGGACGATGCTACTCCTTTCGGCCCGAAGGAATATCAGGTAAAGTACAGGGTTACCTCGAACGCTGTAGAATCGGATTACTTGAGTTACACCAACGAAAGCGGCGGCAATACGGCGCTCAATAATCCTCCCTACCAGTCAGCTACAAGTTTAAGCGCACTATGAAACAGGGTGACAACCTTACTATCCTGGCCAGCATTGACGGAGGTACGGCAGCATTGGGAAATTACCTGCGCTATCCTGTTGGATGGGAAAGAGGTGAGTAAGGAAACTGGCCGGTGCGTCGATGCTCAAGCAGTACCAATGTATGTTATTGGCCAGTAGCCTTGTGACAGGTTGATAATTTTCCCACACCGCCGTTCTCGGAGTACGTTTCGGGTCACAGCACGTTTAGCATGGCCGCCGCCACCGTTCTGAAAGCCTACACCGGCAGCGACCAGTTTGGCTACTTCTATCATGTAGCGCAAGCAGCTGGCTGCCGACTCGCACGAAGAGGTACTGGGCATATTGCTGAGCTGGAACACGTTCCGCGACGCGGCCCTCAATGCCGGCGAATCCCGAATCTACGGCGGTATTCATTTCTACGAGGGCAACGTGTCCGGCTTGGAGCTGGGCAAAAAAGTGGGCACCAATGCTTTCCAGAAAGCGCAGGCCTACTGGACGGGCACAGTGCAGCCGGCGGCGCAAGGGCGCAACTGACGCGGTTCCGACGCGCGAAGCCAGCCCCCGAAAAGGCAAGCGCCTCGTAAGGTTCGGCCCCGCAGGGCGACTACCGCGGTTGCCGGCCCCGGTCGGGGCGGCTCAGTTTCCCGTCAGCGCCCCTTGCCATGACCTATCCCGCGTCCCTGCTGCTGATTCCCGACATCAGCGGCTTTACCTCGTTCGTGCACGAAACTGAGCTGGAGCACAGCCAGCACATTATTTCGGGGCTGCTCAATACGATTATCGATGCGGATGAACTGGACCTCACGGTAGCCGAAATCGAAGGCGATGCCGTGCTGTTTTACCAGGAGGGCCGCGTACCGTCGGCCGGGCAGGTCCTGGCGCAGGCCCACGCCTTCGGGGCCGCGTTCCACGCCTGGATTGCGGCCTACGTGCGCACCTGCGGATGCACCTGCGCCGCCTGCCGCTCCGTATCCCGGCTCTCGCTGAAAGTGGTGGCCCACGCCGGCCCCCTGGGCTTCACCACGGTGCGCCAGCAGCGCAAGCCGTTTGGCGAAACGGTGGTCGTGGCGCACCGCCTGCTCAAAAACGATATTCCCGGCCACGAGTACCTGTTGCTGACAGAGGGCGTGCTGGGCCGGCCGGCCCCCACGCTGGTAGCGCCGGGCCACGAGGGGCAGCGGGGCCAGGCAACGTACCCGGAGCTGGGCGAAATCCGGTTTGTGTACCTGCCGCTGCCACGTCCGCTCAGCCCCGAAGCCTGACGCCCCGGCCAGGGCCAGCCGGCAAAATGTCGACATCCTCGCAAAGCGCGCATTATTCAGCTGAAAAAGCTGAAATCCGGCCGCTGGGGCGGCGCTTGGGGCCGTATGGCTGTGCGGCGGTCCTGGCCGGCCATGGGCTGGCTCCTTCCAGAATGAGGGCCACGGTCCGCAAAATGCCGGGTTCAACTCCCCATAAATCAGTCAACCTTTCCCGGGAGTTGACCAGCAGCTTATAGTCCGGCAGGTCGGTATCGGGCTGTTGCCTACCCCACTGCCGGGCGGGCTACGGCAGCTTTACCGGCCAGAGCCGTCGGGCCGCCCCGGGAACGCCCCAGAAAGTAGCCTTATTGTCGGCTATCTGACACATCCATCATCAATTACTTGATAATCAAAGCAATGATTCAAATATGACTGGCGGCTCCGATCAGACCGAAGAAGGCTATTTGGAACCTACCCAGGGGAATTCTACAGCAAACAATTAGATTTCAACTACTTATTAATCAAAGTCTTGCCTACAAGGCCGAAGCGGCAACCATCTGCAACCCTGTTAACAGTTTGCCGAAAGGCGGTTGGTTGGATGCCTGCCGCCAACCCCGGTCTTAACAACTAGCCATTAGCACCGCACGTAGCAACAAGCACGCTGGGCCATTGTCCGGCACTCCGGCCGGCTTTCATTGGCCTGCTTCACCCGCCCCGGCATGGTCGGGTTTCCTGGCCCCCGAATAGTTGGTCGGACCTCGCACCTTGCTTTCATCAAATTCACCCCATCCCTATGGAACACCACACCCGCCCCACCACTGGCCCCGCCACCTACCTGCCCAAGGCCGAAACCGGGCGCACCCTGCCCGCCGACCGCACCGTGCTGCTGGTCATCGACCCCGTCAATGATTTCCTGTCCGAAGGCGGCGCAGCCTGGGAAATGACCAAGGGCACGGTGGAGAAAAACAACGTCATTCCCAACCTGAAGCGCGCCATCGACGGCGCCCGGTCCCAGGGCATTCCCGTGCTGTTCGGGCCCATGGCTTACACCGAGGAGGACTACGCCCTTCACAACCTGCAGAAGCGCAGCGGCATCAACCGCCTCATGTTCGAGAACAAAATGTTTCTGGCCGGCAGCTGGGGCGCCGATTTCCACCCCGAGATTCAGCCCCAGGCCCAGGACATCGTGCTGCTGCCCCACAAAAGCTGCGACGTGTTTCAGACCGACCTGGCCGAGCATTTGGAAAGCCGCGGCATCACCCACCTGGTCATTGCCGGCATGACGGCCAACCTGTGCTGCGAAAGCACCGGCCGCCACGGCACCGAAGCCGGCTACGACGTCACCTTCCTCTCCGACGCCATCGGCGCCGCCGGCCTGCCCGAGTACGAAGCCGCCATCCACATCAACTTCCCCCTGATTTCCAACGGCGTCATCACCGTCGACGACTTCCTGGCCAGCATTGAACACTCCCCCGTGCCCGCCATCGAAGCCGGCGACACGGTGCACGGCTCCGACGACGCCGAGATTGGCAACGTAAAGAAAGTGGTGAACGACGGCGACGGCCCGGGCTACCTGGTAGTGGGGCAGGGCCTGCTCAAGAGCGACGTGTACGTTCCCCTCGACGCCGTGGTGCGGCGCAGCGGCACCGACGTGTTCATCAACCTGCCCACCCTGATAGTGGGCAAGATGCCCTGGACCGAGCCGCCCACGGCCGCCACGACCAGCGCCAAGCAGGGCCCGCCGGCCGCCGCCGTGGAGAAGCTCTACGGCTCCTACGCCCCCACGGGCCGGGCCTGAACCGGCGCATTGCGGGCCGCAACCATCCCACTTATGTGGGGTTGATACAACCAATGGCTGCCTTGCGCAGCCATTGGTTTTTCCGGGCTGCCGCCCGCAGGGTCGCACAGGCCTGTGGGGTACGAATCATGTCTTTGGAAGTCCTCTTTCTTTTCCAGGCAGCTTTGATAAATACAATCACTATGATGTTAAGAAAAGCCATAATACTCAGCATAGGCATCCAATTCATCATTCTGTCGGGCTGTGCGCAGAACAGCAAGCCGGTGAAAGACGAAGGCAATGCAAAACCAGCAAAAGAGCAAAGCAGCGGAACCCGCAACCGCTTAGCGCAAGCCAGCAGCCCCTACCTGCGCGAGCATGCCGACAACCCCGTGGATTGGTATGAGTGGGGGCCGGAGGCGCTCGAAAAAGCCAAGCGGGAAAACAAGCCGCTACTCGTCAGCATCGGCTACGCGGCCTGCCATTGGTGCCACGTCATGGAGCGCGAGTCGTTCATGGACAGCACGGTGGCCCGGCTGATGAACGAAAACTTTGTTTGCGTGAAGGTCGACCGGGAAGAGCGGCCCGACGTGGACCAGGTGTTCATGAGTGCCGCCCAGCTGCTAACCGGCAGCGGCGGCTGGCCCCTCAACGCCTTTGCCCTGCCGGACGGGCGGCCTTTCTACGCCGGCACCTACTTCCCGAAAGACCAATGGGTGCGGGTATTGCAACAACTGGCCGCGGCCTATAAAACCCAGCACCAGCAGGTGGTGCAGCAGGCCGAAGCCATCACGAAAGGCATCCAGGGCCAGGAGGTAGTAGCGCTTGCACCGGGCAGTTCCAAAAACTTCACCAAGGCCGCCTACAGCGGGATTTACGCGAACTGGAAATCTTCCATCGACTTCAAAAAAGGAGGGTTCAGCCGGGCGCCCAAATTTCCCTTGCCCGTGGGCTGGGAGTTCGTGCTCCAGAACTACTACCTGACCGGCAACAAAGAAGCGCTGGCAGCGGTGATGACCACGCTGGATGCGATGGCCAAAGGCGGCATTTATGACCAGATAGGAGGGGGCTTTGCCCGGTACTCGACCGATGCCGACTGGTTTGCGCCCCATTTCGAGAAGATGCTGTACGATAACGGCCAACTCGTCAGCCTGTACGCCCACGCCTATAAAGTCACCAAAAACCCGCTTTATGCCGAGGTGATACGGGAAACGCTGGCCTTCATCCAACGGGAGATGACCAGCCCGGAGGGTGGCTTCTACGCTTCCCTCAACGCCGACAGCGAGGGCGAAGAGGGGAAATTCTACGTCTGGACCCAGGAAGAAATGCAACAGGCGCTGGAGGAGAAGCCGGCCCGGCTGGTGGGGGACTATTTCCAGGTAAAGAAAGCGGGCAACTGGGAGCGTGGCGAGAACATCCTCCACCGGGAAAGCACCAAAGAGGCTTTTGCCAAAAGCAACGGATTAACCGCCGACCAATGGGATAAACTGCTGTCAAACGCCAGAGAGAAGCTGCTGAAAGAACGCGGCAAACGTACCCGGCCCTCCACCGACGACAAGGTGCTTACCTCCTGGAACGCCCTGATGCTGAAGGGCTACATTGACGCTTACCTGGCGTTGGGAGACGAAGCGTACTTGCAGACCGCGCTACAGAATGCCCGGTTCCTGGAGAAGAACATGGTCCGGAAAGACGGCCGGCTGTGGAGAAACTACAAGGATGGAAAACCCAGCATCGACGCTTTTCTGGATGATTACGCCTTGCTGGCCGAGGCCTACATCCATCTGTACCAGGCCACCCTGGATGTCCAGTGGCTGACAAGGGCGCGGGGGATAACCGATTATGCCGTTGCACACTTCCGGGATGCCAAAAGCGGGCTGTTTTTTTATACCTCCGGCCTAACGGGAGGCTTGGTGGTGAGGAAGATGGAGCTAACCGATAACGTGATGCCCGCGTCCAATTCCGTCATGGCTAACGTGCTGTACCGGCTCGGCGAGTACTACGACCACCCGCCTTATATTCAGATGAGCCAGGCCATGCTCCACCACGTGGCCGGCGAAGTTTCGACAGGCGGGCCTTACTACGCCAATTGGGCAAATCTGATGGGCATGATGGCGTACGGGCCTTTTGAAATTGCCGTCATGGGCAAAGAAGCAGTTGCCAAAAGCCACCAAATGCAGCGGTACTACCTGCCCACCGCGCTATTTATGGGCGGGAAGGAAGAAAACCTGCCCCTGCTGGAAAGCAAAGGCGTGGAGGAGGGAACCCTTATTTACGTGTGCCGGAATAAGACCTGCAAGAT
Organism: Hymenobacter antarcticus; assembly: GCF_039539545.1. NCBI lineage: Bacteria > Pseudomonadati > Bacteroidota > Cytophagia > Cytophagales > Hymenobacteraceae > Hymenobacter > Hymenobacter antarcticus. The sequence continues at coordinate 61,564 of NZ_BAABDI010000014.1, read as the reverse complement.
GCCGGTAAAAGAAGTGCAAGCAGCCATGCAGCAGCTATTGCCCTAAAAGGTGAGGTGGGCTTTCCCTGTAAAGTGTCTCGCCCGGCGCCGTGGACACGCCCATGCTCTGAGAAAACTCCAACGTGAAAAGCAGGAAGGAGAAAGTGGAAGGCGCCATCGGCAAGCCCGAGGCTATTGCCACCGTTATCTGCTTTCCGGCCTCCGAGCAAGCCGCCTTCGTGAACGGCACTACCGTCGTGGCCGACGGCGGCCGGCTCAATATTCTGTAGGAGCAAGGTGGTCTAGGAGTGACGAATAGAGTAAGGACTCATATTTCTTCTGTCCGTGACTATTAGACCACCTCGCTTTTGTCCGGCACGAAAAAATAGCCTGGGCGGGGGCAGTGCGGGCGCACGTGTTCCGGTCCGGGCTAGGGGGGCTCAAATGCGGCGCTTACTTTTTCGCGCAGCAGGCAGGCACGCCGGCCAGAGTGCAGGCCGTCGTGCCCTTGTCCGGGCAATCTTTAATCAGGGGACACTCCGGGGTACCTTTCAGGGGGCAATCCGCCGTATTGGCGGGGCTGGTAAAGCCAAACAGGGCGCCACCGGCCAGCAGGACGGCCGTGCTCAACAGCAACACTTTTTGTTTCATTTTGTGAGGGGTTAGGGGGGTTGCCCACTGGTACGGCAGCTGGGCAGGTGGGAAATGCAGGCCGTGCCCTGCGGGGTCAGCGCGCCTTACGCCGCTTGGCCAATGCCGGCGGCTTCCAGCGCTTCTTTGGTGATGCCGCCGCTCTGGCAGCAGGCCAACAGCGCGCCGTTCACGGCCACGGCGGGCAGGGTTTGCACCCCCAGCAGGCGGGCCCGCCGCAGGGCCGGATTGCCGGCTTCGGTCTCGGTCAAATTATGGGTAATAATGTCGCAGCTGCTGCAAGCGGCGCTTTTTACCAGCTCGACCACGGGGCTGCACAGCGGGCAGCCGGCGGTGAATATTTCTACGATGCGTTTCATACGAGAGGGGGTGGATAATAAAATGAACCAGACAAAGCTCCACTCTGCCCCCGGGTGTTCGTCAAGTTATTTCTTCGCCTTTTTTTCGAGGCCCACGTTGTGTTGCTCCAGCCGCCCGCCAATCTCGCGCAACTCCCGCATTTTCTGCGTCAGTTCGCCCTCGCTCAGCTTCGGGAACTGTTGGCGCAACTCCTCGATGCGCCCCGCGTCCTGGCAGTCGCCCGGGCAGGCCCCCACCACGTCCACGATTTGCAGGGCCAGCCCCTTGCGAAATACCTCGTCGAGCAGCAGGTGCTCAGCGCTGCTGAGCCCGCTGGTCACGGCCTTGAACTGCACCAGAATCTGCTCGGGCGCGGTAGTCTCAGCGTCCAGCATCTTGACAATGCCATGCAGCTGGCCGGCCAGCATGTTCAGGCGACTTTTCAGGTCACGAGTCAGGTCTTTGGGGAGCATGGGCTAAGCTTTTTTAACAATAACGAAGCCACCCGGGGGTATCCGTCAAGGGCACGGGCTTTTTTCTTCCCTTTGAATTCTACGCCCCGGCATTTAGCGAGCAACTCGCTGCCAGGTTGCCCAGCGCCACGTGGCACTGCTCAAACCAGGTGCCGGCCGTATGAGAGGCCACCAGGGCGCGGGCATGAGCCACGGCTTCTATGCTCAGCTGCTGGAGCAGTTCTTCGGGCACGTCCACCACGGGCCGGCCCGTTTCCGGGTGCTCCAGGCGCGTCATGCCTGCCACCCGGTATACGGTCAGGCAGACGGCGCTGAGCAAAAAACAGGTACTGTCCGGCGCTTCATACCGGATGCTGACTGTGATTTCGAGGCTTTCTCCGTGCTCGGGCACCCGGTTGAGCACCTGCAACTGGTAGGTGATGGGTGCCGCTTCGGTGGCCACGTAGTCCGGGTTGACGTTGAAATCGGTCAATCGGATGGACTGTACTTGGGCGTGAGTCATGGGGGCCAGTGTGATAGTAATAAGTATTAAGGGCCAGAAGTCTGCTGATTACATCTTCATGTTGGGGTCCATAGCCGGGGCTTTCGGGGCCGAAACCGGCTTTTTCTGCATATCCATGCCCGGCATGTTGGGGTCCATCCCGGCCATGGGGTCGGTACCCTGGTAGAGTGCGTATTCGCTCTCCAGCAGGTAAGCCCCGCTGACCACCACCTGCGTCCCCGCGGCCACACCCCCGGTGATAGCCACGGTTTCGTCGGTTTCGGCCCCCGTGATGACTTTGAGCCGGCGGAAGCGGCCGGCGGCATCCACCTGCTGCCAGATATAGCTGCCGCGGCTGTCGCGCAGCACCGCGTCCTGGGGCAGGGTCAGCGCACTGGCCGTTGTACCCCGGCTAGCAGTCAGGCGCACATTGGCCTGCATGCCGGGCTGCAGCCGCCCGCCGGGGTTGGCCAGCTGCACGCGCAGCAGCGTCACCTTACTGTTGGCCTGCAGCTCGGGGCTGAGGAAAACCACCTTGCCAGCGTAGGTATCGGGAAGGCCGGCTACCTGCACCTGCACCGACTGGCCCGTCTGGATGCCGGCTACTTCCCCGGGGTAGAGCTGGGCTTCGACCCACACCGAGGAAAGGTTGGTGAGCGACACGAGCAGCGCGCCCTCGCCCACGTACTGGCCTTCCGTCACGCCCACAGCTTGCACCAGCCCTGCGTGCGGGCTGTAAAATGTCAGCGAGGGCGTGGGCCGGCCCGTAGCGGCAAGGGTGCGGAGCTGCCCGTCCGTCATGCCGAGCAGGCGCAGCTTCTGGCGGGCGCTGGCCACCAGGCGGCCGTACTGGTTTACGCTCGTGCCCACGGCCCGTAGCTGGGCCAGGCTCAGCAGGTATTCCTGCTGCAGGGCCTGCAATTGCTCGCTGTAGATAGCCACCAGCGGGGCCCCCGCTCGAATCGACTCGCCCGTCTGTCGCACAAACAGCCGCTCGACGCGCCCGGCCACCCGGCTGCTGACCGTGCGGGTCTGGTTGGCGTTGGCCGTGATGGTGCCCGTGAGCACGGTGCTGCTGCCCGACCCGCTACCGCCCGCGCCGAGGGCGGCCACCCGAATGTTGGCCAGCTGCCGCTGCTGCGCGCTCAGCATCACTTCCGGGGCGGCGGCGGGTCCCCCAGCCGGGGTTGCTACTACCGGCGCGGCCTTAGTCGCTTTCACCAGGTTCATGCTGCAAATCGGGCATTTGCCGGGCTCTTCGCGGCTGATTTGCGGGTGCATGGGGCAGGTGTAATGCGTGAGCGCCGCCGACGCGGTGGCCGTGCCCGTAGCCGGTTTGGCGGGGGCTACCTGCTTGGTGGCTTTCACCAAATCCATGGTGCAGATGGGGCATTTGCCGGGCTCGTCGCGCACAATTTGCGGGTGCATGGGGCAGGTATAGTAGGTACTGGAGGTGCTGGTGCCGTCGTGGGCGTGGGTTTCCTCGGGCGGGGCTTTTTGGCACGCGCCGGCTCCGAAGGCGAGCAGGCCCGCCAGCAGGGCCAAGGCCAGCAAGCGGCCCGGAGCGCAGCGGGTGAGCAGATTACGAAGCTTATTCATCGCGGTAGTCGGTCTTGGATGGGTTCGATGTGGGGGGCTGGTTGGACGTCGGAGTCCGGGCGGTTTGCACAAATCCTTCGCTGTCGACCAGAAACTGGGCATTGGTGGCCACCGCGTCCTGCTCGCTCAGCCCTTGCAGAATTTGCACCCGGTCGGCGCTGCGTCGGCCGGTCTGAACCGGCACGGCCTGGAAAGCACCGCTGCGGCGCACAAAGGCCACCTCGCGGCTGCCCAAGTCCACCACCGCGGCCCGGGGCAGCCACAGCCCGCCCGTGGCGGGCACGCTGACGGTGCCAGTGAGCAGGGTCCCGCTGCGCAGCTGGCCATTGGTATTGCTTAAGTGCACCCGCACGGCCCCGGTGCGGGCACCTTCGCGGAAGAAAGGCTCTATCAGGTCGATGCGAGCGGTTCGGGCGCGGGTCGGGTCGTTGTCGGGCAACACCTGTATGCGCTGGCCCACTTGCAGGGCGGCCAGCTCATCGGGCCGGGGCTCGAACACGCCCCACACCTGCCTGGTGTTCACCACCCGAAACAGGGTCTGTCCCGCCGTGACGTAAGCGCCTTCGGTGAGCGTCAGACTGGCTTCGGCTGGCATGGTCGAAGTGGCGGCTGGCGTGCTACTCGCCGCGGGAGCGCCTCCGCCCATAGCGTCACCGCCGCTGCCCATACCGCCCCCGGCCGGGGCGGGTGGCGGCGGCAGGGCTCCCCCGGGCTGGGCGGGCTGCTCGACCACGTACCCGGTGTAGGGACTATAAATGGCCACCTTATACTCGGGCTTGCGGGTGGCGACGGTGCGGGTTATTTGCGCGTCGGTCAGGCCCAGCAGGCGCAGCTTCTGACGCGCCCCCCGCAGCAGGGTCTGGTTTTGGGCGTCGTGGGTGAGAATAAAAATCAACTCCTGCTGGGCCGTCACCAGCTCGGGGCTGTAGAGCTCTAGCAGCTTCTGGCCCTTGGTGACGGGCTGGTAGTTGAAGCGGATGAGCAGCTTTTCGATGCGGCCCCCGAAGCGGGCGGCAATGGCTTCCGTGCGGCGCGTGTCGTATTCCACCCGGCCGGTTAGCGTCAGCGTGAGGTCGGGCGCGCCAGTGGTGGGGTACACGGTGGCCTGGGTGGAGACCACCGTCGCGTCGGGGGAGCGGAGTAGGTTCTGCAAACCGCTGCTGGCCGGGGCCTGGGTGCCGCCCGCCTTGGGCTTTTTCACCAGGTCCATGCCGCAGATGGGGCAGTCACCGGCCTGGTCCCGAATGATTTGCGGGTGCATGGGGCAGGTGAACTGGTCCCCAGGCTTTTCGTGGCTGTGCGCGTCGGCGGCCGGGGCCTCCATCTTGCCGGTGGCATCCGCTGGCTTTTTATCGGCTCCGCAGGCGCCCAGCAGCAGGGCCAGCGGCAAAGCTGCCCGCACGAGCCGGGCCCGCAGCGGGCTATTGTTCCAGCTCTTTTTCATACGCTATTTGCTGAGTGAGTTGCTGTTGGAGGTTGTCCAGGTATTCCAGCCGGGTCCGCTTGAGGGTGGTCCAGGCTTCGAGCACCTGAAAAAGCTGGCCGGTGTTCTGCTCGTAGGCCAGCATGGTGGCCTGGTAGCTGCGGCGCAGGGCCGGCAGGATGCGCCGCTCGAAGGCCCGGGTCTGCTCGCGCCGCAGCGTCAGGTCGGTTTGTAGGCTGGCCAGCCGGCCGCTGGCTTCGTTGAGCACGTCTTCGCGCTGCTTGCGCAGGGCCTGGGCCTCGAAGCCCAACGCCGCCGTGTTGGCTTTGTATTCGCGGGCGGCCCACGGGGCCAGCGGAATGGAAACCATGCCCATCACGGTAAACTGGTTGGGGGTCCGGCCCAGCCCGCGCATGTGGTCGTAGCGAACCCCGAAGTCGGGCCGGCGGCGACTGGCTTCCAGGTTCTGGCTCAGGCGCACGGTAGTCAGGGCCCGGTCCAGGCTGCGCACGTCGCTGCGTCGGCCGGCCAGCGCGGCCGTGTCCAACGGCGCCAGGGCGGGGGTTGGGGAAGTGAGCACGGCGGTGTCCACGGCAAAGGCTTCGCTGCGCGGCCGGTTCATGAGCGTGTTGAGCGCAATCAGGTTTTGCGTGGCCCGGGCCGCGGCTTGGCGGTGGTCGTTGAGGTGCATTTCCAGCCGGGCCTTGGCGTCGTAGATGTTGGGCAGCGTGGCCAGGTTGTAGGGGTAGCGCGCCTCGGCCAGCTTGATGAGAAAGCGCAGCAGCTCCTCGTTCTCGTCCAGCACGGCCAGCTTTTTGGTGAGCACGGCCTGCTCGACGTAGAGGGTTTTGGCTTGCGCCCGCAGCTGCACCACGGTGTTTTGCTGGTCGGCCTGCACCACGGCCGCCTGGCTGCTGAGGTACTCCCGGCGGGCGCGCTGCTTGGCTGGGTTGGGCAGCTGCTGCTCCACGGACACCATCTGCATGCCTTCGCCCTGCCCGTTGTTCATTTCCTTGATGGGCCGCTGGTTGTAGGGCGTCATCCAGAACCCGGCGCTGACTTTGGGCGCTTCCCAGCTGTTGTAGCCGGCCACGGCCGCTTCCTTGGCCCGCGCCTGGTAGGTGTACCGCTGCACGGCCGGGTTGCGGCGCTCCACGATTTGCAGGACCGAATCGAGCGGTAGCACGGGGCCGTCGGGGGGCGCCATGTGCATTTCCTTGCTCATCGACTGGCCGTGGGCGGCCGGACCGCCGGCCACCAGCAAAAGCAGGGAGGACAGGGAGATATTAAGCCAGTGTTTCATGACGCAAAAGGGAGGGAGCCAAGTCCCCGTCCAATTATTAATGTGAGACTTCAAGGACATCGATTTTTCCGAATTTTCGTAGCTCGTACTCCTTGGTGTACAGGAAGATGAGCGGCGTGACGAGCAAAATGTGGGTGGCCGAGGTGAACACCCCGCCTATCATGGGCAGCACGATGGGCAGCATCACGTCCGAGCCCGTGCCGGTGGCCCAGAGCACCGGCACTAGGCCGAATAGCGACACCGAAACGGTCATCAGCTTGGGCCGCAGGCGCTTGGCCGCGCCGTGAAATACGGCTTCCTGCAGGTCTTCCTTGGTGATGGTTTCCCGGGAGTTGCCCTTCAGCGCCACCAGCTTCTGCATGGCGTCATTTAAGTAGATGACCATGATGACGCCCGTTTCCACGGCCAGCCCGAACAGGGCAATGAAGCCCACGGCTACCGCCACCGACAGGTTCACCCCGTAGAAATACACCATGTAGGCCCCGCCAATCAGGGCGAAGGGAATGGTAATGAGGCTCATAAACGCCTCCCGCACGGAGTGAAAGGCGAAGTACAGCGCCCCAAAAATCACCACCAGCACCAGCGGTAGAATGAGCTTGAGCGTGCGCTGCGAGCTAATCAGGTTCTCGTACTGCCCGCTCCACTCCAGGTAGTAGCCCTGGGGCAGCTTGCTCTCCACGCTTTGCAGCTTTTGCATGGCGGCGTCCACGGTGCTGCCCAAGTCGCGGCCCCGCACGTTGAAGAGCACCGCGCCGCGCAGCTGGGCGTTTTCCGAGCTTATCATGGGCGGGCCCTCGGCGTAGCGGATGGTAGTCACGGCCGACAGCGGCACCGGCCCGTAGCTGGCCGTCTGGATGGGAATGCGCTTGATATCGGCCAGGCTGTTGCGGTAGTCCTGGGCTAGGCGCACGTTGATGGCGAAGCGGCGCCGGCCCTCCACGGTGCTGGCGATGGGGGCCCCGCCGATGGCCGACTCCACCACCTCATTCACCTGGTCCACGGTGAGGCCGTAGCGGGCCAGCTCGGGGCGGTTCATGTCGATTTCAAGGTACTTGCCGCCCGTCACGGGCTCCACGTACAGGTCTTCCACGCCGGGCACGCCCTTGAGGGCGGCGTTCACCTGCTGGGCCACGTCGTTGATGGTGTTCAGGTTCTGGCCGTACACCTTCACGCCCACGTCGGTGCGGATGCCGGTGCTGAGCATGTTGATGCGGTTGATGATGGGTTGGGTCCAGCCGTTGACCACGCCCGGAATCTGGAGCTTGCCGTTCATCTCCTCAATCAGCCTGGCCTTGGTCATCCCTTCGCGCCACTGTTCGCGGGGCTTAAGCAGGATGATGGTTTCAATCATGTTGATGGGCGAGTTGTCGGTGGCCGAGCTGGCCCGCCCGGCCTTGCCCAGCACGCTCAGCACCTCGGGCACCTGCTTGATAATCTTGTCCTGCACCTGCAGGATGCGCTTCATCTCCGTGTTCGACACGTCGGGCTGGGCCACGGGCATGAACAGGATGGAGCCCTCGTTGAGCGGCGGCATGAACTCGGTGCCCAGGCTCATGACTAAGGGGATGCTCACCAGCAGGGCCAGCACGTTGATGGCCAGGGTGGTTTTGCGCCAGCGCATCACCCAGTGCAGCATCGGCGAGTACACGCGCTCCAGGAAGCGGTTGAGCGGGTTCTGCTCCTCGGTTTTGAACTTGCCCTTCAGAAAAAAGGAAATCAGCACCGGGGCCAGCGTCACGGCCAGAATGGCGTCGATAATCAGAATAAAGCTCTTGGTCCAGGCTAGCGGGTGGAAGAGCTTGCCCTCCTGCCCGGTGAGCAGAAACACCGGCAAAAAGGAGGTGACGATGATGATGGTCGAGAAGAAGATTCCCCGCGACACCTGCTTGCTGGAGGACTCGATGATTTCGAGCCGCTTTTGGTTATCCATGAGAAACGGGGGTTGGGGTGGAAGGAGCCGGACCGGCGGCGGCAGGCAGGGCGGTTGGCGGCTCGGGGCCGGCGTCCGGCGGGCCGCCCGCACTCTCCCCGGCCTGGTACTCGGCCAGGTTGCGGTAGGCGTTTTCGGTCATCACGATGCCGTTGTCGACGATGACGCCGATGGCCAGGGCAATGCCGGTGAGCGACATGATGTTAGAGGAAATGTCGAAGGCGTTGAGCAGGATGAAGCTCGTGGCGATGGTGATGGGAATCTGAATCAGGATACTCAGCGCGCTGCGCCAGTGAAAGAGGAACAGCAGCACGACCAGCGACACCACCACCATTTCCTCCAGCAGGGTGTGCTTGATGGAATCCACCGAATCCTGAATCAGCCCGCTGCGGTCGTACACCAGCTGAAACGAGACGCCCGGGGGCAGGCCGGCGCGGATTTGCTCCATCTTGGCCTTCACCCGCGTTATCATGGCGTCGGCGTTTTCGCCGTAGCGCATTACCACGATGCCGCCCACGGCCTCGCCCTCGCCGTTGAGGTCCATGATGCCCAGGCGGGCTTCGCCCGTCATCTGCACCGTGGCCACGTCGCGGATGCGCACCGGCGTGGTGCCCTGGGTGATGACCGGCACGTTTTCCAGCGTGGCCATATCCTGGATGTAGCCCGTCGTTTTGATGATGTAGCCCACGCCCGACTGCTCGAACTTGCGGCCCCCGGCCTCGTTGTTGTTGCTGCGCACCGCCGCCAGCACCTGCGGCAGCGTGATGCCGTAATACGTCATCTTGGTGGGGTCCACCGTCACCTGGTACTGCTTCTGGAAGCCGCCGAAGCTGGCCACCTCGCTCACGCCGGGCACGTTTTGCAGGCCGAACTTGACGTACCAGTCCTGCAGGGCCCGCTGCTCGCCCAGGTCCAGGCCGGGGGCCTTGAGGGTGTACCAAAGCACGTGGCCCACGCCCGTACCGTCGGGCCCCAGGGTGGGGGTCACGCCGGTGGGCAGCAGGCGCTGGGCGTAGTTGAGGCGCTCCAGCACCCGCTCGCGGGCCCAGTAGATGTCGGCGTCGTCCTCGAAAATCAGGAACACGAAGCTCATGCCGAACATGGAAGTGCCGCGCACGGACTTCACCTTGGGCAGGCCCTGCATGTTGGTCACCAGCGGGTAGGTGACTTGGTCCTCCATAATTTGGGGGCTACGGCCCATCCACTCGGTGAAGACGATGACCTGGTTTTCGGACAGGTCGGGGATGGCGTCGATTTTACTCGCGCGTACTGAGTACGCGCCCCAGGCAAACAGGCCGGCGGCCAGCAGCAGCACGAGGTAGCGGTTCCGCAGGGAAAAGGAAATGAGTCGCTCAATCATATATGATTAGCAGCAAGAAGATGGGAAGCGTCACGGCGCCGGAAACCCCAGGCGAGGACATCGGCGGCCCGGTTGGCTTGTCGCGGGTGCGCGCCGCTGGAAGCAGCAGTACGCACGAAAGCCCCCAGCCGACTGGCCGGAGGAGACGAGCATCAGCCCACCAACTAAATCAGAAAGGCGTGCCCGCGCACGTAGGCGGGGCACTCCGGCGGCTGGGCCGCGTGGGCCAGCAGGCGGCTGGCGGGCTCATCAGCGGGGTAAGCCACTTGGCTAAGCTGCCACACGAGCCGCAATACAGCGGGCGGCGGGGCCACGTCGGGTGCCTGCAGCAGGAAGTGCGTGGCCGTGAGCTTGAGGTCTTTAGTCGCGCTGACCACCTTCTGGTCGTGGCAGCAGCCGCAATCCGGCGTACCCTTTTCCTGGCAGCAGCAGTGCTTGTCGGCATCGGCGGCCACCGTCACGGCCGTCAAATCCTGCCCACAGAAGTGCATGCTGTAAGCCAGCCCGGGGCTGGACAGCAGGTAGCTAAAGAGCAGGAATAGGCTGACGTAGCGTTTCACAGGATGGTAAAGGCGGATTACGCCGGATTGCTCGCAAAGGTACGCCGCGGGAAAACGCAGGGTTTTACACAATTCGGATTTAGATATGCGTAATTCCCCGGCGGCGCTTGGTGCAGCAACCCGTCGAGGACCATTCGGGCGAAACCGAGCCCGAACAAATAGTAATTGTTGCCGATTGGGCGCAGTGCATACGGTACTGCACCGCGGCCCCCAACGGCCAGGTCGCCACCCGTCATGACAATAAGGCCGAGTACAATACTCCCGAACTCAAGGTGACCCTGGACCAGTTGGCAAGGCAAATTTCTGGTTGCCGGTTGTGTCCAGACCAAGCCAAACTTGCTGCTACAAATTGTGCTCCATGCCGGAGCAGGTTGAGCTAACCAGGTGCCTTTTCCTGCGTAAACAGAGCCTTTTAACCCATACTCTGTGCTCGATGAATGACTTCCGCTTTTCCCGCCGCGGCTGGCTCAAGACCATGGCCCTGGCGACCACTCCTGTGCTGCTGGGCACCCTGCCCGCCTGGTCGACCGCCGCGGCCGCCGGCAAAACCCCCGCGCTGACCGCCGCCGAGATTGCCGCCGTGGAAGCGGCCATGGGCAAGAAGGGCACCTACGTGGAAGCCCAGGCCACGCACACCACGCCGCTGCCGCGCAACGATTTAAAAATCACCATCAAGGGTGAGCCGGTGCCTATCCCCTTCGGCTTTGGGGGCTGGGTAGCCATCAAGCACACCCTGGACGGCAAGTCGGCCATGCTCATGAGCGACACCGTGCTGCTGCAGGAAGAAGTCAACCCATTGATGTCGGCGGCGCTGGCCCAGGGACTGGAAATTGGGGCCGTGCACAACCACTTTTTTTACGAGGAGCCGCGCATCTTTTACATGCACATCCACGGCATGGGGAGCCCGGCCGAGCTGGCCCGCAAGTTTGCCGCTGCCCTGAAAGACTCCAAGCTACTGCCCGCCAACCAGCCCCGGCCCAGCGCCGGCGCAACGGCCGACCAGCCCGGCAACAACGCCACGCCCGCCGCCGGCCCGCCCACCGGCAAGGAGCTGTTCGACCTCCCGGCGCTGGATAAGCTCATCGGCTATCAGGGCGTGGTAAATGGCCCCACCTACAAGTATACCGTGGGCCGGGCCGACCTGCAATCCATCATGATGGGCACGGAGATGACGGCCGCCATCGGCCTGAACTCCTGGGCCGCCTTTGCCGGCAAGCAGGCCGACAGCCATATTGCCGGCGATATTGCCATGCTGGAGCACGAAGTAAACCCGGTCATCAAAGCCTTGCGAGCGCACAACCTGGAAGTGGTGGCCGTGCACAACCACATGCTCTTCGACCAGCCCCGCATGATGTTCCTGCACTATTACGGCCGGGGCCCGGCCCAGCAACTGGCCAGCGGGTTTCGCGCTGCGCTTGACCAACTCGGCAAAGCCAAACCCGGGGACAAGGATGGCATGAAGCACTGATTGCGGAAGACGGCCGGGCGTTTGCCCGACTTACGCCGATTACGGCGTCATTCTCTTGATTCAGCGGCTACAAACCAGGCGCGTCAGCCAGTTTGTCCAGCGCCGCTCTTAGCGGTGCCGCTTTGATGAGCCCCAGCCAGCGACCGCGCACCTGCAACTTCTCATCCAGAAGCACCACCGTGGGATAAGCTACTTGCCCCTGCTCGTCGCGGGCCAGCGCCAAGCCAAGGCGCTGGCCCGTGGTCTGCAACGTATAGGTACGCCCGGCCAGCTGGAGGGGGTTCCCGGCTTCCCACGTTCAGGGCCGCGGCGTAGACCCTTGTGTTCAGGCGGTCGTTTACTCCCTTATCCCGGAAACTGTTCAGGTCCTGCAGCTTGTAGTAACGGCACGAGGGCGGCTCGCCTCGTCTTTTTTGGAGGCCATGCGCCCAATTTTCGGCCGGCTGCTACCCTACTGCCATGGCCTGTACTCGCTGCAAGACCCGGGCTCAAGCGTGCTTGCCGGGCACCCAGCCCTGGCCGGCGATGTCCCAGCCGTGGGCGGCCAGGGGCGCGACGAGGGGAGTGGACATGGGCGGGTGGGAATGACTTGGGGGTATTATGAAGCAGCGAACAAAGCTGCACCAAATACCGGGATTGGCCCGAGCCTGGCATCCTGGCCGTGACGACGCGATGGCCTTATAACAAGGCAAATTGTCGGGTGGCCGACAAAACCGCATTTTACAGTTGCCCATGTCTTGGTGTGGCCCGTACTAACAAGTAGCCCGGCTTATGGCGGGCCAGGCAGGCATTTTCCTGCCCTTGGTACGGGCAGGTTGACCCAGTCCTCTGTACCCACCATTTCCTGAATATATGGCCCACTCTTTTCTGACCAACATCAAACGGCACTTCGGCAGCGGCGGTTACGCCGGCGACGAATACGGCGGGGCCGGGGGCACTTCCGGCCGGGGCCTGCCGAGTGGCAATGCCGGCAATTTTATGTTTGCCACGGGCATCGAGTGTTCGTACCCCACCATTGGCAACGGCAAAATCCGCCGCGACCTGCTGGAAGAATGTGGGCACTATGAGCACTGGCAGAAGGATTTGCAGCTCGTGCAGGATATGGGCCTGAAGGTGCTGCGCTACGGGCTGCCCTACTATAAAATCCATAAGGGCCCCGGCGAGTACGACTGGGAATTTGCCGATAAAGCGATGAACGAAATCAACCGGCTGGGCATCACCCCAATTCTGGATTTGATGCACTTTGGCGTGCCCGACTGGCTGGGCAACTACCAGAACCCGGAACTGCCCATTCACTTTGCCGACTATTGCGGGGCCGTGGCCGAGCGCTACCCCTGGGTGCGCTACTACACCCCCATCAACGAAATTTACGTCACGGCCAAGTTCAGCGCCAAGGATGGCGTCTGGAACGAGCAGCTCAAGTCGGACGAAGCCTTCGTGACCGCCATGAAGCACTTGGTGGCGGCCAGCATCATGGGCAACCAGCAAATCGCCCGCCACCGCCCCGACTGCGTGATTGTGCAGAGCGAGTCGGCCGAGTTTACCCACGAGCTACGGGCCGAGCACTCGCACGAGGTGCAGCTGGGCAATAAGCTGCGCTTCCTCTCGCTGGACCTGCTCTACGCCCACCACCCCGACGGCGACGTGTGTGCCTACCTGCGCAAAAATGGCATGACTCAGAAAGAGTACGACTGGTTTATGGCTGGTGAACCCCCGGGCTACCAGATTATGGGCAACGACTACTACGGAACGAACGAACGCATGATTCTACCCGGTGGGGAAGTACGCATCAGCTCGGAGGTGATGGGCTGGTTCAACATCACCCACGAGTATTACCTGCGCTACCACAAGCCGGTGATGCACACCGAAACCAACGTCTTCGACGCGGAAGAGGCCCCCACCTGGCTCTGGAAGCAATGGGTCAACATCCTGAGGATGCGCAAAACGGGCGTACCCGTGCTCGGCTTTACGTGGTATTCACTTATCGACCAGATTGACTGGAACATTGGACTGGCCCGCAAAGAGGGCACCGTGAACCCCTGCGGCCTCTACGACCTGGACCGTAAGCCCCGGCCCGTTGCGGAGGCCTACCGCCAGCTACTGCGGGAATACGGCAACATCACCATTGTGCCGCATGGCGAGCTGTTTGAGCAAACCAACCGCCCGGCCACGCTCAAAACGGACATCTAGCCGGCCGTATCCTCTTCCGTCCTTCATCCTTCATTCCTCCGCTCCGATGCCCACCCCAGCCGACCAGATAGCTCCCCCCGCCGCACCGCGCCGCCTGCGCGTGCTGCTCATTGCCGGCTCCAACCGCCGCCAGTACAACTGCCCCGGCGTGGACAGCAAGGCGCGCACGCTGATGAACCGCCTGGCCGACCGCCTGCCCGCCACCTGGGACATCGACACCGAAGACCTGGGCAACGTGTACGGCTGGGCCCGCATTCAGCCCTGCAACGCCTGCGTGAGCACCAGCATGGCCCTGTGCGTGTGGCCCTGCAACTGCTACGAGAAAAACAGCCGGCTCGAACCCGACCTGATGTGGAACCTGGACCTCTACAGCCGCCTCGACCAGGCCGACGCCTGGTGCATCATCGGGCCGGTAAACTGGTACGGCCCCAGCTCGGTACTCAAGCTGCTGTTTGACCGGCTGGTGTGCATGAACGGCGGCAACCCCAGGGAAGACCTTATCGACCACAAAGACCCCGAAAAGGCCATGGCCCTGGAGCACACGCCCGAGTGGGAAAAGCTCAGCGTCAACCATCTGGAGGGGCGCACGGCCGCCTTCTTCTGCTACGGCGACGGCGGGGGCGACGAGCTGGACGCGACGGGCCGCCCCAAAATCCTGCGCCACAAATCCTACTTCGACCCCGAAAAAGAGCCGTTCGAGGATATGCGCGACACCTACGCGCCGCTGGTGTGGCAGTGCCGCTACGGTGGGGTGGAAGTGCCCGATGAGCTCTGGCAATACGGCGAAACCGGCTACGGAAAAAAATACTCCGACGACCAGGCCGAGGACATGGTGCGGGACGACCCGTTTATGGCGCAATTTGACCAGTGGGCCGTCGCCATCCGCGAGGCCGTGGAGGCCAAGGGGCCGGTGCCGCCCGGCCGCTACCGCGCCTACGGCCACGAGGCCCCCGGCCACCTCTGGGCCGACGTGAAGCTGGGCTGGCGCACGGCCCGTATGCTGCTGGGCGTGCCACCCGAAGGGTCGTCGCCTGAAGCCCAGCAGGAGCTGGGCCTGAACCAGGATACGCCCCTGCGGCCCGATTTGCCCAAAACCTAAGGAGAAAACGGCCACTACCCACCAGGATAGAGCCCTGCTGATTAGATGGTGTTGAGATACCTGGTAGTGTATGAAGGCCTCAACCTTGTTGTGAGTATTAGAGCTACTATCACTTGATGGTGAGATTTTTATATAATTTAGAACGTCATGCTGAGCTTGTCGAAGCATCTCTACCGCTTCGTATGAGCCGTTCAACGAAGCGGTAGAGATGCTTCGACAAGCTCAGCATGACGTTCTGAGTGTAACCCTTTAGCAATCAACTGATAATAACTCTATTAAGTCCTGAGCAGGAAACGGGGCGAAAAAAACCCGGCGTTCCTGGAGTGCCGGGTTTTTTGCATGGCAGAAAGAGCTCATTTAACGCCGATGCATTTATTCCGGGCAATTGTCGGGCAGCGGACAAAGCGTTGTTTTTAAGCAACTTAAAGCCCGGCTCCGGCGTAAGCCACACAGCGAAGCTTTATGCCAACCAGTGCCCTGGCCGCCTGCGGGACCAGGGAAATCCCTCTCCGGGCCACTTCTCCGCCAGCTCCGCCGTTCGCGGCCAGCGACTGCCCTGCCCCAGCGCCCCGGCCTTCTCCCCTCGTCCTACGCTTGCCGCTCCTGCTTTTTTCATACTTAAACCCCCGATAACCATGCGTTGCTATTTACTTGCCACCGCCCTGTTGCTGAGCCTGGCCGCCTGCAACAAAAACAACGACCCCGAAGTGGACCCCGCCACCCAGGATTTCCCCACCGAAGTGCTGCAGCCGGTTACGACCACCGTGCGCCTGGTCGATTTGCCGGCACCCTTCGCCAGTACGTCCGCCACCAACTTTCCGCAGGTGCTGGCCGCCCGTCCCGCCAATGCTCGCCTGCGGGTACCGCAGGGCTATGCCGTCAATATTTTTGCGGAGGCACCCAATGCCCGCTGGATGACCGTCGCCCCCAACGGGGACATCTTCCTGGCCCAGCCCAGCCTGAATCAGATTACGGTGCTGCGCGACGCTAACCGCGACGGCCGGGTCGATGAAACGTTTGTGTGGGATGCGGGCGGCGTGCTCTTCCTTCCCCACGGCATGGCCTTCGACGGCAACTTTCTCTATGTCGGCAATACCAACTCCATCATCCGCTACGCCTACAGCAGCGGCCAGACACGTGCGAGCGGGGCCGCTACTCAGCTCGCGGTCCTGCCGGGAGGCGGCAACCATGTCACCCGCACCCTGCTGATTCACAACAATAAGATTTACGCCGCCGTCGGCTCGGCAAAAAATGTCGGGATAGAAGACGACGTGGAGCGGGCCAGCGTTCAGCAGTACAACCTCGACGGCACCGGCCGCGTGACCTACGCTTCCGGCCTGCGCAACCCCGTGGGGCTGGCCCTGAACCCCCAGTCCAACGCTATCTGGACCGTGGTTAACGAGCGCGACGGCTTGGGCGACGAACTGGTTCCGGACTATGCCACGGCCCTGGTGCCCAATGCCTTCTATGGCTACCCCTACGCTTACCTGGCCCCCGGCAACCGCGACCCGCGCATTACCGCGACCAGTCCGCTGACGGCCACCACCCGCACCCCCGATATTTTATTCAAATCGCACTCGGCACCGCTGGGCCTGGCTTTTTACACCGGCACGGCGTTTCCGGCCGATGCGCGTGGCGACGCCTACGTGGCCTTTCACGGCTCGTGGAACCGCTCCGCCGGCACGGGCTACAAAGTGGTGCGGCTGAAGATGAACGCCCAAGGCCAGCCCGAAGGCGGCTACGAAGATTTTATAACGGGCTGGCACCTGAACGCCGACCAGCCCGGCACGCCCCAGGTATTTGGCCGGCCAGTCAGCATCGTCACGGCCTCCGATGGTTCGCTGCTCGTTTCCGACGCCGTAGCGGGGATTATCTGGCGCGTGCGCTACCGGGGCAATTAGCCGATAACAACCGGAGAGGGCCGGCACTCGGCTGGCCCTCCCTGCACAAGGCAGCAGCGGGCCCAGGGCTGATGCCAACTTAAACAGCTTCTAAGCGAAGGCGGTGTCGCCCCTGCGGCCTGGGCCGAAGGTAGCAAAAGCCGGGCGGCTACCTGCCGGGTGAGCACGCTTCGGTGAGTCCGACCACGTTTTTTCAGCCGGACCCCGGATGCGGCAGTCGTTGGCACGGGGGGTAGCCTTACAGGGCCGGGCAACTTTTTTTTCGAAACTAAAAAACGAGCTGATTTTTCTTTGGTGCCTTGTAAGGTGGACCGGTGGTAGCGCGACCATCGGCAGTGTCGGGCACCGGCAGCCCGGCATTATCCCTGCTGCTTGTGCGCCCCACCGCTGCCCTTCGTGCCTGTCGGCTGCACACCCGGTTGTTCCCGCGTCCGGTGCTGAGGCTTGTTTCTGTGCATTTACTCAACTTTTTTCGCTGTCCTTCTGTGGCAAACCAGCTGCTGGCAGTTGTCCGGAAAGCTCAGGGGGTGGTCCCTGCTCCAACTGTTGTGCTATCGTTGTTGCTGGCGAGGAAAAAACGCAGAAGGGGGTTGAAACCTTTGTGATTTGTTTTAGCTTTCACTTAAATAAGCAACTAATAAAACGTGTTTTCTTCGTCATGAAATCCCCCTCCTGCATCCGGGTTTTCGCGGATACCCGTCACATTGAACACTGCCAGCAACTGCTCACCGCCGTGGCCCCGGACCTGCGGGCGCTAGCCGCCCTGCTCAACCTGGCTGGCAACGAGGTGCGCCTGAAAATCCTGTTCCTGCTCCACGCAGAGCAAAAGCTCTGCGTGTGCGACATCGCCGACGTGCTGAACATGAACGTGTCGGCCGTCTCCCAGCACCTGCGCAAGCTCAAGGATGGCGGCGTGGTGGGCGCCGACAAAGTCGGCCAGACCATCTTCTACTACCTGCAGCCCGCACACCTGCCCCTGCTCAAGCCTTTGTTTGCGACCATCGCCGCTTCCCCCCTTACCAAGCTGCCCCAATGAACCCCTCCACCCCCCAATCCCCGAACACGTCGAATCCTGAAACGTCCGGCACCAAGTCGCTGGTCGGTGCCGGGCTGCTGGCCGCCTTCGCGGCCTCGCTCTGCTGCATCACGCCCATCCTGGCTGTGCTCGGCGGCATCGGCGGCGTTGCTTCCACCTTCTCGTGGCTGGAGCCCTTCCGGCCCTACCTGATTGTCTTGACCGTCGGCGTGCTCGGCTTTGCCTGGTACCAGAAGCTCAAGCCCCGCCCGCCGGCTGAAATCGCCTGCGCCTGCGAGGCAGACGAAAAGCCCTCGCTGCTGCAATCGAAAGGGTTTTTGGGTGTGGTGACGGTGCTGGCCGCCGGGCTGCTGGCCTTTCCCTACTTCTCGGGCAGCCTCTTGAAAAACAACGCCCCGGTGGCCACGGCCACGGCCCGGGAAACGGGGCAGGCCCGCCTCTCCATCGCGGGCATGAGCTGCTCGGGCTGCGAGGTGAGCGTGAACCACGCCCTGAACGCCACGCCGGGCGTGCTCACCGCTTCGTCTTCTTTCTCCGAGGGCCGGGCCCTGGTCACGTTCGACCAGCGCGAGGTGAGCGCCGACCAGCTGGCCAAAGCCGTGACCAAAGAAACCGGCTACGCGGTGACCAAAGTGGAGCTGGTCCCTCAGCCGTAATCCCTTGCATCTCCTCCGTTCACAGCGCGCACGACCCTGTTCCCATTGGCCGGCCTTTCCCGGGCACTGCCCATGGCAACCAAAGCCAGCGGCAAGGCGGCTAAAAAAGCAACCCTGGGCGGCGGTGACTGCTGCTCGTCCCTTTCCAGCCTGTTTAACTAAGTCTTTATAATGGCAACCAAAACCATCGAATTCGGCATTGGCGGCATGACCTGTACCGGCTGCGCCACGGGCATCGCCAAGCAGTTCGTAGGCAAGCCCGGCGTCCTGGCCACCGACGTGAGTCACCCCGCCGGCAATGGCACGTTTACCTACGACGGCGACGTTATTTCGAAAGAGGAGATTGCCGCCACCATCACCGCCTCGGGCCACTACGAGGTGACCGGGGAGATTGCCCCGGGCCCCGCCGAGGGTACCGCAGCTCCCATCCCCGAAGCCCTAACGCCCGCTACCCAATCATCCACCGCCCCCCGGACCGGCACCACGGACCGGCCCGCGTCGGCAACGCCTTCGGCCGAGCTGGCCGGGCACGGTCCCCAGGGCACGTTTTTCGACCTGGTTATTGTCGGGGGCGGCTCGGCGGCGTTTGCGGCGGCCCTTCACGCCAACGAGCAGGGCCTGTCCACGCTGGTCGTCAACGGCGGCCTGCCCCTGGGCGGCACCTGCGTCAACGTGGGCTGCGTGCCTTCCAAGTACCTGATTCGCGCGGCCGAAAGCTTTCACCACGCCGGCCACTCGGCCTTCGCGGGCGTGCAGGCCGGCCGACCCGCCCTGGAATTTGCGAAGGTCATCCGCGAGAAGCGTGACCTGGTGAACCAGCTGCGCGGTAAGAAGTACGAAGCCCTGCTTGCTGACCTGGAAAACGTGCGCGTGGTAGCCGGCTGGGCCGAATTCGTCGACGCCCGCACCATCCGCGTGAAGGGCCCGGACGGGAAAGAGACCGAGTACACGGGCCTCAAGTTCATCGTGGCCACGGGCGCGGCCCCGCTCATCCCAGCCATTGAGGGCTTGGATAAAGTGCCCTACTTCACCTCCGAGTCCTTGTTTGAGCACGAGGAGCTGCCCGAGTCGCTGACCATCATCGGGGCGGGCTACATCGCGCTGGAAATCGCCCAGGCCTACCAGCGCTTCGGCAGCCGCGTGACGGTGGTGCAGCGCTCGGCCCACGTGCTGAGCACCCAGACGGCCGACGTGGCCGAGGAGCTCACCCGCCACCTGCGCGCCGAGGGCCTGACCATCCTGACCGGCGCAGCCGTGGAGCACGTGGCCACCGACGGTCCGCGCGTCACCGTGCGGGTTCGGGTGAACGGCAGCACCCAGGAAATTGGGAGTACCCACTTGCTGCTGGCGGCCGGCACCCGGCCTAATACCAGCACGTTGGGCCTGGACAAGGCGGGTGTCACGCTCACACCCTCCGGGCACGTGCAGGTGAACGCACAGCTGGAAACCTCGGCCGCCAATATTTACGCGGTGGGCGACGTGACCCCCAACCCGGCCTACGTGTACGCCGCCGCCTACGAAGGCAAGCTGGCCGTGCAGAACGCCTTCGCGGGCGCGGGGCGGGCCACCGACTTCACGGCCCTGCCCTGGGTGGTATTCACCGACCCGCAGGTGGCGGGCGTGGGCCTCGACGAGCGCGGTGCCGAAGCCGCCGGCCTGCCGGTGGAAGTGCGCGTGCTGCCGCTCTCGGAAGTGCCGCGCAACGTGGCGGCCAAAGACACGCGGGGTTTTATCAAGCTGCTACGCCACGCCGAAACGGACGTGCTGCTCGGTGCCCGTATCGTGGCTCCCGAGGGCGGCGAACTGCTCTCGCCGCTGACGCTGGCCCTGAAGGGGGGCCTGACCGTGGCAGATTTAGCCAACACGTTCTATCCCTACTTAACCCAGTCCGAAGGCATTAAGCTGGCCGCTCTGTCCTTCAGCCAGGACGTTGCCAAGCTCAGCTGCTGTGCCAGTTAGGCCCTTGTGGTGCCTACGCTGCGTTTTCCGGTATTGATTGCCGGGTGATTTCCCCTTTTTTCCCCAACACTTATTCTCCTGTATTATGTCACAACACTCCTTTGATGTCCTTGTAATCGGTACCGGCGGCGGCGGTAGCGTAGCCGCCCGCAAGTGCGCGGCCGCCGGCAAGCGTGTGGCCATCGTCGATGCCCTGCCCTTTGGTGGCACCTGCGCCCTGCGCGGCTGCGACCCCAAAAAAGTACTGGTGGGCGCCGCCGAAACCGTGGCCCGCTCGCGGCAGCTGCTCGGCCACGGCCTGGCGCAGCAAGCCGTCATCAGCTGGTCGGAGCTGATGGCCTTCAAGCGCACCTTCACCGAGCCGGTGCCGGAGAAAAAGGAGGCGGGCTTTCAGAAAGCGGGCATCCACACCTTCCACGGCGTGGCCCGGTTCACGGGCCCGCACACCGTGCAGATTGGCGCGGACGTGCTCGAAGCGAAACAGTTCGTGATTGCCACCGGGGCGCGGCCCCTGCCGCTGGGCATCCCCGGCGAGGAGCTGCTGCTCGACAGCACCGACTTTATGGAGCTGCCGGAACTGCCGGCGGACCTCACCTTCGTGGGCGGCGGCTACATCGCCTTCGAGTTTGCCCACCTGGCGGCCCGCGCCGGCGCGAAGGTGCGCATTCTGCACCGGGGGGCGCGCCCGCTGGAAAACTTCGAGCCCGAGCTGGTGGAGCACCTGCTGATTGCCACCCGCGAGGCCGGCATCGAGGTGGTGCTGAATACCGAAGTAAAACGCGTGAGCAGGACGCCCGACGGCCAGCTGCACCTGCACGCCGAAACCGATGGCCAGGCCCGGGAATTCACGGCCAGCCTGGCCCTGCACGCCGCCGGCCGGGTGCCGGCCCTGGCCGAGCTCAACCTCGAAGCCGCGGGCGTGGCCTACACCCGCCACGGCGTGACGGTGAACGAGTACCTGCAAAGCACTTCCCACCCCGACGTGTACGCGGCCGGCGATGCGGCGGCCTCGGGCCTGCCCCTGACGCCGGTGGCCGGCAAAGCCTCACACGTGGCGGCCGCCAACCTGCTCGAAGGCAACCACCAGGTTATTGACTACGGCCTGATGCCCTCGGCGGTGTTTGCCCACCCGGTGCTGGCCAGCGTGGGCTTGGGCGAGGAGGAAGCCACCCGGCAAGGCCTCAAGTTTCAGGTGAAGCACGACGTCACGACGGGCTGGTTTACTTCCAAGCGGCTCCGGACGCCCCGCTCAGCCTTCAAGGTGCTGATTGAGGAGGAGACGGACCTGATTCTGGGCGCCCACCTGCTGGGCCCCAACGCCGAGGAAGTCATCAACCTGTTTATGCTGGCCATGCACGCCAAGCTCCCGGCCGCCGAGGTGCGCAAGCTGATATTCGCCTATCCCACAGCTTCGTCCGACATCATTTATATGTTATAAGAAAATTCGCCCCGTTGCGGCAGCGAAGGGGCGGTTGGGGAAGGAGAAGCCACTTAGCGGTGCCAGGTCAGGTTGCGGCGTCCGTCATCGGCGAAGCCGAGCGACTCGTAGAGCTGCCGGGCGCGAGGGTTGCCGGGCTCAGTTTGCAGGTGCAGGGCCACCAGCCCCCCGGCCCGGGCCTGCTGCTGGAGGGCCAGCAGCACGGCGCGCCCCACGCCCTGGCTACGGGCCGCCGGGGTCACGTACAGCTCGTCGACCAGGCCGAAGCGGCCCCGCAGCTCAAACGAAAAGCCGTAGGTCAGCGCCGCGTAGCCTGTGGTCTGGCCGCCATCTTCGAGTAAGTACAGCACGCCCCACTCCGGGTGGGCGAGGAAGTCGGCGGCCACGGCCTGCTGCGCGGCGGGGTCATACGGATAGCCGAAGTGCTGGTAGAAATCGGCCATCAGGGGCAGCAGCGTGGCCAGGTCCGGCGGGGCAACGGGACGAAGCGAAAAGGAAGTCATACCAGGGGAAGGGAAGGGGTAGGCGGATATATGATGCAGGCGGCCTTTAGCTCACTTACTACGGGCTGCGCCAGCGCCGGGGCCGTGGTAGTAGAAGCCGGCCCCCAGCCCGGCTGCAAAGTAGAGCGTGAACAGGCCTTCGGCCAGCGGCAGGAACCCCCGAGGGTGAGGGGCGCCCGCGCTTCCTTATCGCCCGCAGGTAGTACGCGGCCCCCGCTGCCTTGTTTGGGCGGGCGGATAAACGGCGTGGCTTTGCCCCAAAAGCCCAGGACCACGGCGCGGGTGTTGTGCAGGGCCAGCCCCATCGATACGGCCAGAAACAGCACAAACTGCGGCACAAACCAACGGCCGGTAGCGGGGCCGCCGGCCAGCCGCCAGGTGGTGTGGTAACAGTGGGTGAGGGGCGCGAACGCGAGCACAAACACCGCCGCCAGATAAAACAGGGGGTTGAGCTCGGGCCGGTGCGCCCGCACCAGCACCAGCGGCACGCTGAGCACGGCCATGGGCAGAATGACCGTGAACACCGAGCTGTTGAGCAGGTGAAACGTGGCGTGCAGCCGGGTGGCCAGCGACAGGCGCGGGTTGCGCCACACCCGGCCCAGGTGCTTGCGGGCGGTTTCGGCCGCGCCCTTATTCCAGCGGTACTACTGCGACTTAAGCGCGTCGGGATGAGCGGGCAGCTCGGCCGGTGCCACAATGTCGGGGCAGGACCCGCACACCAGTATTGCCGCCGAGCTTACCTTCTGGGAATCCATTCAGCGTACTGCTTACCAGCCCGATTATGAAAACTGATTTCACGCACTGCGGGTCCATTTACTGGGTGTTCGCCCAGCTCTGCAACGACAAGTGCGACCATTGTTACAATAGCGCCGCGCCGCTGGGGCCGCTAAAATACGTTTTCAAAACTCCAGGCCCACCTCTGGCACCATGCCCAGGAGCTGCCCAAGGCGCGTCGCCACGGCGTGAATTTCGCCCTGACGCTGACCGTGTGGGACTACCTGTTTGGCACGGCCTACGTGCCCACCAAACAGGCCCACCTGCCGCTGGGCTGGCCCGGCGTAGCGCAGTGTCCCGCTACGTTTGTGGCGCAGCAGCTGGAGCCGTTCAGTCAGCTCAGGCCCCGGGCGGCTTCCGCACCACTGCCGGGGCGGGTGCTGGCTGCCGGGGCAACCCCGTTGGCTTCGGAGAAGTAAGTTAACTGGCTTCCGCTGCCATTATCTGCTCATCTAACTCCTGTGCCCGTGCCTTTACTGCCCCTTTCTTCTCCCTTGCTGCGCCGTTTCGACCGCTGGGCCGGGCCGGCGCTGGCCGTGGTCGCCCTGGGCCTGCTGCTGCTGGAAACCCGCCGCCCCCTGCGCCGCCGCACCCGGCCCCGGCCCGAGCGGTGGCTGCGCAACGCCCTGGTGGCCGCGCCCGCCCTGCCGGCCATGCGCCTGACGCTGCTGCCGGCCATGGTGGGTCTGGCCCAAACCTGGGCACCGGGCCGGCCGGTGCTGGCCCGCCTGCCCGCGCCCCTGCGCCTGGCGGCCGAGGTGCTACTGCTCGACTACCTGGGCTATACCTGGCACCGGTTGCTGCACGCGCCGCTGCTCTGGCGCCTGCACCGCGTGCACCACTCCGACCTGGACATGGACCTGACCACGGGCTGGCGCTTCCACTTCGGCGAGATGCTGGCCAGCATCCCCTGGCGCGCGGGCCTGCCCGCGCTGCTGGGCGTGCGGCCCGCCACGGTGCTGGGCTTCGAAGCCGTATTTGAAGCCTGCACGGCCTTTCATCACAGCAACTGGCGGCTGCCCTTTGCCGTGGAGCAACAGCTCGTGCGCGTGCTGGTCACGCCGCGCACGCACGGCATCCACCACTCGCAGGTGCAGCGCGAAACGGACAGCAACTTCGGCGTGGTGCTCACGCTCTGGGACCGGCTGCATTGCACCCTGCGCCTGAACGTGCCCCAGCAGGACCTCACCATCGGTGTGCCCGCCTACCCGGAAGCAGCTGAAATGACGGCGGCCCGCCTGCTGGCCCTGCCGCTGGAGCCGCTACAGCCCTGGGCCCGCCCCGACGGCTCGGTGCCGGGCCGGGCGGAACCTACCGGCCCGCTGCACGAGCTGGTGCCGTAGGGCCGATGTCCTACTACTCGTTGAGCTTCCAGTTGTAGTCCAGGAAGGTAACCGGGGTTTGCTCGTCGATTTTCGTTTTCGAGTACCGGTTTACCCACTTGGCCACCGACTGACCGTTTTTAGTCCAGTCGCCCTTGTACCAGTCGAAGTATTTGGAGAGCTGCGCCTTGCCGGGGCTGATGCTGTTTTTGGTCGGGTTGTTCAGAAAGTCGCGGCCCTGGTCATCGAGTTGGTCATCGAGGCGGATGGCCGTGTAGGCTTCATTGCGCAGGCGCGGGCAGGTCAGGGCCGCGCACACCAGCGCGAAGTGGATGCGCGGGTCGTCGTACTTCTTGCGCAGTGTGCCGTGCTCGATGTTGTCGAGGCTCATCTTTTCGCCCCCGATGCTGAAAAACTTCGCCGCCCAGGGCGTTGTCACGAAGGGAATCTGAATGGAGGAGCCGATGTCCTTGATGCTCTTGACGGGGTAGTAATTCAGAATCAGCCGGATGGTGTAGGCATTGTAGGCATTTATCCAGTATGCCATCTGTTCGTCCTTGCTCCAGCTGGCCGCCGGCGGGTTTTTGCTCAGCAGCGCCAGGTATTGGTTGAAAGCCTGCTCGTCGGCCTTGAAGCCTTTATAGTTGACCAGGCCCTTGTCGGTGACGTACTTTTTCAGCAGCCGGTCGTAGCTGCTGTGGTCCACCACGGGACTGGCAGCGGCCACTGCGTAAGTAGCCCCCGGCAGCAGGGCCGGATTCAGCGTAGTGAAGGCCGTCAGCGCAGCGGCTCCTCCGGCCAGGATGGTCAGGACGGGCAAGGCAAGAATTTTCATGGTTCGGATTTGGCAGCGGGATTGGTGAATCTGAGGCCGTAGTCGGCCGGCCAGCTCCGGCCTTACAATGCCGCGCATAATTCTCTATCTGCGGCAACTTCCGGACAAGCCTCACTTGTCGGCATCACTGAGGTGGTCGGGTGAAACAGGAGAGAATTAGGTGTTAACTTCCCAAACCCATGGAAAAAGCCCCTCCTACAAAACGGCCGCGTTATGATGCGGTCTTCCGCGCCGAAGCCCTGCGGCTAGCCAGCGAAAGCCGCTCCACGCTGGCCGCCGCCCGCGCCCTGAATATTGATGCCAAGCGGATTTATGCCCGGCAGAAAGCTACCCAGCCGCCTTTGCCCGCCGACCCGGCCGAGGCCGCCGAAGTGCGGGCGCTGCGCACGGCCAGCAAACGGCTGGCGCAGGAACTCGATATTTTTAAAAAAAGCCATCGCCAGCAAACGCTTGAAGCGCGTTATCTCGCATTCCCCGGCCCTGTGAGTATGCTGTCATTCATTGACCAGCAGCGTACTTGCCATCCCGTCCAGCAGCTCTGCCAGGTGCTCGGGGTCGTATCCAGCCGCTACTACGCCTGGCGGTTGGTGCAGGTGAATGGGGCGGTGGAGAAGCAAAAGCCGGCTTGGGAAACGGAAATAGCGGCGGTTTTTGACCACCACAAACGCCACTCCAGTATTGGTTATCAGAAGCCGTACAAATTTCACCAACAACAACTTAACAATATCACCCAAGTCCCTCTTGCTTAACTAGACCACCTCATATCTACCTCAAACCTATGCGTCAACTTAACAATTGTCCTATTTGTAACGCCACCTCTATTGGTTCTTTTATTAAAACAACGGCTCAGATGCATTCGAATAATGAGTTGTTTAATTTTGACCAATGTGCTGAATGTAAACTGGCTTTCTTAAATCCTCGAGTACCGTTAGAACAACTAAAAAACTACTATACTTCTCATTACCTGCCTTACAGAGGAGCAAAAGCGTGGGGTAAGTTTGAAAAATTGGTAGAGAACAGCCAGCAGACGTTAGATTTAAAACGGGTGAAGCGGGTAAAAGATGCTCATACCATATCATCAAAATCTTTGATTCTGGATGTTGGCTGTGGTAAGCCAAGCTTTTTAAAGGCTTGTCAGCAAGCGTTAAATTGCCAAACCATGGGTATTGACTTTAGTGATGAGGGGTGGAAAGTTCAATCTGCTCCTTTCGAAGGGTTAGATTTAAAAGTAGCAGAAATTAAAGACCTGCCAAGTAGCCTGCAGCCGGATGTAATTACCATGTGGCATTATTTAGAGCATGATTACACTCCGCTTGAAAACCTAAGTTTTCTGCAATCCATTGCGAAACCGTCTACCACACTCATCATTGAAACTCCCAATTTCGATTCAACGAGTAGAAGAAAATATGGTAAAAACTGGGCAGGTTGGCATACACCTCGTCATATTTCATTGTTCTCCCCAGATAATGTGACGCTACTGCTTCAAAAAAGTGGTTGGAAAGTTTCCAAACTACTTACTTATGGAACCATGAACCCTTATTTGCTCTACTGGATGAGCGAGATGGAACAAAAAGGAATCGAGTGGGATAAAAATATGGAGAATAACTTTTTGGACTTTATGCTCGGAATGGTACAATTTGTACCCAAAAAATGGATGGAGAAAAGTTCATCGCTTGGAATTATGACAGTAATTGCAACTCCACAGTAGCGTCTTTTAAAAGTTCAACAGGTCTTTATCTTCCCAAGTCCCAGTTGAGTTGGGTACTTATGTTTTTTCACTGGTGACGGAGCGGCTCCGGTCAAAACGCGTAAAAAGCCTTTTTATTCCGGCGCCCAGGGCACCGGTCTACGGCTTACGCAGCGGGGGGACCAGTTTCCACAGCTCGCCCTTTGCCTCATCCGTGACCACGTACAGCGCCCCGTCCGGCCCCTGCCTCACGTCCCGGATGCGTTGTTTGCGGTCGGACAGCAGCCGTTCCTCGCGCGTCACGCGGCCCTGTTCCAATTGCAGCCGCACCAACGCCCGGTCTTTGAGCGCGCCCACAAACAAGTTGCCGCGCCACGCCGGAAAGGCATCGCCGGTGTAAAATTGAGCCCCTGAGGGCGCAATCACCGGGTCCCAGTAATAGACGGGGTCCACATACTCTGGGTTGGTCGTCGTGGCGTTCGGAACGGGGTCGCCCGAGTATTCCTCGCCAAACGTGACCAGCGGCCACCCGTAGTTTTTGCCCCCTTCTATCCGGTTCAGCTCATCGCCGCCTTGCGGCCCCATGTCCACGGACCACAGCTGCCCCTGCGCATCGAAGGCGGTCGCCTGCACGTTGCGATGGCCCACCGTCCAGATTTCGGGGAGGGCCCCGGCCTGGCGGGCAAACGGGTTGTCCGGAGCGGGTTGGCCGTCGGGCGTGAGGCGGAGGATTTTGCCCATGTGGCTGTTCAGTTGTTGGGCCTGGGGTCGAATTTCCAGGTCGGAGCGCTCGCCAAGGCTTACGTACAGCATCCCGTCGGGCCCAAATGCCAGGCGGGAGCCAAAGTGCATGTCGCCGTTGTAGGCCGGCATCGCCCGGAATATCACCCGCACGCGGCTTAGGCTCCGGCGGTCGGGGGACAGCACGCCCTTGGCCACACTCGTGGCGTTGCCCTCGCCGCGGGGCTCGGAAAAGGACCAGTAAAGCGTCTGGTCCGTGGGGAAGGCCGGGCTGAGCGCGACATCGAGCAGGCCGCCCTGTCCCGAGGCGTACACTGCGGGCAGGCCCTGGATGGGCGCGCCGACCTGCCCCTGGGCGGATACGATGCGCAGCCGGCCCGGTTTCTCCGTAATCAGCAGGTCCCCGTTCGGCAGCGGTTCGACCGCCCAGGGGGTTTGGAGTCCAGTGGCCAGTACGACCACGTCGAACGTCGCGGAGGAGGCAATGGGGCAGGCTCGGGTTTGGTCGGGAGTCGTGGGGCGCTGGCCGGGCGCGTTGGCCACCCGGGTTTCCAAGGGCGGGCAGCCAGTTTGGCCCGGGGCCTGCGCGGTGGTTTCCGCACCGAGGGCCCGCAGGCGCGTCTGCTGTCCGGGGTAGTGGCAGGCGGTCACAAGGCCTGCCAGCAACAGGGTGGTCGTGCGGTTCCGTTGGCGACTGTCCATGAGGGATTGGGTTAAGGGATGCAAGCGGTTGCAGGTCGACGCACTGCCGGCAGCGGCACCAACACCAAGGCGCTGGGGTGTCGCTCCGGCAGGGGAATCGCCTGGCGCCAGGCGGCAGCAGTTCGCTAGTCTAACTACGCTTCAGATAGCGAATCGTTTCTCCTCCTGCCCAAAGGCACGGAGTTGCCTTTAGTATACGGCGGGAGAGGAAACAATAACGCCCGCGGTACGAACGCGTGCCGCTTTGAGCAGGGGGAGGCAACCGCCGCTCACGAAGGCGGGCCCCAACGCTACCGGATAAGGTCCGATAAGCTTCTCTTATCGGACCTTATGCTTTGGCTTATTTCAACGACTGTTATTCGTCTTTATAAACAAAACGAATCAGGGTGCATCATCAATAAAGCCTTTCGTAGTACTTTCTTGGCCATTATCATCAAAATGCTTAACGATGTATTGCTGTAAAGTGTCTTGAATTGTTTCAGGCAAGTCGTTATCAACTACTATGAGTTGATGCTCGGTGCTACTTTCACTCAATTCAATAAAATACTTGTACATCTCGATGTATTTTGACTTATCGTTGCTACTAATCCCTTCCTCTTTATCGCTTTCAGTAATAGTATCATTATGTTTTAATGTCGTCTTTCCCAAGTATTTACCAACCGTATCTATCATCACTAATTTTGGATGATTGGAATCGTTTGCAAAAGCATACTGAAGGATGCTAAGAATATAACCAACGGAAGTAAGTGTCCTTATTCCCCCCGATGTAATCTCATGATATTGTTGATTTCTTACAATTGGAAGAAAAGTACTATTATTGATGGCTACATCTTTAAGAGATTTAACTTTAGTAGCCTTCAAGAACTCGCTGAGATAGTCAGCTATTTTTTCACAGACTCGCTGGATACTTGGTGCTTCATCTTTTGTAAGGGATAATTTTTCTTTCAAAATTGTTACCTGATTATCAATATCAATAATTTGAGTATCAATTTCGCTTAAAGACCGACGTATCTTAATCAAATGTTCTACTGAACGCTTAGATTCAGTGAGCGTGGCTTTCTCCACGATTAATGCTTCAAGCTGAGAAAGAAATGGAGAAACCATTTCACTTGACTCACGGTCAAGACGATTCCTTAATCTATTTAATGACTCCTTTACGACATCTAATAGCTCTTGCAGGTAGTTATTACCATCTTTAAGTTCATCTATAAGCGCGTCAATCTCTTTGACTCTTTTAGTTAAACTCTTCAACTCTGAGTTTAGAGCCTGTTTATCGTGTACTTCAAAACTATCCTTTAGACTAGACTTGTTGCAGCGGCTTGAGCGGTGAAGATTGCGGATATTTGGGCATGAAAATTTCCATTCAGGATTTAAAAACGCCTCGCCAATGGCGGTCCGCTTTGGGGTGTGATGCGCACCATTTCGCGCAGCTATTGGTCGTATTCCAGCGTGCTTATGCGGCATTGCATGAGATGCAACTCGCTGAACGAATGGTTATTCATCCCGCCGGAACGCGCATGAAGGATGAGGAGGACTTGCTTTTCTTTACCCTTTTCAGTTGCAAATCAGGGCTGACTTATGACGTGCTGGGATTGGTCTGTGGCTTGGACGGGGCCACGGCCAAGCGCCGGCAAGACGAAGGATTGGCTGTACTGCGCGAGGCGCTGCGGCTGGCCAATTGTTTGCCCGAACGTGAATTTCAATCCCCAGCCGAATTACAACGCTATTTTTCCAAACGGCGAGCCGTACTCGTCGATGCCACCGAATTTGCCACGCAACGTCCGCAGGAAAAAGCGGCGCAAAAAGCGCAGTACAGTGGTAAAAAAAACGCCACACCCTAAAAGCGCTTATTTTGGCCGATGCCCAGCGGAAATTAATTTACGTGGGCCGATTAGTGCCGGGGGCAATACACGACTTTACGTTGCTGAAACAGCAGTTTCCGCCAGATAAGCAGTGGTTTAGCAGCCTGACTGTGCGCCTGGATTCCGGCTTTCAAGGCTTCGATAAAATCTACGCGTGCGAGAAATTATTTCTTCCAACGAAAAAACCGCGCGGTGGGCAATTAACCAAAAACAAGAAATTTCGCAATACGCAACAAGCACGCAAACGCGTGGTGGTGGAACACAGCATCGGGGGCCTAAAACGGTATCGTATTTTGTCTGACCGCTTGCGCATCCACAACTTGGAACAGTTTGATGTAGCGCTGGAGGTATGCGCCGGCCTGTGGAACTTCTGTTTAACTCATTGATAATTCGGCACAACAAGTCTACTATTCACTGACACCATTGAAGAGCATAAAGGACAAGAAAATTCGTGTTGGGTATCCCCATGAATCTTTTCAATTGCTTCTATAGAAGACTTTATCCTATTTATATCTTGCTGGTAGTCTTTTCTCAGGCTTGCATTATTCCGTATTGATATGTTATTAAATTCTGTTTCAGATACTATTTTTTGAAGCTGTTGGTCTTCCTTAGCAATGGAAATCCGGAGTTCATGGTGCTGGCCAGAATCGGACACCATAGACTCATGCAATTCATCGATAGAAACTTGTAAGAAAACTCCTTTACGGTGTATTGAAATCAGAGAATTATCAAGTGTGGTTTCGCTTTCGACTTGTGTGTCTCTGAGAAACGCCGAGATAGTCTTGTGCTTTTTAGCCAGTTCATTTTGACTCTTAGTCTGTTCCGATAAAGCTTTATTAAGCTCAGCTATATTGGAATCAAGAATATTGAAAAGGTATTTAAAAACCTCTTGATTTTTTACTCTTACAGAATATTCGCTATTGTTAGAACTTAGCAAAGTTCTGCTACCTACTTCATCCTGTGTTAGGTAACAATACTTGAACACATCTCTGAAGCTAAGACGAGACATCTTAGAATCCTGTTTAGAAGGTGAAACTTTAAGTTCCAATTTAGGAATGGCCAGTGCTTCAAGCAAGAAATCAGAATAGTAGCCTAGTTCCCCCTGAGGCGTGAAGGTTGGATAATACTTCACAGGAAACACATCAAGTATTCCTGAAATGGGAGAATGATAGACCTCTATCTCTTTCTTGTTATCGAATATATCCCTTACTATGGTGTAAATTCTTCCATTGACCTTGATTTCAAGTTGACAGGATGTAGCTGCTTGGCGAATTTCCGGATATTCATCCACGGTTTTTCCACCTAACATGTAGCTTATAAGGTTCAGAATACTAGATTTACCAGTATCGGAATCGCCTAATATGATGTTAAGGCCATCTCTGAACTTCACCTCGTAATTCTTTCTAATACCAATAAGACTAAGCTCTCTTATTTGAAGTCGTGGTAATTTAAAGCTAGTTTTCATCTAGAACTTGGTTTAGGCTGGACCTGATTGCTGGGATACTTACTGAGTGAAGCATTTTTACAGCCTCACTAATTTCTCTAATTCTTACAAAATAATCGGATTTAAACCCTTTACTCAGGTCTCTACCTTTCTCCGTAACCACTATTGACGGCATCCTTGTTATGACGTCAGGGGCTATTTCTACCATTCCAAAAGCATGTAGGAGCTGAATCATGCTTTTGGTTTCCTTGAGTCTATAATAGCGAGCCTTATTAGGATAAGTAGTTGCTATATTGCCTATTTCATACTCCTTGATATCAATGGGGACCTTTTTATTGAGACTCAGAAGAACGTTAGCCAAGGCCAAAGGATTTTTTAACAAAAAAGCGTAGATAGTAGCCCTTTCTATACTTAAAATCGGTTCTTGCTTTTTGTTTATTGACAATTCATCGATTAGTATCAAGTACAACCCGAGATTAATATGCAAACCGGAGCCTAGGTCTATAAAATGCATAATGCTTATTCAGATTTTTTGGCTTTATACTCTTCTAGTGTTTTGATAGAATGCTCTCGTGCCCACCATATGTCCTCATTGACATTGGCCAACTGATGTACCATACCAATCTTATGCAGAAAAGTAATCTCAGATATAGACTTTAATAAGTTCAGATTTTCTTCACCAATTCTCCGGTGAACATGGCCTAAGAGCTCATCTCCATCTTTTATTTTGCCAGCCAAAGCTTCCGAAAATGCATCTGTATATATCTGCCCGATTGCGCTGTACAGAAAATCCATCTCCTTATTCATGTCCATCTGTATCAACACGCGTCTAACCCTCTCCGCATCATAAAAACGTTGCTTAGCGTTGGCTATCAAATTACTATGGACATCTGCAATTATCAGCTTTAAAACAAAATCCTGTTTTTCTAATTCGGATAAATCCGCCGCCTCTTGATTAGATAGTTCATTAATGGCTTGATTCTTAACAAATCCCAATAGCGCATTAGCCACGGATATGCATACTAGCGCTGAAGCTGATTGGGGCTTTGCAATTGAAATGTGGTCGTCATCACAAAATTTTATTTCCGGTTTGTTAGCATCAAACCCAACAGAACTTGCACCAACAACTATATCATCCATTTTACCCTGAAAGTAGATGATTTTAGGATTGAAATCTTTATTAGAAATCCATAGATGGTTTATTTTATTAACATCATCATTTAGCGGCATTAAGTTTTTAATTTGGACATTAGACAAAACCCTTTCGCCAATATCAGCTAAATGCGAACCATTATGAGGTACTGCAAGTGAAAATATTAGCTTGATTTTCTTTACTGCTGCATCCCCAGAATGGTGTACAATAAGAGACTTCGCAATCAAACCACCCAGACTATGGCATACCAAAATCAAGCTATCGTATTGATGCGTCATCTCACCCAAGTAGGTGGACAGCAAATCAGATACC
Organism: Hymenobacter antarcticus; assembly: GCF_039539545.1. Classification (NCBI taxonomy): domain Bacteria; kingdom Pseudomonadati; phylum Bacteroidota; class Cytophagia; order Cytophagales; family Hymenobacteraceae; genus Hymenobacter; species Hymenobacter antarcticus. The sequence continues at coordinate 28,384 of NZ_BAABDI010000014.1, read as the reverse complement.
TCATTGATATGCAGATTTTTATCTACTTTAGCGTGAGGTTTGCCCAATAGCCCTTTAAAAAACCCAGTATATTTTTTAACGATTTCAGGGATATTGAATAGGCTAGTGTAATAGTTAAAGTAGGCAAAATCGAAGTTCCTTTTTATTTCCTCATCTTGAATTAATAAGGATGGAAATGATTTGCCGCTTGCATTAAGCCAAGTGTTTTCACTTCCTTGTAGCCCATGCACGAAAATAACTAGGCTCTTGCTAGCCTTTGATTTATGTAAAAAATCAAGCATAATTTTACTTGGGTGGGTAGAAATCAAGAAGAATTACTTATGCCACTTTTAGCGTTTTCCAGCCTAAGTAGAAATTGCGTTAAAGGTATGAAGAATATACATTACCGAGAGAAATATTTCAGAGAGTAAAGTCATCATGTCAATCCATTTTTCATTGGCCTTTTGGCTTATAGCCCTAAATACTGAGCAGCGTTGAAGCGTTTCACATCATCCAAGCGAGCATAGCGCTCAATCATTAAGTCTGTCTTCTGCTTCGTTTGGTTCTTAATGGCCTTGTTTGATTGCCCCGCTTCTACCGCCACAGTTACAAAAGACGCTCTTAAAGAGTGCGCAGTGTAAGTAGGTCCAAGATGTCGCTGGACTAAATCATTCACACTTTGGTCTGATAAACGCGCCTTTCCTGGCTGAGCAGCACGCACTTTATTGCCTCTGTTCATTCTAGTGAAAAGGGCACCTGAAACTCGGTCAATACATTCAAGCCATTCCTGAGCTGCCCGAACTGGGCAAAAGTCTGCACTGGGCGCATAGAAAACGGCTTTGTCTTCGCTTTCACCATACTGATTGGTTTTGCTGCGTCGTAAATGTATCACTAGTGCCTGACGTGTCAACTCGATGTCTTCCACATTCAAGGCTACCAGTTCAGACCGCCGAAAAGCACCGGCAAAACCCAGCAACAATAAAGCACGGTCACGAAGACCAGTGGGTGTCGTCAGGTCCATAGCCCGAACCGCTTGCTTTAACTCCGCCACGGTAAAAGCGGCCGCTTGCCGCTGACGCTTGCCAATCACCCGGGTTATGCCATCGAGCACCACATGCAATGCTTCGTGACTAGTCGGTGACGGCTTGCCCGCCAACTGGTGCAGTTTTGCGATAGCTGCCACGTGCCGGCGGATGGTGGCCAACTTCATTCCCCGGTCGGCCATCTGTGAGACGTACCCGGCCACCGTCGTCACATCGGCCGGCAGGTACAGCTGCTGGTGTTGCTCACAGTAATCCTGGAAGCTGCGCAGGTCAGCCGCATACCCGCGCTTGGTATTCTCGGCCCCGTGCAGGCCGGCCTCGACATACCGACTGACGGAAGCCGGCATTTCGACCATCGCGTGCGAACGGGTGGGAACCAGAATCGGGAGCTGTGAGTCGTTTTCCATGTAGCCTATAGAATAAGGAGTAAAACCCCGACTTTTGGTCGATTTCCAAAGCTACGAACTTAGTACCGACAATTAATTATTATCGGTACTAAGCTGGAGCCGCAGTTCTGCGCGCCAGCTTCCAGCTTACGGGCCCCAACCGGCTCGTATCTGCTCCAGTCGCCGGGCAATCTCCACCTTGCGCTCATAGCCGGAACCATAGGGCAAGGTCCATTCCACCGCTTCCAGGAAATCAGGGTGCGTGAGGAGTTCCGCCAACCGCTGCTGAATGTCGGCCCGCACATCGGCCGAAGCGGCGGCTATTTCGGCCGTGAGCTCCGAGCGGTTGTCGACCACGTGCACCAGGTCTTCCAAATCCTGACTCATCCGCAGCTCGTCCCAGCCCCGGTCCCGCAGCGCCACGAGTTTGGTGGCCACGAAATACACCGGGCTTAAAATGCGGATGGCCGTTGCATCGGGCAAGGCATAGGCAATGGCCCGGGTAAAACCAGCCGGGTACCACGGGTTGCTGAAGCCTAAAATCTCGGGCTCGGTGGGCATCACGTCCACCGTCAGGCCCTGGAATTGCCAGCGGCAAATCACGCCGGAAGCGACATCGTTGGCAAAGCCCAGGGCCCGCAATTCCTCCTCCAGCGCGTAAAAGGCCGTGCGCGGCGCCACTTCCACGATGCAGTCCACATCGTCGGTGATGCGCGGTTCCGGGGTGCGCGTGGCACTCGTGCTGTAGAGGTTCACAATGGCCCCGCCCACGAACACGACGCGCTCGCGCAACGGGCCCAGGGCCCGGGCTATGGCCATCAGCCGGGGCAGGTTGCGCGGCTCAGGCAGCATGGGGGGCGGTTGACCCGTTACGTATCGCTTCCTCCAGGAGCTTGCCGGCCAGCGCGCACTCGCGCGGGCGGCCCAGTCGCAAAGCATCAGCCAGGGCCAGGAGTTCGTGCAGGCGGGCATCGCGGCGCGCGGCCGCGGGCACCCCCGGGTATAGGGGCTCAATGGCTGCCCCCCATTGCTCGCCTTCCGCGCTGGGCCACACGTAGGCCGGTTCTACCCCAAACGTCTGGCTGAGCGGCGGGGCGCTGGCTCCCGTGACCAGCCCCCGGGCGGGTGGTCCCGGATGCGCCGCGAAGACGTAGGGCAACCCGTGGAGCAGAAACTCCCCCAGCGCCCGGGGTTGCACCTGAAAGGAGGCCGGGTCCGGCGCGAGCAGCCGGCTGTAGCGGCAGCGGGCCAGCGACTCCGATATCTCCGACGCGCTCAGGGACAGTTCCCGGGCCAGGTGTTTGCCCAGCCACCGCCGACTGCTTCCGCCCGCCACCAGTTTCAGCAGCAGGACAATGTCCTGGGGACGGATACCGTTGAATTTGCGCATAATTCTTGATTCGCGAATTGCGAATATACCACTTATCCGGCTGGTTGGCCAGGGAAAGCTATTCTACCGCCACGCGGGTAGCATACGGCCGGCCTTGCTTATCCGTGGCGCGGAGCGTGTAGAGGCCCCGCGCCATCCCCAGCACCGATACTTCTCCCGCTGCCGAAACGGTGGTTTCGCGGGCTACGCGGCCCAGTACATCGACCAGGGTTGGAGAGCATCAAAAAGTGTGGGGCAGTTGGAGTCACCCGGCTCCTGGCTTATCTTGGAGAGCTGTAACTGCCGGTGCAGGCCATACCCCAACCAATCGCTGCTGCCGCTGCTGCCCCATACTTTTTGATGCTCTCCATACTACCGTACTTTGTCGGTAGCAATCAGTAACGCTTGGACCTAATGAAGTGGCGCATGAAACATCTTTCCTCTTGGGTGGTGGGCTTGCTGTTTGCCATGCCTGCGGCGGCTCAGAACCTGAACAACGTCGGCGCGGCCATTGTGTTGCAGTCTGGCGCTGTGCTGTACGTTGGTACAGGCGGCCTCAATAACCAAGCCGGCGGCACGCTCACTAACCTTGGCACCTTGCGCGTGGACGGCCCCCTAACCAACGCCGGAACCCTCAACTTGAGCGCCGGGGCGCTGGAAGCGCGCGGCAACTTCGTCAATTCAGGTACGCTGGACCCTGGCACCAGTCCCGTCACGTTCAGCGGCTCGGCCGACCAATTGGTTACGCCAGGTGGGAGCACCCTCTACCAACTGCTGTTAAACAAGCCCACGTCCGGGGCAAATACCCTCCGATTGGCCGGCGACTTGACCGTGAGTAACCTGCTTAGCTTGAGCAATGGCTTCATCACCACTAAAACCGGAAGCACCGTTTTCACGCTGCGTCTGCCCCACGGAGCCACGCTGGTCGGCGAGGGGCCCAGCCGCTACGTGCTAGGTGCGCTTGAAATTACTCGCAACGGCTTGAGCGGGGCGGCCATCGATTTCGGTCACGGCGCGTTGCTCAACCCCACCACCAACAACTTAGGCACCGTGCGCATCACCCGCACGGCGGGACTGCTCACGGACAACGTCAGCCGGGGCGTAAATTTTACCATTCCCAGTTACAAGGGTATCGACCGCATCTGAGACATCAGCCCAGACACTCAGGCCAGCGCCGCCGTGCAACTCACCCTCAGCTGGATTGCCGATAACGACAACGGCCTGACCGATTTCACTCAGGCCCGTGTGTGGCAGCAGACGGCCGCCGCCCAGCCCTGGGCCGTGCGTGGCCCCGTTGCCAACGCCAGCGCCCGCAACATCAGCATGAACCCGGCCACACTTAGCCGCTTCACGGTGAGCAACGCGGCGAACCCGCTGCCCGTCACCCTACTCGACTTCGCGGCCCGCGCCGAGGGCTCGGCTACCGTGCGCCTGAACTGGGCCACTGCTCAGGAACTTAACAACCTCGGCTTCGTCGTGGAGCGCAGCCTCGATGCCCGTAGCTTTTCCGCCATCGGCACGGTGGCCGGGGCTGGGACGAGCAGCACACGCCACGACTACCAATTACTCGATGCAAAGCTTCCCGGTGGCGTGACGCTGCTTTACTACCGCCTGCGCCAGAACGATTTAAACGGGAGCTTCAGTTTCTCCCCGGTGCGCTCGGTTGCTTTAGTGACCCCGGTAGCGGGGTTTGCGGTGTACCCTACGCAGGTGCCCGTGGGGCAGGCCTCGGCGTATAGGTACACCGGACCGGCTGAGCCGGCTATTCTGCAGGTACTCGACCTACTGGGCCGGGTCGTGCGCACCGCCCAAGTGGATGGCCGCGTCCAAGGTAGCGTCCCCTTGGCCGGGCTTTCCAGCGGCAGCTATTTGCTGCGCTACACCACGACCACTGCCTCCTTCGGAGCGCGCTGTACAGTATATTAAATCTGTCCTGGCGTTCATTTAGCTCATTTTGACGGCCATGAAAGTTCGCCTCACCCAGATGCAATAGTGCGGGCCGGCAGACTTGCTGGTCAGTGCCAGTTCGCCGGCCTACGCTCAGAACAGCTGAATATTGCCACTTACTTACTGCTGTTACGCGCCAGCCCCGCTGCGTAACAGCAGTTCTGAGCATGGTCCCAAAGTAAGGCCCGAATGCGCGAGCGCCGAAAAGGCCGGGCGCGCCTCTGCCCCGGACCTCTGCCCCGGACCTCCGCACGGCGCACAGCCGCTGCCGCTGCCGCTACGGAAAGATGCCGAGCGACTGGTAGCTAACGCCCACTTTCTCAATGGCGCTGTAAAAGGCCGCGGTGCGCAAATCCTGGATGCCCTTTATGTCGTTCATCACCGCCCGAATTTCGTGGTACGCGACTATCATGGTGTCTTCCAGACCGGAGCGGACCAGGTCGATTTCGTCGGTGCCGTGCACGATGAGGGCGCGTTCCTGGGGGCTGATGCTCTTGCCCGTGCTTTGCTCGATGGTGTTCACCAGCCGTTGCAGGGAAGCTTCCTCCGCGCGCTTGCCCATGCGCCCAAAGCGCACGTTGGAGAGGTTTTTCAGCCATTCGAAGTACGAAACCGTCACGCCGCCGGCGTTCAGGTAAAGGTCGGGGAGGATGACAATGCCGCGTTCCAGCAGAATCTTTTCGGCCGCCCGAGTTACGGGGCCGTTGGCACCTTCGGCAATGACTTTGGCCTTGATGCGGGCGGCGTTGCCCTCGTGAATCTGGTTTTCCAGGGCGGCGGGCAGCAAGACGTCGCATTCGTATTCCAGCAGGTCGGCGGTTTCGGTCACGTTCTTGGCGCCGGGGTAGTTCAGCAGCGAACCGCTATCGGTGCGGTGCCGCACCACGGCTTCCACGTCGAGGCCATCGGCGTGGTAGATGCCGCCTTCCCGCTCGGCGATGCCGGTTATCAGGGCGCCGTCTTTTTGCAGAAAGTGCGCCGCGTGGTACCCCACGTTGCCCAGTCCCTGCACGATGACGCGCTTGCCGGTGAGGCCACCGCTGAGGCCGATTTTCTGGAGCATCTCGCCGTCGGCAAACAGCTCGCGCAGCCCGTAAAATACGCCCAGGCCGGTGGCTTCGGTGCGGCCCCGGATGCCGCCCTGGCCCACGGGCTTGCCCGTGACGCAGCCCAGCGCGCTGGTGTCGCCGTATTTGAAGGTGAGGTAGGTGTCGGCAATCCAGGCCATTTCGCGGCTGCCGGTGCCGTAGTCGGGCGCGGGCACGTCCGTGCCGGGCCCGATGAGGTTTTTCTTGATGAGCTCGCTGGCGTAGCGCCGCGTCACGCGTTCCAGCGTTTCGACGGAGCTGGTGCGGGGGTTGATTTTCACGCCGCCTTTGGCCCCGCCGAAGGGCACGTCAACCAGCGCGCACTTAAAGGTCATGAGCGTGGCCAGGGCCTTCACCTCGTCCTCGTCCACGTGCACGCTGTAGCGGATGCCGCCCTTGCTGGGCAGTTTATGGTGGCTGTGCTGCACCCGGATGCCCTCAAACACCTGAATTTTCCCTTCAACCTCCACCGGAAAATTCACCTTGTAAATACTGTTGCAGGCCTTGATTTGGGCCAGTATGCCGGGGTCCAGCCTGGAGAAGCTGGCGGCCTGGTCGTAGAATTGCAACACGCTGTCGTAGAAATCCTTTCCCTGGATTGGCTGGCTCATGCTGAGAAGAGTAGGTGACGGTATCTGCTTGCTAACGGCAAATCCCGCGGCACCGTTGTCCTGTTGACGACCAACTCGATAACCAGTCAGACCCGGCACTTACAGTGGTTCTCAAGCCAGTGTGCTGGCTAGGCAGTAGCGCGAAGCGGTGCTTCGCGCTACTGCCCGGCATTAAACATATACCAACCAAGCAAACGCTTTAACTGCTGTTACGCGCCGGCCCCGCTGCGTAACAGCAGTTAATAAGTCACGTCTTGTAGTTAACAAGAGCCACTGATTAACGAGATAACCAAACGAGATGCATTTATGCCTATCATTCAAAACTGACCTAATGGCATTAAAACGCCCGTATTCTGAGACACCCCAACCCAACCGAAATTCAACCCCACGGCCCTAACGGGAATTTCTGTTCTTACTCTTGCGCTACCCCTGTATCCTGGTGTTTGCCGACACCATCCATATCCAGCAGTGCCAAACTCGCTTAGCTCATGTCGAGCCGGCTCTTCAGTCCCTGGCGGCGGCCCTGGCCCTAGCCGGCAGCGAGGTGCGGCTGAAAATTCTGTTCCTGCTGGCCGATGAACAGCAGCTTTGCGTGTGCGACATTGCCGACGTGCTGCAGATGACCGTTTCCGCCGTGTCTCAACATTTGCGCAAGCTCAAGGATGGCGGCGTGCTACACGCCCACAAGGTCGGTCAAACGGTGTTTTATGCCCTCGGCCAACCCCATTTGGCCATCCTGCGACCGTTGTTGGCAGGCTTAGCCGCAGTTTCTACTGCCCAATCGGCCTAATGAACCAGTTCCCTACTTCCGCTTACAAGCCCCTATTGGGAGCGGGCCTGCTGGCCGCGCTTGCGGCTTCGCTCTGCTGCATCACTCCCTTGCTGGCCGTGGTCGGCGGTCTGGGCGGGGTGGCCTCGTCCTTCTCCTGGCTCGAACCCTTCCGGCCGTACCTGATTGTGCTGACCGTGGGCGTGCTGGGCTTCGCCTGGTACCAGAAGCTCAAGCCCCTGCCGGCCGATGACTGCGGCTGCGCGTTGGACGCCAAGCATTCATTGCTGCAATCCAAGGGCTTTCTAGGGGTCGTTACCGTACTGGCGGCTCTGCTGCTGGCCTTCCCTTACTACGGGGCCAAATTGTACCCCACCGCGACCAGACCGGCTCCATTAATTACGAGTGGGGCCGCGCCGGTATGGCAAACAGCAAATTGCCGCATCGGAGGCATGACCTGTGAAGCCTGTGCCAAGCACGTCGAACACGCGGTGCAGCAGCTACCAGGTGTGCGAAGCGTGTCCGTATCCTACGACCAGGGCACCGCGCAGGTCCGCTTTGACGCAGCCAAAAGTCCCGCCGCGCAGGTCGCACAAGCCATTAATGGCACCGGCTACCAGGTGCTTGCCACGGACCAACCCCCACTGCTCTATGCTCACGCTCGAACCCAAAGCCCCGCTACTCACCTCCGTGCTGACGTGCCCGGTGTGTGGCCATGCGCAAGCCGAACAGATGCCAACCGACGCTTGCCAATATTTCTACGAGTGCACAAGCTGCCACACAGTGCTTAAGCCGCTGGCCGGCGACTGCTGCGTGTACTGGGGGTCGCACTAGAGTAGGAACAGAAAACCCCGCTAAGGAATTCGAAGCTGATAATTTCTAATTCGTCTTTGACTACCTCCGCTCTGCCTTTCGTCGTTCTTTTACGGCATGGAAAAGCTCCTCCAGCCCCGCCACCCCCTAGACAAATACCACCAGTCACAGCTGGGCTTCTTAGCGGCGCTGCCGCCAGAACAACGGGCCTATCATGCCCGTCTGTTTCGCTTGGGCAATGCGGGTTACCGTTACCAGCAGCAGGCCGACGGCGAGGTGACCGAAGACGACTTCCACCATTGGCTTGAAGGCTTACCCGGGAAGATGCGGGTAACCATGGCACGCGACGGCTTCGAGGCCAGTAAGAAGAGTCTCCCGCTGCGGCGGCACGCATTGGAGCGCCGCGATTTGGGCCATGATGCGTTCTTACAGGCTATCCTGTCGCCGGAAGACTGGGCTTATCAGCAGGAGTTGGCGCAGCCGCCAGCACCCGAGCAGTAACTCCGCTAATGCGAGAAGAAACGAGCGGCCGCCAGCTGGTTTCAGGCGACCAAATACGCTTTTCGGGCCAAAGTTTCATGTTAAGAACGTTCGTTTGGAAAACGTGACAAGCTCCTAGGGGACTGCTTTACTTGCTGTGCACGCTCGTTTACAAGATGTAAAATGGCTAGCTCAGGAAGTCATCGGTGCAACTGCATGTAGTCCACTTGCGGGTGTTGTTAATCAGGCTACACCCGGTAAGGCGATGCGTACTGTATAAGTTGGCATGCCTGCTTAATGCAACTTCGTTACTTTTACGCTTGTTAACTGTGTGTTGCCTTGCCTATAGGCAGGTGCTACTCAACTTACCCAAACCGTATGCCTGCCACCGACCGCCTTTCGCAATCCCTGACCCGGCACGGGCTGCGTCAAACCGCGGTGCGGCGGGCCGTGCTGCAGGTCCTGGCCGAGTCGCCCTACGCGCTGTCTGGTGGCGAGATGGAGCCGCTGCTTCCGCCCGACACTGACCGCATCACGCTGTACCGTACGCTGAAATCATTCGAGGAAAGCGGCCTGATTCACCGCGTTATCGATACGAGCGACGTGGTGCGCTACGCGGCCTGTTCCATTGAATGCAGTGCCGACGCGCACTTTGACAACCACGTGCATTTCAAGTGCACCAATTGCCTGCACATCTACTGCCTCAACCAGGTAACCATTCCGGCCGTGACGTTACCCGCCAAATTCGAGGCCCTCACGCGGGACTACCTCCTCGGGGGCGTGTGCCGCGAGTGCCAGCCGGCCTAGTTCAGACTTTTTCGGTGGGGCGTCCGTGGCAGCTCCCCGTTGCCAGCCGCCTCGCCGGCAATCTGCGACGCTACTTCGCAATTAATATGCAATGTTGTTGCATTTAAACCCCGGCTGATTACCTTTGGGCTCTTTATTAGCGGAAGGTGAATGCAACGTTTGCGTAGCAGGTTGGGAGCGTGGTGGCTGTTGCTGCTGTTAGGGCGCGTGATGGCCCCCGAAGCGGCCGTGCTGAGCCTGCACGCCCATCAGCATACCGTCGAAGTCGCCCACCGGCCAGCCGTGCGCCCGGCCCACCACCCGGAAGCCGAAGTTTCGCCCCAGCACCGGCACTGCCACACCGAGCAGCTCTACGATGCCGCGTTCCAGCCCGCGCTGCCGCCTGGTGTGCCCCTACCGCGCGTGCGGCCCCTTTATGCCACGTATCAGGTACTGATGAACGTGTGCCCGGCCCGGCACTTGCTGCCCGGCGCGGCCCTGCGCGGCCCCCCCGTGGCGTAGCCCAACGTGGCACGTTGGGCAGCCGGTGAGGCGCGCTAACCGGCGCGGCTCCACGTCACGGGTTGGGTTGCGTGCCACGCAGCCTGGCTGGTTCCTTTTGGTTTCATGTTATTTTATCTTCCACTTCCCGCTTGGGGAAGAGGTGGTTGGCGCTTGATTTTGCTGCTGCTGCTGCTGACGGGGTGGCTGGGGCCGGTGGCTGCGGTTGCGCAGGCCGGCTCCGGGGCGGGTACTCCGCCAGCGGTTCGTGCGGCCTGTGCCTCGGTCCTGACCGTGCGCGTAACCGACCACGAAACCGGCCAGCCCCTGCCCGGCGCCACGGTGCGCCTGCTCGAAACGGGTGAGGCGCTGGCGGCCGACGCCGCCGGCAACTGCCGCTTTCAGGCGTGTCCCGGCACGTGCCAGGTCGAAGTCCGCCTCGTGGGCTACCGTGCCGAAACCGGGCGGGTGCAGTTGCGCGCCGGGCAGCCCGGGCGGCTGGAACTGGCTTTGCGGGCCACGGCCCAGGAGCTAACCGCCGTGCAGGTGGAAGGCCAGTCAGAAGCAACGACGTTGCAGCGCAGCGCGCAGGCCGTGGCCGTGCTCGACCTGCGGCCCTACTACGGGCAGGCTTTCGGGCTGACCGAGCTGGTGAACCGGGTGCCGGGCGTGCGCATTCGCCAGGACGGCGGGCTGGGTAGCAACGCCAACCTCTCACTGAACGGGCTGGGCGGGAAGCAGGTGCGCGTGTTTCTGGATGGCATTCCGCTGGAATTCTACGGCCGGGGGCTGGGCCTGAACGTGCTGCCGGTGAGCCTGCTGGAGCGGGTGGAAGTGTACCGGGGCGTGACGCCGGTGAGCCTGGGGGCCGACGCGCTGGGCGGGGCCCTGAACGTGATAACGCGCCGCGAGCAGTTCTCCTACCTCGATGCCTCCTACGAGTTGAGCGCTTTCAACACCCACAAAGCGGCGCTGAACGGACGCTACGTGTTGCCCGCCAGCGGCTTTTACGTGGCCGGCAATGGCTTTTACAACCGCGCCGACAACGATTATCAGGTGCAGGCCGAAGTCATCAGCCCGGTGGGCACGCCGGAAAAGCAAACGGTGCGGCGCTTTCATGACCAGTTCAGCAGCTACCTCGGCCGGGCCGAAATTGGCTGGCAGGACCGGCCCTGGGCCGACAAGCTGGCCCTGACCGTATTCGGGGCCGGGGTGGATAAGCAGCTGCAACACAACGTGCAGATGCTGCAGGCCTACGGCGCGGCCCGCTACGCCGAAACCAGCGCCGGGGCCGCGCTCAGCTACCAGAAAACCGCCCTGCGGCCCGGCCTCGACGTGCGGGCCTACGCTGGCTACACCCGCGTAGCGGGGGCGCTGACCGATACGAGCCGCAACATCTACAACTGGGACGGCCGCATCACGGAGCGGCGGCGCGTGAGCTCGGGTGAGATTGTGGGCATCGGCAGCTTGCTCGCGCTGACTTCGCACACCGGCGTGGCCCGGCTGAACGCCACCCAGGCGCTGGGGGCCGGCCGCCGGCTGGTGGCCAACGTGCTGGGCAGCTCCTTCCGGCGGGCGGGCGACGACGCCATCATCGCCGCTCGCCAAGAGCGCGACTACGCCCGCGACGCGACCACGCTGCGCAAGCTGGTGGCCGGCCTGGCCTACGAGCACGACTGGGCCGGCGGGCGCTGGGGCAGCAGCACGGCCGTGAAGTATTTCGGCTACCAGTCCGACGGCTTCGGCAAGCAGGACAGCGGCCTGTACCTCGAAACCCGGCAGGCCCGGCAGTGGCTGGGGGCCAACCAGCTGCTGCGCTGGCAGCCCGCGCCGGCCTGGGTGCTGAAAGGCAGCTACGAGTACGCGGCCCGCCTGCCCGACGAATACGAGCTGTTCGGCGACGGCGTGCTGGTGCGCGCCAACCCGGCCCTAAAGGCCGAAACCAGCCACAACGCCAACCTGGAGGTGCGCTACGCCCGCCCCACGTGGAGCGCCGAAGTGGGTGGCTTTCTGCGGGCGGCCGACAACGTGATTTACCAGCCGCCGTCCATCCGCGACACCCAGAACCAGAACCTGCTGAAGGCCCGCACCCTGGGGGCCGAAGCGGCGGTGCGCTACGCCCCGGTGCCAGCGCTCAGCCTGACCCTGAACGCCACGTACCAGGACGTGCGCAGCCGCACGCCGCTGGGCCAGAGCGGGGCCGCCGATGCCCGGTATTTCAACGCCCGGATGCCCAACCTGCCCTATTTCTTCGGCAACGCCGAGGTGCAGCTCAGCCGGGCCAACGTGGGCGGGGCGGACCGCCGCCTGAGCGCCTGGTACCAGGCCAGCTACGTGCAGGCCTTCTACCTGTACTGGGCCACCGATGGGTTTGCGGCCACCAAGGCCACCATCCCGAGCCAGCTGGTGCAGCACCTGGGCCTGAGCTACGCCCTGGCCGGCGAGCGGCTCACCCTCAGCGCCGAAGTCCACAACCTGGCCGACGCCCCGGCCTACGACAACTTCAACGTGCAGCGCCCCGGCCGCTCCGGCCACCTCAAGCTGCGGGCGTTTCTGCGCAAAAACAGCTAGCGGCGGGGCCTGATTTCATCACTCCTCAAAAAAGCATTTTTCATTTTTTCTTACCCATTCAATTACCCATTCAACCACATGCACACTTCCTACTTCCAAAGCCGGCTCCTGACCGGCACCCTGGCCGCCGCGACGCTCCTGCTCGGGGCCTGCGACAAAAACAAGACCGACGACAGCAAGCCCACCGTAGCTACCAACTACGCCATGAGTACCGTGGGCGGGGCTTTTCCCAGCCAGACCACCTACATCCAGGGCCTGACCGACCTGAACGCGGCCACCCTCGACACCCGAAACGCGACGGAGCAGGCCAGCTTCGCCGCCATGTGGCACTACAAGCAGGCGCTGTACATGTCGAAATTCAGCGCGCCGGCCACGCTCACCAAGTACACCTTCGACCCCGCCACGGGCCGGCCCGTGGAGGCCGGCCGGCTGGTGGTGCCGGGGGCCAACACCTTTTCCGACGTGCAGTTCATCAGCGAGACCGAAGCCTACGCCTCGGTGGGTGGGGGCCTGGCCCGGCTGGTGAAATTCAACCCCACGACGTTCGTGACGACGGGCGAGGTGGACCTGACCCGGCTCCAGAAGCCGGGGGCCCGCCGGGTGTATTACCTGGGCTCGATGGTGCGCGACACCAAGCTGTTTTGGGGCGTGTACTACGAAACCCCCTCGTTTGCCTCGCTCACCGACTCCGCCCACGTGGCCGTGATTGACCTGCCCACCGGCCGCCTGGAAAAGGTGATTGCCGACCCGCGCACGGGCACCGTGTTTTCCTCGGGCGCCATTTCGTGCTTCAGCAAGGACGCCAACGGCGACATCTACGTGCAGGGCGACGGCACGAGCCGGGTGCCGAGCGGCGTGCTGCGCATCAAGGCCGGCGAAACCCGCTTCGACCCCGCGTATTTCTTCGACCTGAAAGCCGCCACCGGCAAGGACTGCAAGGGCCTCTACCTCTTTGGCAACGGGTTGGCCTTCACCACCCGCATCGAGGACCCCACGGACTCGTACGAATTCAGAGGCCCGAATTACCGCTACTACCGGCTGGATTTGAACGCCCGCACCTCCGGCGGCGCGCTGCCCGGCCTGCCGCTGATTTTCGGCTCGCAGTCCTCGCTGATGCGCAAGTTCGACGACCAGAACCTGCTGCTGAGCGTGAACACCCGCACGCAGAACAGCATCTACCAATACAAGCTCAGCGACGGCACTATCAGCAAGAAGATGGACGTGCCGGGCTTGCTCACGGGCTTAGCCAAGCTGAACTAGTCATGCTCGAAGCCCGCGACCTGACCAAGCGCTACGGCGACTTCACGGCCCTGCACCCGCTGAACCTGACGGTGCGGCCCGGCGACATCTACTGCCTGCTCGGGGCCAACGGGGCCGGCAAGTCCACGACCATCAACCTGTTTCTGGACTTCATCGAGCCCAGCGGCGGGGCGGCTTTCATCAACGGCCTGGCCGTGCGCGAGCACGGGCCGGCCACCAAGCGGCTGCTGGCCTACATCCCCGAAAACCTGATGCTCTACCCCGACCTGACGGGGCTGGAAAACCTGGATTTCTTCTGCGGCCTGGCCGGCAAAGTGCATTCCAAAACGGAATTGCTCACGCTGCTGCACGAGGCCGGGCTGCCGGAGGGCTTTGCCCAACGGCGGGTAGCGGCCTACTCGAAAGGGATGCGTCAGAAAGTGGGCATTGCCCTGGCCGTGGCCAAGGAAGCCAAAGTATTGCTGCTGGATGAACCCACCTCGGGCCTCGACCCCAAGGCCAGCAACGAATTCTCGGCGCTGCTGCTGCGCCTGCGCGAGCGGGGCGTGGCCACGCTCATGGCCACCCACGACCTGTTCCGGGCCCGCGATACGGGCACCCACATCGGCATCATGAAGGAAGGCCGGCTGCTCGAATCTTTCGGGGCCAGCAGTGTGGACTACAACGAGTTGGAGGAGCTGTATTTGCAGCACATGCACGCTTGAAAGGGAATTAAGAATTAAGAATTAAGAATTAAAAATGGGTGGCCCTGGCCGCGCTGCGCTATTCGACTGGCTGCTTAATTCTCCCTTTCAAACCGCTTCATTTTTAATTTTTAATTCTCAATTTTTAATTCTTAATTCTTAATTAAAAGCCCATGCTCTCTCGCATCATTGGCAAGGAAGTCCGGGCGGCCATCCGCAACCGGCAGGTGCTGCTTTTCGGGCTGGTGGTGGCGGCGCTGCTGCTGGCGGCCAGCGCGGTGGGCTACGTGAGCTTCGACCGGCAACGCGCCCAGATGGCGCAGGCCCAGGCCGAGCGCCGGGCCGAGTGGCTGGGCCAGGGCGAAAAGCACCCGCACATCGCCACGCACTTCGGCACGTTCGTGTTCAAGCCCAAAACCGGCCTGAGCTTTTTCGACTACGGGCTGGAGGCCTACACCGGCACGTCGGTGTACCTGGAGGCGCACTACCAGCACGAGTTCATGTTCCGGCCGGCGCAGGACTACTCGGCCCTGATTCGGTTCGGGGAGCTGTCGGGGGCGCTGGTATTGCAGGTGCTGCTGCCGCTGCTCATCATTTTTCTGTGCTTCGGGGCCTTCACCCAGGAGAAGGAAAGCGGCACGCTGCGGCTGGCGCTGAGCCAGGGCGTGAGCCGGCGGCAGCTGGCCTGGGGCAAGGTGCTGGCCTACTACGGCATCGTGCTGGCGCTGGCAGTGGCGCTGGGCGGGGCGTTCTGGCAGGCCGGCCTGCCCTGGACCGGCGATTTGGCCCGGCGGCTGGCGCTGCTGGCCGGGGGCTACGCGGGCTACTTTTTCGGATTCGTGTGCCTGGGCGTGCTGGTGTCGGCCTGGGCCACTTCTTCGCGCAACGCCCTGCTGGCCCTGCTCACGGTCTGGATAGGCTTCGTTATTATCCTGCCCAAAACGGCCGCCGCGCTGGGCGACAACCTGCACGCGCTGCCCTCCATGCAGGCCTACCAGCAGGGCATCAGCCGCGACATGGACCACGGCCTGCCCGGCGACACCACCAAGGCCGGCCGCAGCGCCCGGCTGACGCGCGCCTACCTGACCCGCTACCGCGTCGACTCGGTGCAGCAGCTGCCGCTGAACGTGGAATGGGTGACGGCCCAGGCCGGCGAGGACTACCTGGACCGGGTGCAGACCCTGCACCGCGACAGCCTGCGCCAGACCCTGGAACGCCAGAACCGCCTGAGCACCTACGCCAGCTTCGCCGACCCCTACCTGGCCCTGCGCAACCTGAGCATGGCCCTGACCGGCACCGACCTCTACGCCAGCCTCGACTTCCAGCGCCAGGCCGGGGCCTACCGGCTGGGCCTCATCCGCACCCTGCACGCCGACGCGGCGCAGAACTCGAAATACGGCCAGTTCTACGAGTACCACCCCGGCCGCGCCCTCTGGACTGCCGTCCCCGACTTCACCTACCAGCTGCCCGCCGTGGGGCCGGCCCTCCGGCCTTACGGGCTGGAAATCGGGGCGCTGCTGCTCTGGGTGCTGGGACTGCCGCTGGCCCTGCATTTTTCCGTCAACCGCTTTCCGCTTTAGTGCTTGGTTGTTGGTGCTTGGTGCTTGGGCTGTTCTCGCTGCCCTTTGCATAAAGCCATATCAAGCACCAACAACCAAGCACTAACAACTAAGCACCAAACCTATGCTCTCGTTGATTATTCGCTACGAATGGCGGCGCTTCCGGCGCAACCGGCTGCAGGTCGGGCTGCTGGCGGTGCTGACCCTGTTTGGGCTGTATGCCATTTACTACGGCCAACGGCAGATGGCCGGGCAGCGGGCGGCCATCGCGCAGGTGCGGCAAGCCGAGCAAACCGAGTTTGCCGGCTACCGCGCGGCGGCCGCCGCCGACCCGGCCCGCCTCAGTGAGAAGGACGCCTACGAGCAGGCCACGCAGCCCACCTATGCCTGGCACCGGCACGGGTACGCGGCCACCGCGCCGCCCGCGCCCCTGGCCGCGCTGGTGGTGGGCCAGCGCGACCTGAACCCCGGCGCTTACCGCCTCACCGGCATGGGCCTGTATTACCAGCTGTTTCAAAACGAGCTGGCCAACCCCCAGAAGCTGCTGGTGGGCAACTTCGACCTGGCGTTTGTGCTGGTGTACCTGCTGCCGCTGTTCATCATCGTGCTCAGCTACGGGCTGCTCTCGGCCGACCGCGAAAACGGGGTGCTGCCCCTGCTGCACGTGCAGGCGGCCTCGGTGCGCCGGCTGCTGCTGGGCAAGCTGCTGTTTGGCTTCGGGCTGGTGGCGGGGCTGGCCGGGGGGCTGTCCGTGGTGGGGTTCGTAGTAGCGGGGGCCGGGCGGGCCACCGGCCCGGCCGTACTGGGGCTGTGGCTGCTGACGGTGCTGGCCTACTGCGCGTTCTGGTTCGCGCTGGTCTGGCTGATTGTGAGTTTCAACCGCAACTCGGCCGTGAATGCGCTGACGGCGGTGGGGCTGTGGCTGCTGTTTCTGCTGGTGGTGCCCAGCGTGCTCAGCGCCGCGCTGGCCGTGGTGCGGCCCGTGGACAGCGCGCCGCTGGCCACGCTGGTGCGCCGCGCCGCCATGGACAACGAGGACAGCGAGCCGGCCGTGCGCGCCGTGATACGGACGTACCTGCGCCAGCACCCTGGCCTGGCCCCGCCCGGCGACACGCTGTTTCAGCCCAACCTGCCGGCCAAGGGCTACGCCGCGCATTTCCAGCTCACGGCCCAGCGCCAGAAGCCGCTGGTGGACGAGTACCTGCGCGCCATTGCCGCCCGCGAAACGCTGGCCGCCCGCTTCAGCCTGCTCAACCCGGCCGTGAACACCCAGAACCTGCTCAGCCAGTTGGCCGGCACCGACCTGCCCAGCTACCTGCGCTTTTTCAACGCCCTGCCCGCCTTCCACCGCCGCATCGTGGATTTCTACTTTCCGCGCCTGTTTCGCAATCAGCCCCTGACGGCGGCGGACTACGGGGCCCGGCCCACCTTTCAGGCCCCGGCCCCCACCGGCGCGGGCGTGGCAGCGGGCCTGCTGGAGCTGCTGGGGGCCGCGGCCGTGCTCTTCGCCCTCGGCTACGCGAACCTGCCCGGCCGGCTGCGCGGCTGACCAGCCCTTTTTCCATCCCGCATTATCTGCTCCTGCCTCACGCAACGGCCATGCTTACCCAACCACTTTCTTCCCTGCCGACGCGGCCCCAACTGCCCGTCGCGGTGCTTACCGGCCTCACGGGCGCGGGCAAACGACCGTGCTGCGGCACCTGCTGCGGGAGCGCGCCGGGCTGAATGCGGCCGTTATCGGGAGCGGCGACG
Source organism: Hymenobacter antarcticus (assembly GCF_039539545.1). NCBI lineage: Bacteria > Pseudomonadati > Bacteroidota > Cytophagia > Cytophagales > Hymenobacteraceae > Hymenobacter > Hymenobacter antarcticus. The sequence goes on along the minus strand of NZ_BAABDI010000014.1, from coordinate 10,787 downwards.
GCCCGGCTGGTCCCGGCCGCTTCTCGCACACCGGGGAACGGCCAGGACCTGGATGAAGCCCGGCTGCGGGCCAACCTGGAAAGCTGCCCGAGGACCCCGCTGGAAATCGGCTGCTGGCGACGGGGCACCGTTTTCTCTGACCCGTGGCCCCGCGGGTAAGAGCAGGATTTATCGACTCATTTTTCTCATTACTAATTCATTGACCTCTTTTTTTATGCCTTCTGACTCCCCCCTCCGCGCCCTGCGCAAACTGCCGGTTACCGTGCTCAGCGGCTTTCTGGGCGCGGGCAAAACCACCCTGCTCAACCACGTGCTGCACAACCGCGAAGGCCTGAAAGTGGCCGTCATCGTCAACGACATGAGCGAGGTGAACGTGGACGCCAACCGGGTGGCCCGCGAGGGCGGCCTCTCGCGCACCGAGGAAAAGCTGGTGGAGATGAGCAACGGCTGCATCTGCTGCACCCTGCGCGAAGACCTGATGCTGGAAGTGGAAAAGCTGGCCCTCGAAAACCGCTTCGACTACCTGCTCATCGAAAGCACCGGCATTTCCGAGCCCCTGCCCGTCGCCCAAACGTTCAGCTTCGTGAGCGAGGACGGCGCCATCGACCTGAGCCGCTTTTCCCGCCTCGATACGATGGTGACGGTGGTGGATGCCTTCAACTTCGCCAAGGACTTCGGCTCCCTTGACCGCCTGCTTGACCGGCAGCTCAACGAAGCCGACCCGCAGGACGAGCGCACCATCGTGAACCTGCTCACCGAGCAGGTGGAGTTTGCCAACGTCATCGTGCTCAACAAGGCCGATTTGGTCGAGCCCCGCTTTCTGGGCGAGCTGCGCGCCATTCTGGGCCAGCTAAACCCCGGGGCGCGCATCGTGGAAGCCACCTTTGGCAAGGTCGGGCTGGAACACGTGCTCAATACCGGCCTCTTTAATTTCGAGGAAGCGGAACAAGGCCGGGGCTGGCAGGAGGAGTTGAAAAAGGCGCACCACACGCCCGAATCCGAAGAATACGGCATCGGCAGCTTCGTCTTCCGCGACAGCCGCCCCTTCCACCCGCAACGGTTCTGGGACTACATCGCCGACGGCTGGCCGGGCGAGGTCATCCGCAGCAAGGGCCTGTTCTGGCTGGCCTCCCGCCCCGCCGACGCCCTGAACTGGGGCCAGGCCGGCGGCTCGCTCCGCACCGAAAGCGCGGGCTCCTGGTGGGCGGCCATCGAGCGGCCCGAGCTAAACCCCACCTTCCGGGAAAACCGCGCCAACATCATGGCCCGCTGGGACAGCCGGTTTCAGGACCGCCAGAACGAGCTGGTCTTCATCGGCCAGGACGTGCCCGAGGCGCGGGTGCGCCAGGAGCTGGCCGCCTGCCTCTGCACCGAGGACGAAATCGGCCACTGGCAGCGCGGCGGCGCATTCTCAGACCCCTGGCCTGCATTTTAACCCTCGGCTCCACCTCATGCAAATTCCTTTTTTTCGACAAGCCGCCGACTACGGCGGCGCCCTCAACGCGGCCCTGTGCGCGGCGCATTGCGCGGCCGGCCCCCTGCTGTTTGCCTGGTGGGGCGCCCGGGCGCCGGCGGCCGCCGCCGAGCAGTGGGAGCCCTTATTCCTGGTGCTGAGCGGGGTGCTCGTGGCGCTGGCTACCTGGCGGCGCTCGTCGGCGCGGCTGCGGCTGGCGCTGTGGGCGCTGTTTGGGGTGTTCGCGGCGTCGGCGCTGCTGGCCGAGCAGTGGCCGGCGCTGGAATATGCACAGTACGCCGCTTCGGCCGGGCTGCTGCTCACGCACCTGCTGAACCAGCGGCACTGCCGCCGCTGCCAGGGCGGAAGCTGCGCCACGTGAAACAGGGAGACTGGTGGCCGCTGGCGCGGTGTTTCTTTCCCCTCATAATTTTCTGAATCATGCCGTTACGCTTTCGCTTCCGGGACTGGCTACTGCTTAGCGGGAGTATGCTATTGGCCCTGCTGCCGGTCGGCCGCGCCGCCCACGCCCAGGAAATTTTCGCGCCGCCCGCCACCCCGCCCGTGGTGCGGGCCGTGCGCGCCGCCGGGCCCGTTACCGTGGACGGCCGCCTCGACGAAGCCGCCTGGCGCGCCGCGCCGGTGCTGAAAAACTTCCGGCAGGTGGAGCCCTACCAGGGCCAGCCGGCCCGCCCCGACACTTACGTGCGCATCGTCTTCGATGCGCGTAATCTATACATCGGCGCGCTCTGCCCCGATTCATTGGGCCGCCGGGGCGTGCGTGCCCCCGACATGCGCCGCGACTTCGGCTACTTCGACCAGGACTTGTTCGGCGTCGCCTTCGATGCGTTTCGCACCCAGCGCAACGCCACCGCTTTTCAGACCAACCCCTACGGGGCCCAGCGCGACCTACAAGTATTTGATGACAACCTGTTTGACCGGGAGTGGGACGCTTTGTGGAAGGTGCGCACCACCCGCACCGATTCGGGCTGGGTGGCCGAAATGCAGCTGCCCTGGGCCACGCTGCGCTACCCCGGCGGCGGCAAAAAGAACGCCGCCGCGGATTCCGCGGGCTGGTTCGTGAACTTCAACCGCATTGCCCGCCGCCAGAACCAGATTTCGGGCTACCCCGGCTACCCGCGCGCCTACACCACCTACCGCATGGGCTACGTGGCCGAGCTACGGGGCCTGCAGCCGCCGCCGGCTTCGGCCAACATTCGGGTGGCCCCCTACACCGTGGTGCAGCAGGACCGCCGCCGCAACGCCGGCGACCAGCCTACCAACATTGACACCAAAGTGAAAGTGGGCGGCGACGTGAAGTGGGCCCTCAACCCCCACGCCGTGCTCGACCTGACCGTGAACACCGATTTCGCCCAGGCCGATGCCGACCGGCAGGTGATAAATCTGCGCCGCTTCAACGTGTTCTTCCCCGAGCGGCGGCAGTTTTTCCTGGAAAACGCGGCCTTGTTCGCGCCCAGCACGCCGCTGTTTCAACCCTTCTTTTCGCGCACCATCGGCCTCGGCGACAACGGCCTGCCGCTGCCCCTCACCGGCGGGGCCCGCTACACCGACCGTACCGTGGGCCGCGGCATCGGCGGGCTCTACGTGCGCCAGCAGCAGGACGACTTCGCCGGGGGCCAGAACCCGGCCCACTTCGGCGTGGGGCGCTTCCTCAAAAACTACGGTCGGCAAAACAACGTGGGCCTGCTGATAACCTCGCGCTACGACGAGGCCGGGGAGGGCCGCGCCTACGGCCAGAACACCACCGTGTCGGTAGACGGCCTCATCCGGCCCAGCCAGCCGCTCACCCTCAGTTACCTGCTGTCCACGTCGCTTACGCGCGGGAGTGGCGGCGAAGGCGTGGCCGGGCACGTGGGCGCGAGCTACAGCACCAATCAGTACTACGTCGGCATCCAGCACTCGCTCATCACCGAGCGGTATTTGCCCGTCATGGGCTTCGTGGCCCGCCAAAACCTGATTTACCACAACCCCAGCGGCTACCTCATCTGGCGGCCCCGCTGGAAGCCCAAATTCATCCGCTCCATCGAGCCGGGCTTCGACGTGCAGGTGTACCAGGGCGCGTCCGACCGCCGGTTTCAGGAAGGGCTGGCCCGCCTCTACCCGCTGTTTCTGGTGTTCCAGAGCGGGGCCCGGCTGGTGGGGCTCTACGAGCTGAACCGCCAGCATTTGCCCGTGGACTTCAACCCGGTGGGCCTTCTCATTGCCAAGGGCCAGTACACCTACCACCGGGGCGAGCTGAGCTACAACACCGACCTCTCGCGCAAGGTGTCGCTGAGCGCCTTCGGGGCCACGGGCGGCTACTTCAACGGCCGCCTGCACACCGCCTCGGGCACCCTGCGCTACTCGCCCTCGGCCCACGCCGCCCTCAGCGTGCAAGGGGAGTACAACACGCTGCGCGGCGTGGGCATCGGGCAAGAAAACCGGGACGCCTGGCTGCTCGGCCCCGAAGCCCGCCTCTCGCTCAACCCCCGCGTGCAGCTCACGGCCTTCTACCAGTACAGCTCGGCCGCCCGCCTGGCCCGCTGGAACGTGCGCGCCAGCTGGGAGTTTCAGCCCCTGAGCTACGTCTATCTAGTGTTTAATGAACTGGATAACAGCCGGCTGGATTCTCGTCAGCAGCAGACCATCGGCAAGGTGAGCTACATCAAACAGTTTTAATTCCTACGCGCCACGACTTCATTTTTGGCAGTTGAATTTATCATCGTCGGCTGCTCCTACGCCGGATTGAGCGCGGCCATGGCCCTGGGTCGCGCCCGCTGCCGGGTGCTGGTGCTCGACGCTGGCGAGCCGCGCAACCGCACCACGCCCCATGCCCACAACCTGCTGCTGCACGACGGCGACGCGCCCGCCGAGCTGGCCGCCCGCGCCCGCCAGCAAGTAGCGGCCTACCCCACGGTGCAGCTGCTCCCGGCCCGGGCCACCGGCGCGGAGCAGCTTGCGGACGGCACCTTCCGAGTGACTACCGCGGCGCACGGCGCGTTTGCAGCGCCCACGCTGCTGCTGGCCACCGGCATGCGCGACGAGCTGCCGCCCCTGCCCGGCTTTGCCGACTAGGGTCATTGCACCAAATGCACAGTTACCGCCTCTGCTGTTGAGCTAAAGAAAAACACCCTTCGTTTCCAGTATCGGGAGGCCCTTTCTGCTACCAAAATCTTTCGGATAGCGGATAGTGTCACCAGCCACTTACGGCTACTCTGCTTAGGCTTTTTAATGCTTACAGTCAATGCATTAGGCGAATAATCTCGTCTTTAAAACATCTAACTGCGTATTTGGTGCAATGACCCTATATCGAAATGCTCCGGTCGATAGGTCCAAAACCAGGTCGGTACATCGTCCTCCCGGATATCCTCACCGGCCAGCAAGCGGTCATGGGCTTCGTAGGCCCAGCTGAACTGGTCGAGCGTGCGCTGGTCGTAGCCACTGGCGCCGCCGACTTCCTCGGGTGGGCAAGCACGGCGGCCACTCACGCACACCGGGTGGTCCACCAGCGAGGTCGGAGGCAGCATTTTCTCCACCCGCACCTGGTGAAACCAGTAATCGCCGAAATCGTAGGTGTAGGTGAACTTGTCGTTGACCCGCCAGGGGAAATCGCCCAGGTGAACCCGGCGGGCGTCGTCGGCAAAGTAGATGCCGCCGGCGTACGGCATCCCATACTCTTTGCCCCAGAGCTTGAAGCTATGCAGGTGCCAGTTGTCCCAGCCCATCACCACCTGAAAGACGTGATGTAGTTCGGCCAGCGTCGTATCGCCCCGCACCACCACGCGCCGACAAATCTGCGGGCTGCTACCCAGCAGATGAATCTTGAGCTGATAGACCGCCGCCAGCCGGTCAGCACCGGATAAGATAGGAGCAGCAGCTGGTTGGGGCATGGCGTTCACCGACAAAAACGGATTCTCAAGTTACGCCAGAAGGTGATTATCTCCCATTGCCCCACACTTTTTGATGCTCTCCTCTTTTGTGGCCGGAGAAGAAGTTACCGGCTGCTCAACGCCAAGTGACTGGACGGACTGACGGCGGCCGTCGCCGGGTGTTTGCTCAGGTAGGTGCGGGCTTCTTTGTACAACTCGGACTTGCGTTCGGTTTGGGCGAGCACCTGTTCAAAGTAGCGGCGGGCCTCGGTCACGTCGCGGTTGGCCGCGGCAATGCGGCCCAGGTTGGACAGCGAAAACAGGTAGTAGCCGCCCTTGGTCTGCTGCACCGACTCGCAGAACACCAGGCAGCGCTGGTAGAAGTCCTTGGCCTTGGCGTAGTCGCGGTAGCGGTTCTGCATCACATAGCCCAGGTAGTAGGCCGCCACGCGGCCGCTAAAGCCCTCGTAGCCGGGCAGGCCCTTGCCCAGCTTGGTGAGAATGTCGCGGCTGGTCTGCTCGCACTCGGCCATCTCGCCCTCGGTAAAGGCGTGGTTGGCGAAGGAGCGGGCAAAGCAGGCGTTGTCGGGAAACTCCCGCACCAGGCCCCGGGAGGTCAGGATGGCTTCCTCCGTTTTATTCTCCCGCTCGCTGGCCATAATCCGCATCTGGAAGAAGCGGGCCTCGGTGCCGGTGTAAAAGCCCTGGCGGGCCACGGTCTGGAGCTGCGCCAGGCCCTTTTGCTTGTCGCCCTTGGGGAAGAACAGCAGGATGGGGCGCAGGAAAGGGTACTCTTCGGCAATCCAGACCGAGTAGTAATTAAACAGGCCCTCCCCGAAGGCAAACTCCGGGCTCAGCCCGTTGGCCTCGCGGCTCTTTTGCAGGTAAGTGAGTGAGCGTTTGCTGCTCACCGTGGCCTTGCGCCAGTCGCGCCGCTCGGCGTGCAGCCGGGCGTCGAAACCGTAGGCGGCGGAAAGGAAAAAGCTGGCTTCGTAGTTATTGTTGTCGGCGTCGTAGAGCCGCTGGGCCTTGACGATGGCCGTGTCCATGTAGGCGTAAAAGGTCTTGTCATACTGCTCGTTGTGCGTATTGGAGGGCATGATTTTCCACCACGTGCTCAGCCCCATCAGGAAGTAGGGCATCGGGTGCTCGGGGTAGCGCCGGCGCAGCGAGCGAAACTGGCGCTCGGCCTTGTCAAACTTGAAATTGTAGAGGTTGTGCACCGCCCCGTCCAGCTCGGTTTGGATATCCTTGTTGAGCAACAGCCATTCTTTGGTGTCCACGGCCACGGGAGCGACCGTTACGCTGTCGAGCGCGACTTGCTGCATGATGGGCACGATATCGGGACCGGGGGGGGCGAGCACCTGGGCCTGCGTGGCACCCAGGGTAAGCAGCGAGGCCAGGCCGATGAAAGGGAGCAGCCGGCGAAGAGAGTAGAATACATTCATAGGGCGGGACTGGTGAAGTGAAATAAGGCTTTAGTGCAACTGGAGCAACGGCAGGACGCGAACCTACTCGAAACAAAAAAAGGCAATTCGACGATAATCGGCTGATAAAATGCCCCTTAACCCAACGAATATAGCCAGCGCCGCCGTCCCGATAGTCCTATCCCGGGTCTGGTGGGGCAAGGGCGGGAAAGATTCCCCTATTGCTTCAATTCTACCCGCTTTTTATCCGGTTTTTCCCGGCGGTGTGCCCCCATGGACACACCACCCCCCGCGGCCATTTGGCGCGCCGGTTCCTCTCCCACCAAACCCCTCTGCCCGGTCAGCACCGGCCCGCGTTGGGTGTGCCAGCGGCTCACCGGCGCGGAGCCGATGGGCGGGGTCGCAGCAAGCCCCATCCAGGGCGCGACGACTGGCGTGAACGCGGCTTTCCCCAGCGAGCGCGGGCAGGCGTTCGCGTTCGTTTAAGTCCTATCCGGCGAGCCTCAGTACATGTGCGTGAGCCGCCCGCTCGTGTAATCCAGGTCCACCGCGCTAAAGTGGCGTCGCCCGTGGCTGTTACCCACGCCGTGTAGGCCTTTTTACAGCTGCGAGGGGATAATGTTACGAAGCCAACGGCACGCGCCGCGTCGTCCCAGCCACCCCAGGGTGTTTTTGGTGGTGGTAGGGTGTTGTTAAACAAATAGGGGAAAACCTCCGACTCGTAAGCCAATTGGTCTGAATGCTGGGGATAAGGCACAAATGCGCCGTAATAGCACCGAGGAACGATGGTCTTACACGCTCCTTAACGCAATCGAAATTGGGTAGCGAAAACGAACGTTAAGGCTATTGTTTTGACCACACGCCGGATAATATCTTGTCAGCCAAGGTGCTAATCATAAAAACGAAGCAGCTGTGCGCCCGAGTCGGAGGTTTAGGGGTCGCACGATAGTAGGAACGGAAAACAACGGTAAGGAATTTTGAGCGGGCAGACTATCTCATAAAACGTCCGATTTTCCGGCCTACAAGCGGGCCGAGTCATGCACGGGATTGAGCACCTGCGGGCCCCGTCGGCGCGGAAGAAAGCGCTAAAAGGAACAGTCGAACCGGCCTTCGGTGACGCGCACGCTGGTCCCGGTCGTGGCCTGGCGGGCCGAGAACTCGAACGTGCCCGACACAACGCGGGAGATGGTATCGAGCCGGGTCACGACCAGGCGGCCCGGAGCCCCGGGGCCCGTCAGCAGCTGCTGGTTGGGGAACGCCCGGGAGAAAGTGAAGCCGCCGTAGGCTGGGTTGGTGCTGCCGAACTGCGGGTTGGCGGCTTGGTCGAGGACGAACGTGCCGGGCCGGGTAATGTCGGGCACGAACAAGCTCACGTGGGTTCGGTCATGCACCTGCGGCCCTTTGATGGACTTGCTCAGTAAGAGCGAGAGCCCGTGCCCGCCCGTTGCGGGGGACTTGCTCCACCGGGCCGAGATGGGGCGGGCACCCATAAAGTCGATGTAGTCGTAGCCGGGCAGCCAGATGAGGTCGTCCACGCGGCAGCCGGCGGTGTTCGCGCCGGTCTGGGTGGCGTCCGGCAGCGTTTCCACTGGCGCAACGGCTTCGGGCATAATACACTGGCTCAGGCCCAGCAGGGAGGTCAGCAGCAGGGCGGAGGTCCGGGGTTTCATAACAGAAAAAGGGGCCTTGATTAAAAGTTGGGTCCAAAGTTAAACGGGCCGATGGTTGGCTTTGGTTATGGCCCCGGGGGGTTAGGGCTTCCGCACCAAATTTCGCGGTTTTTGATATTTTTGCCTTGGCTAAGCTGCTTTAGCAGGAACTTCCAGCGGTTATTCACCGAGGGAGCAAAACGAAGAGCGGATTTTGTCATCGACAGAAACCGGCAACCCGTCAAATAGGGCTAAAAACCGCGAAATTTGGTGCGGAAGCCCTACCGGGGGGTTAACTTTGGGTGTTCCCGTTTCATAGATGTAGAAGTCAGGGTGTACCAGCACCCGCTTCGGACCCCCCGGTTGTTCCACCAGCCGGGGGGTTATTTATGGGCATAGGGGTTGCGTTCGTAACCCTTTTTACGTGCTGTGAACGACCGTTTGCAGTATGTAAAAGAGCCTCTGCCTTACTTGAATCACCGTTTGCGTGAACCCATCAGATGAAAAATCCACTAGGAAGGCATGCGAAACAAAGCGAATTGCTAACTAGGCTTAACCGAACGCAGTGCGAATGGAGAACAGATAGCTTGTCCACAGCAGCAGGGGTAGCAAGACCAAGGCCCGCCTTAGCCACGGATGCGCCGGTAAAGTGAGCCAAGAGCTGAGGGGCGCTCGCCACGCCTGCATCGTACAATAGGAGCTGACCAGTACGAGCACGCCAGGAAGCAGCCCCAGGGGCAGGAGCCAGTTCCACTGCCATTCCTTCAGGATACCACCCATGAACATGATGCTGTAGGGCAAGAGTAAACCACAGCCCACAGCACCCAGCCAGAGCCCGACACGCGGATGGTAAACAAGGGCGGGGGCCGCAAAAGTTGAGAGCACCAAGGTCCCGACGAGGGCGAGAACCGGCACGGGACTGGCAAACCCTGCTGAGACGCCATAGTAGAGCATCACCAGGTAGAAACTCAAAAGGGCAGCCAGCAGATAGGCAACGTAAATTCGCATAGGGCTTACTGGTCGAACGGTTTCGAGCTTTCTTACCAGCCTACGTTACCGAAAGCAAAGAAAACGCTCCTTTTACCAAACGAAACGCGTTTAGCTTGGGACCCTTTCAGTGAACGCTAAGGCAGTGGTGGGCTACTGCGCAAAATACTGTTTGACGTCGAAGTTGGCAATGGTTTCGGCCAGTTGCCGCGGGCTTACGCCGCTGTCGTTGGGCTGGTCGGGATTCGCCCCGTGTGTGAGCAAGAGGTGCAGCATAGCGCCCCGCCCACGCGATTCAAACGCGGCCCGCCACAAGGGGGTACTGCCAAAGGTATCCGGCACGTCGACCCTGGCACCTGCCGCGAGCAGTAGCGCCGCCATTTCCACGGCATAGGCTTGGGCCGCGAAGTGAAGCGCCGTCCACCCGTTGCGGTCTTGCTGGTCTAACGCGGGGCCTTTTGTGAGCAGCCACTGTAGCATGGCTGCGTCCCCGTAGTTTACCACCAACGAAAGCACGCTCCGGCCATAGCTGTCGGGTAAGTTGACGGTAGCGTTCGTAACAAACTGCTCCAGCGTCGGGTACTCCTGCCGATGGACGGCCCGAATGAGTTCGGGAGACAACTGAGGCGAAGCTGGAGTGCGAAGTTTGCTCATTGCACCAAAATAACGCTCCTTTCCGTGAACCCCTAGCAGCTGGCCAGCACCAGGTGCCAACTGGCCATTGCAGGGCTGGAGGAGTTTACGAAACTCGTCTACGATTCAAAGTTTACGAAACTCGAAAACGAGATGAGTTTCGTAAACTCAAAACCAGGTGCTTTCCCGGGCCTGGGCGAACAGGATTTTGGGAGCCGCATTACCGCAAGGGCCGCAACACCTCCGACCGGGGCAATCCAACCACGTGGTACGCCCGCCTGCTGGCACTCGACCAACGAGGGGCCGCCGTTGCGCCTGGATTGCGGAAGAGGCTAAATGGGTGTTGCCTTAGATGCTCATTTGGCGTCGGAATCCTTGCTAAGGATGGATACCCATACTGCACGTAATACTGCGAGCTAGGGCTATCAAAAATTGAGCGATGTGGTGCAGGAGACCTCGCATATTCTTAGCTGATGAAATTAGTTAGAAACAGTCCAGGAGCAATAGTAACGGATTGCTTGCAAATAGCGACGGCACTCTAATGGGACAGGAAAGGGAAAACGGCCCGCTGCGGGCGGGCTCCCTTCGCGGAATCTGCACTTAACGTAACATCCGTTATCCGACCGACCTCGGAATAGTGGTGGTTTTGGTCACCGTTAATGCATCTTTCTTGAAGGGTATTTTTTTAAGATTAGCTTTCGCGAATCCACTGCTTTTACAGGCGTTGTAATGCCTGACTTCTACACAATATCTCGTCGCTAATGCTTAA